>NZ_VISL01000001.1:2187500-2558750 GCF_007827465.1 Dokdonia sp. Hel_I_53
TCTTTACTCGTTCTACATGATAAACCAGAGCACAATTTTGAGACACTTTGTGAGAATTATGGTGTTACAGAAATACATTCTCAAAAAGAATGGACTTCAGAAGAAAATGACGTTACAAATGCTGTAGATTCTTCATTAAAAAATATAAAGCATAGTACCTACTATGACCAGTTTTTATACCATCCAGAGGATATCCCTTACGCCGATTTTAATGATATACCTAAAGTCTTTACAGTATTTAGAAAGAAGTGTGAAAAGCAGAGCAGCGTTAGAAAAATTCAGGAGGAATTGACACCACTCTCACGAGAAAATATGGTGTCTATAACAACCCGCATACCTTCATTAAGTGATTTAGGTTTTGAAGAATTTCAAAAAGATAATCGGTCTGCTTTTCCATGGGAAGGAGGGGAGCAAGCTGCTTGGTCGCGGGTAGAGGAATACTTCTGGCAGTCTAAAAATTTAAAGACTTATAAGAAAACACGTAATGGGTTAGTGGGGCAAGATTATAGCTCAAAACTCTCGGCATGGCTAGCAAATGGAGCTATCTCTGCACGGCAACTATTTTGGGAAGTACAGCGCTTTGAAGAAGAAGTGGAAAAAAATGAATCTACCTACTGGCTTATATTTGAGCTCATATGGCGTGATTTTTTCAAATACGTAAGTCTCAAACATGGCAATGCGATTTTTAAAAGAAATGGAATTCTAGATAAGGACTATCATTGGAAGTCCGAAGGAAATACTATAAACAGTTGGATTAATGGCGCTACAGAATATGACTTTGTAAATGCCAATATGATTGAACTGCGAGAGAGTGGCTGGATGTCTAACCGCGGCAGGCAAAATGTTGCCAGTTACTTTGCAAAAGAAAAAGAACAAGACTGGCGTATAGGGGCTGCATATTTTGAAAGCGTGCTTATAGATTATGATGTGCACAGTAATTATTGTAATTGGATGTATAATGCCGGTGTAGGTAATGATCCTAGAGATCGCAAGTTTAATATCAAAAGTCAGCAAGATCGCTATGATGAGAACGGTAAGTTTGTGCAGCGCTGGCTTCAAAACGAACTTTTTTAATGGGAACGCTGCGACTTATTTTGGGAGACCAGCTTAATCACAAGCACTCTTGGTATGAAGAGCAAAGTGATGAGGTTGTCTATTTTATGGCAGAGATGCGTCAAGAGACAGATTATGTGACCCATCACATTCAAAAAGTGGTGGCGTTTTTCTTGACAATGCGCAGTTTTGCAGGGTGGCTGGAGGATCGTGGTCATCGTGTGATTTATTATAATCTAGATGCTGCAGAGAATACACAATCGCTTTCAAAAAATCTTCAGCAACTTATTACTAAGGAAGCTATTTCCTGTTTTGAATACCAACTACCAGATGAGTACCGACTTGATGAGGAATTATCTCGCTTTCGCGAAAGCATAAAGATCCCAACAAATGCTTACGATACAGAGCATTTTATGACTTCAAGAACGGAGCTGGGCAAGTTTTTTGAAGGTAAGAAACAATACACAATGGAATATTTCTATCGCATGATGCGTAAGAAGTACGATATTTTAATGGTAAACGATAAAGACCCAGAAGGTGGTAAATGGAATTTTGACCACAGTAACCGAAATAAGTGGAAAGGCGACACCCTTATCCCACACGAGCGCGGTTTTAGAAAGGATGTAAGCAACATCGTACAACTGCTTAAAGACCAAAAAGTGGAAACTATGGGCCGCATTAATGAACAACACTTTAACTGGCCCACAACAAGAGCCGACGGTCTTTCGGTATTGCGTTATTTCTGTGAAAACTTGCTTGTTCATTTTGGAGATTATCAAGATGCTATGGACCCCAATCAGCCGTATTTATACCACAGCAGGCTAAGCTTTGCACTTAATAGTAAATTGATTGATCCACAAGAAGTGATTAGCTATGTAATTGACCACTGGCGAGAAAATATGGAGGAAATAGCCACTAGTCAAGTGGAAGGTTTTGTGCGGCAAATTTTAGGATGGCGAGAGTATATGCGGGGGATGTATTGGTTGCAAATGCCCGCTTTCGCGAAAGCGAACCATCTAGAAAACACTAATAAATTACCCGATTTCTACTGGACAGGAAATACTAAAATGAATTGCTTAAAATGTAGTATTACCAATAGTCTTGATGATGCCTATGCCCACCATATACAACGTTTAATGGTTACTGGTAACTATGCCTTGCTTACTATGTGCGACCCGGCTGAGGTAGATAAATGGTATTTAGGCATCTACATAGACGCCATTGAGTGGGTAGAAATTACAAACACCAGAGGAATGTCCCAATGGGCAGATGGCGGTAAAATTGCCACAAAGCCCTATGTCTCTAGCGGTAGTTATATTAATAAAATGTCTAACTACTGTAAAGGTTGCCACTATAAAGTGACCAAGAAAACGGGTGAAGATGCTTGTCCGTTTAACAGCCTTTATTGGAATTTTTTAAGTGAAAAAAGAAAGCATTTTGAACATAATAATAGAATGACGATGATGCTTAGTTTACTGGATAAAATGGACAGAAATACACTAGAAGCGCATCAAAAAAGAGCTGCAAGAATTATTGAAAATCCAGAGAACTATTAAATTATACAAACACCATCTACCCATGAAAGAAAGAGAAGAGAAAACGTTTACAGCGAGAGAATTAGATCGTATTATAGAAATGGCCTGGGAAGATCGTACAACATTTGATGCGATTAACTATCAATTTGGCATTTCAGAAAGAGAAGTCATTGACATTATGCGTAGGGAAATGAAGCCTAGTAGTTTTAGAATGTGGCGTGCACGGGTACAAGGTAGGGCGACAAAGCATGAGGCAAAACGCAGCTACGAGATGGATGATGCTAGATTTAAATGTAGTAGACAAAAACACATCACGCATAACAAAATTTCAAAAAGAAGATAATGTTTAGATTACGCTTTCGCGAAAGCGTAACTTCAGAATACTATTATGAAGAAAAAGAAACCAGATCAGGTGGTTTATAATGAGGAAAAGGAAGCCTACGATGCAGCCTTAACACCTTATGCAACAAATCTTGGCGCGCCAGCAATCGTTACAGATGATGTAACAACTTGGAAAAACACTAATATAAGTAAGGTTAATCATCAATTTAAGACTGAGTATACAGAGCTCAAGCGCAAGTATGATGAAATGATGGAGAGGTTTGAGTATAATAATTTAATCTATGCAGCAAAGTTTTCTTTTGAACCTATAGTGGGTGCAATTTATCATCTATATCGCTCAAAAAATGGAGATCCATTTTTGTCTCTCATCTCACCAGAAGAGTGCAATTGGGATTTTGCCGGAACCTTTGAATTAAAAGCAGATAAAATATGGAGCAGAATAGATGTTCCAGAAACGAAAGTAAATGAGTAAAATACAACAAGCAACACTAGGAGCAGGATGTTTCTGGTGTGTAGAGGCAGTTATACAACGATTAAAAGGAGTTTCTAATGTGGTTTCTGGCTACGCTGGAGGATCAGTTCCTGGGCATCCTACGTATCGAGAAATTTGTTCTGGACTAACGGGACATGCAGAAGTGATTCAGTTTGACTTTGATCCAGAAATCATTAAGTATGAAGAAATTCTAGCGGTTTTTATGACCACACACGATCCTACTACGTTAAATAGACAAGGCGCCGATCGTGGTACACAGTATCGCTCTGTGATATTTTATCATTCCGAAGAGCAAAAGAAAACGGCAGAGGCTGTCATTAAGTGGGTGCAGCAGTATTATGAGGACCCAATTGTTACAGAGGTTTCTGAGCTTCCTCCATTCTATGAGGCGACTCAAGAGCATCAAGATTATTACAATTCAAATAGATTACAAGGCTATTGCCGTGTGGTGATTGACCCTAAGATTGCTAAACTCAAAAGTCTATATACTCATTTATTGGTTGAAGAAAATTAATTCTTACTGATTTTTAAAAATTGAGTTTTAAGACTTTAATGTTTTTAAAATTTTTCTAGAAGCCTGCTTTTTAAAATTACTCTTGGTTAACCTAAGACTGTCTAATTGTTTTATTGCAGCCTTGGAATCATTAGCTTTTAAATATAATAATGCAGTATACCAGTATAATTGTGGCATGTACTTAGACTGCTTTTGCTTCAATTTTTTGAACATTGAAAGGTCTTGAGTTTCATTATTACTGTTAATGTAACTCATAGCCAGATAAAATGCTATGTCTTCATCATACCTATGTTTTAACGAGGCTTCAAATAAACTTGAAGCTTTAGTGTACTTTCCATCTTTATAGGCATTAAATCCATGAAAAATTAAACTGTCTGAGGATGCATTGAGCTCATTGATATCAATATTCACAGGAAAGGCTTGGTAATAGGAAACATATAAATCCTGAGCATCTGGTTTTTCTTCTAAAAATTGGTAGATTAATATTGATGAAATCATAATCGCTGCAGCGATGTAATAGAATCTATACTGTTTAGAATAGGAGAGTTGCTCAACCTCTAGCGATTCCTTAGTGAAAGATGATTTTAGTGGTTTATTTGATTGTGCATTCATAGAGCGTTGGATTCGTATTAACTTTTTGTGTTTTCAATGCCGAATATATTGAATTAGATCTGTTTTGAAGTTATACGCTTTCGCGAAAGCGGATTTAATTATAACGAGAAGTAGTATTTAAAGCACTTATTAAAATAATGATGCAAATAATAATTCTGTAACATAAGAGAATTTTCGTTTTGATAGAGCATAACCTTAATGATTTCGGTCGTAAATAGACTACTTCTTTTGAATTTGATTGATAATCAAACACTAAGAATAATTGAATTAATAGTTTATGACGTGAGGTTTAAAAATGCACACTAATTTCTAAACCGGCACCGAAAAAAAATTTCAAAAAAAACTTCAAAAAATTCTTTTTTCTTTTTGATGATTATAAAAAAGCTTTATATTTGCATCCGCTTACAAAAAGTAACACTCCTCAATAGCTCAGTTGGTTAGAGCATCTGACTGTTAATCAGAGGGTCCTAAGTTCGAGTCTTAGTTGAGGAGCTAGTAAGTAAAACCCACACAGTCCGTGTGGGTTTTTTTGTTCGTACCAGTTACAATATTAAATTGTACTATTTTAACTATTTGGCATTGCTAGAAGTAAACTCGCCGGATTAACAGTGGCTTTTATGGAGCTGTATTTACCTATATATTCCCCATCAATTTGAAGTGCAATTTTGTCATTACATTCTATGGATACAGAAGTGGTGTGATACATTTCAAAATGCTCGTCCCCAATTCTTAATCCTTCAAAAAATGTTTTAAAAATTTGCTTAACTCCTAATGTTTTAAACACAATAACTTCAAATTTTCCGTCATTAATTTTTCCTTTTGGATTAATAATGGAACCAGTTCCATATTTTTTTCCATTTGCAAATGCGACTAATATCCCTTCTGTGTTAATGGTTTGGTTATTTACAGAGATATTAAATTTAAATGGGTAATCAGAATTATACACAGTGGGTAAAACCTGGCTAGCATACCCTAGGAGGCCACTAGATCCAGATTTATCATAATTATAAATAAGCTCTGCATTTATACCAATGTCTGCAATGTGAGTACATAACTTATCATTTACCACTATAGTATCAATGGGTTTGCTCTCTCCATTAAAGGCAATTTCAAATTGCGCATCTAGTTCAGTTGGATATTCTAAGGAGGTGGCGAGACCATTTGCAGAGCCACTAGCTAGTATCCCTAAAATGAGGTCACTATGTAGTAATAGTTTTGCGACCATTCTTATGGTACCATCACCGCCAGCGACTACCACACGATCATAATTAGTTTCTCTTAATAATTTTTTGATATCCTCAGCATCATCATCACCAGAAGTTGTATATATATTTAATTTGAAATCATATAGTTTAGCAAAGGCTTGGGCTGTTGATAAGATTAGATTGTAATCAATAGAGCCTGCTGTAGGATTAATGACTAAAAGAAGATCTTTTTCCATTATATATTTATATTAGTATGATAAAGTTAAATATAATTTGAGATAGTAGCCATGGAAGTTGACATTAGTGTTTATAGAGGATATATGAATGAGAGGGAACTTGTTATTTCTGGACATGTTTTTAATTCTTGGGCTCCTAGTCAATACAGTATTGAGAGAAGATCTGTAAAACATGCATACTCAATCCTGAAGATGTTTACTATTAAACCACAACATAATGTTAGAGTTACTTTAAAGTTTCGTGCGTTGTCAGTTACTACTCAAACCCTGAATGATGGTTATTTTGAATTCAAAGTGCCTTATAGTGATGTAGTAGAAAGTGGTTGGCACACTTGCGAAGTCATTTGTGAACATAAAAAATTCAACATTGTAACAACGGGGGAATTTTTAAAACCCTTTACCAGTTGCTATGGAATTATATCAGATATTGACGATACGTTTCTAGTGTCACATAGCTCAAATATATTCAAGAAACTATATGTGATGCTTTGGCAAAATTTAGATAAACGAGAAGTTTTTGATGATGTGCCTAAACATTATCAAGCCCTTAGCCGTGCTGGGCAGTTAGAGGCAGGTAGTTTTAATTCCTTTTTTTATGTCTCTAGTAGTGAGTGGAATCTCTATTCCTTTATTGTCGCCATTTCCAAAAAATATGAGTTGCCTAAGGCCGTTATTTTACTTAAAAAAATTAAAACTGGATTAGCAGATTTCTTTAATACAGGAGGGGGAAATCATAATCACAAGTTTGACAAAATTAAGAAGATCATCACCTTTTATCCTGATATAGAATATATTCTTCTGGGTGACGATAGTCAAAAAGATCCCTACATTTATGAACGTATTTGCAAAGAGTTTCCTGAGAACATAAATGCTATTTATATACGCCGGACTGGCAGTGAACAAAAACCAGCTGTGGAGACTATATTAAACACTATAAAAAGTTCAGGTGTTCAAACATTATACTTTGTAAACAGTCGTGATGCCATTGCCCACTCTCACGACATAGGTATTATCTAAATGCTAAGATCAGATACTTAAAACAAATTAGACATAAGATAATATGCATTCAAGTTTGAGTGGGGAACTAATAACATACAAGGCCATTATGTAAGTTAGGTTTTATAGCTCGTTTACTACTTATATATCTTTTCTAGAACTAGTTAAGAACTGTAGATCACTACTCTATTTTCTTTACAGAAAGCGCGGTATATTCATTATATCCTTTTTTGCCATCAGAGAAGCATACTTTATGATAGACGTCCAAATATAATTCTCTACCAGGATAGGCCGTCTTCGTAGAAGTATATGTCTTTACACTTCCATCGCAATCATAGACTGTCTTTTTTAATTCAACTTTCGCCTTTGTTTTAGAGGAATTAGTAAGATACCAAGTCTTCTTTCCATTTTCAGGATTCGTTTTAGTTTCTGGCCCAGCCTGAGCAAATAGGTAACCACTAAAGAGTAGTATAGAAATCATCAAAAATCGTTTCATAATGTTATCGTTTTATAAATGAATAAGAGTTATGTAGTAAACTTAGACTTTTGATTATTAAAGTAAAATACCTAATAGAGGGTATATTGCAATAAGTCTATTACAGGTGCGGTTCCTCCCATCTGCATGTTTAATAAAAATGTACAAAACAAAAAAAGCCTTTCCAAACAGGAAAAGCTTCTCATCAGGTTCAACTACAAACCCTTACCACGTGTGACGTGGCCAACACAACTTCTTTAAAAGTAAGCAATTAATTACTACTTTAAACCAAAAAAGCCCACGGACTGTGAGCTTTTATTGCGGTCTGGACGGGACTCGAACCCGCGACCCCCTGCGTGACAGGCAGATATTCTAACCAGCTGAACTACCAGACCGTTCCCCTTATGTTATAGACTTGTAGGTTGTCTTAATGCTTTCAATATTTCAACTCTAAAACTTAGAGAGCAACTCGCTTTGCTTTGTTGCGGGTGCAAATATACACTGTCTTTTTAATTGTGCAAACAAAAAAATAAATTATTTACACAAATTTTTGCCTTGCCACTAAAAAAGACGTCAAGATAGGGGTGAACCCCTTTTCAATCACCGCAGGAACATATTTTATTTTATATCTAGCACACTGCAATTCTAAATTTTTAAAATAAGTTTCCACTGCGCTTTTGTAAACGTCACGTATACTGTCTGCATATAAATTTATAGAGGCACCGCTCTCTACATCAACAAATTTGCGTGGACTATTATTAAACTCAAAATTATACTCTTTTTCTTTACTATAGGTATGAAAAAGAACCACCTCGTGCTTGTTATATTTTAAATGCTGTAAGGCTTCAAATAATTGTTCTTGTTCCAGATCGTCTTGCAACATATCAGAAAACAGGAATACTAAAGAACGTCTTTTCAACTTTTCGGCGATGAGGTGAAGATGCTTGTAGGTTTTTGTTTTTTTAGACGCTTTAGCAAAAGCAGGGTTGAGAACACTACTTAATTGATCTAGCAACATGTGGTGGTGCCGTTCACTCCCTTTCTCTCCCGTATAAAAATCATAATCTTCGCTATAAACACTCATACCTACCGCATCACGCTGTCTCTTCATAAGATTCATTATCGCGGCGCTAGCCAGTGCAGAAAAGCTAATCTTATTTAGAGTGTCTAAACTATACTTTTGCACTTCTGGATAATGCATAGAGCTACTGTTGTCTAAAATAAGATGACAGCGCAAATTTGTCTCCTCTTCGTAGCGCTTCGTGTAAAGTCTATCTGTTTTTGCGTAGAGCTTCCAGTCTATATGTTTAGTGCTTTCTCCAGGGTTGTAGATCTTGTGTTCTGCAAACTCTGCAGAGAAGCCGTGAAATGGACTCTTATGCATTCCAGATATAAAACCTTCTACTACCTGCCGGGCAAGCAGCTCAAGATTTCCAAAACCCGAAGTTTTATTTAATTCTGAAGTGATATCCATTTCGTAGAAGTTTAGAATGTAAGATAGGAGATTTTATAGAAAACTAAAAAGTGCGGAATTAACTTCCGCACTTTTTAATAAATAGTATTACCTAAAGTTAAATAGTTTTAACGAATACTCAAGAGCATGCATTAAAATGGTATCAATTACCCTTTATAAATTCCATCCACTATCCCATAGTCAACAGACTCATCTGCACCCATCCAGTGATCACGCTGGAAGTCTTTCATTACTTTATCGTAATCTTGTCCACAATTATCAGCAAGAATTTTTGCACTTAGCTCTTTTGTTTTTACAATTTCTTGAGCTGTAATCTCAATATCAGAGGCTTGACCACGAGCACCTCCAGAAGGTTGGTGTATCATGACACGAGCGTGTGGTTGGATAAAACGACGCCCTTTTTCTCCTACAGATAAAAGGATAGATCCCATACTTGCTGCAAGACCAGTACAAATTGTAGACACTGGGCTCTTAATTGATTTAATGGTATCATACATAGCAAAACCAGCAGTCACATATCCTCCAGGACTGTTTATAAATAATTGAATCTCATCATGACCTTGTGCATCTAGATATAATAAACGATCCACTACATGCTTTGCCGTCTTATCATCTACCATTCCCCAAAGGAATATTTTTCTATCATTGAGCAATTGGCTATCAATTGCATCTTGTACTTTCATTTTCTTTTCCATACGTTTTCCTTAAAAAAAGGGTGTATTAAATGTTTTCATAGCGGTTGTAATAGCATTGGTACTTTACCGCATTCAAAATTATAGAGTTGTGTGAAGGAGTCAATTTTTCGCGAAAGCAAAATCTCCATTCATACCTGCTAAAAATACAAAAAGGCTTAGCACTGTGCCAAACCTTTTTTATAATCTTATAAAGCGGTATCGCTTATAAAAGTCCGTCTATTGCCTCTGTGTAAGTAGCTTTAGGTGCAACGCCTACTTGACGTCCTACAACCTCACCACCTTTAAACATAAGTACTGTTGGTATGTTACGCACGCCATATTTTGCTGCAAATTCTTGGTTTGCATCTACGTCTACTTTTCCTACTACTGCTTTTCCTTCGTACTCTCCAGCAATCTCTTCGATTACAGGGCCTACCATACGACAAGGTCCACACCAAGCAGCCCAAAAGTCTACTAATACGGGCTTGTCGCTTTTTAATACTTGCTCTTCAAATGTTGCATCTGTGATTTCTAATGCCATAACTATATATTTTTAATGAGTTATCCTCTGTTTATATTACAAATTTAGTCAAATATCACTCCAAACCCCTTATGCTGCATATCACCTTTACTTATTGCGCCATTGTGGCAGGTTATACAAGTGTCTTGGGCGTGACCACAAGGGTCGGGCTTTCGCTACTACTCCTCGCAGCTACGGAGGTTTCGATCTCTCTCGACTTCTAGTCAAGATACGCAACCACCTCCGCTACTGTGGGGTAACCGCTCTATCCCTCACGCAAATATTCCTGCGGTTTTTTAATTCTGTTACCTCCTACTACCCAAAACTTGCAATGCAAAATAAAGTAAGGTAGCTAGTGAACCTATCGCTGCAACAAGATACGTACGTGCTGCCCATTTAAGGGAATCTTCTGCACCATCATATTCTTGCGGAGTCAACATGTTTTCAGTTTTTAACCATTTAAGCGCTCTATTACTTGCATCATATTCTACGGGTAACGTAATAAAAGTAAAGATGGTGGTAAGTGCGTACAAACCTAATCCTACGATGGCCAAAATTCCGCCAAATTGTGTCGTAGCCATTAAAGCTATACCTCCAATGATAACCCACATGCTAAATTTTGAAGCAATTCCTACCACAGGAACCAACTTTGAGCGCATGGTTAACCAGCTGTACGCCGTGGCGTGTTGTACAGCGTGACCAACCTCATGTGCTGCAACCGCGGCTGCTGCTGCGTTACGCTGATTGTAAACTGCTTCACTTAGGTTCACTGTTTTATCTCTTGGATTGTAGTGATCTGTCAATCTTCCTGGAGTTGAAATAACACGTACATCTGTTATATTATTATCTGAAAGCATCTTTTGAGCAATCTCTGCACCAGACATGCCGTTTTGTAAATGTACATTTGAGTAGTGCTTAAATTTACTTTTAAGCTTGTTACTGACTAACCAGCTTACTAATGCGATGGCTCCCACAACGATGTAGTAGCCCATATATCCTCCTAACATAATTTTCTATTTTAAGTCCTCTAAAGTTACAAAGTATACTGTAAATGTTATGCTAAAGTTTGCAATAGGATTGTAGAAGATTCTAGTAGCAAGAATAGAGTTAATTAGAATTAGGAAGATTTTTTACCATATTTAAGTTTAAAGAACACGAGTAGAAAAACAGATACAATGGTTATTCCGTTTGCCAATAATAATGCAAGACTTTCCTTAAAAATCCCGTAAACAAACCAAAGGCTCACACCGGCAAAAAATAATGCTAGCATGTATAGGTTAAGTCCTGAGACATCCTTGGTTTTCCAAGTCTGGTAAACCTGAGGAAGAAAAGCGGCGGTAGTTAATGCCGCCGCTATTAATCCTATAATCTCTATGCCATCTATGTTTACCATATTCTCACATTTTAAAACTAAAGTCACTGTTCGTTAAAGCAATAAATAGCTTTTGAGGGTAAAGCGATATCTATGTGAAATGATACTTCTTACCCCACAATATTTACAATCTTCCCTGGAACGATAATTACTTTTTTAGGCTCCCGACCATTTAAATACATCTGTGTTTTTTCGTGAGCCATCACGGTTTTTTCAATCTCGTCCTTTGACATGTCTAAAGGTAGTTCTAAAGTAAACTTCATTTTCCCGTTAAAAGAAATAGGGTAGTTTTTAGAACTTTCTACTAAGTGACTAGCATCAAAAACAGGAAATGCAGCTTCAGAAATACTTTCGGTGTGTCCAAGTTTATTCCATAGCTCTTCTGCGATGTGTGGTGCATAAGGAGCAATTAAGATTGCAAGCGGTTCTAGAACCTCACGAGAAGTACACTTTTGAGCATTTAATTCATTTACCGCAATCATAAATGTAGAGACAGAGGTATTGAAAGAGAAATTTTCAATGTCTTCTTCTACTTTTTTAATTGTTTTATGAAGTGTCTTTAAACTGTCTTTGCTGGCACCAGCCTCAGAGATATAAAACTCAGCTTCTTCTTGCGGTACTTGTTTTGTTTCTTCTTTTTTGTCTTGTGGCACATAGTTGTGATATAACTTCCAGAATTTCTTTAAGAAACTATGTACACCCGTAATACCTGCCGTGTTCCAAGGTTTTGCTTGCTCTA
Source organism: Dokdonia sp. Hel_I_53 (assembly GCF_007827465.1). Classification (NCBI taxonomy): domain Bacteria; kingdom Pseudomonadati; phylum Bacteroidota; class Flavobacteriia; order Flavobacteriales; family Flavobacteriaceae; genus Dokdonia; species Dokdonia sp. Hel_I_53. Next base: position 2,199,741 of record NZ_VISL01000001.1, read on the forward strand.
GCGGACCTAAAAACATCTCATACATACGTAAGGTATCTGCCCCGTACTGCTCACAGATTTCATCTGGATTGACCACGTTGTATTTGGACTTAGACATTTTTTCGACTTCGCGGGAAGCAGTAAATTTATCACTATCTACTTTTGCTACATTTCCTTCATCGTCAATAAAAATAGCATTTTCAAGTTCTGGTAGCCATCTAGAAAATTTATCTAAATCAACTTGATTTGAAGAGTCTATAAAACTAACATCTAAATGGGTTGGTATAAAATCCTTAATATTCGCTTTTGCCTTTACTAATTTCGGCCCGAATATTTCCCGCATTTGAAGCAGCAAGTTATTTTCGAAATTTACGACATCAATTTCTTTTGATGATAATTTTTCATACATCCCTCCAGAAAAAATGATTGGAATTTTTTTCATCTTTTCTTTTATGTCTGAACCTTCCGAATCTAATCCAAACCCAATCCATCTATAAACAAAAGCACTCGTCCCCAAGATCATCCCTTGGTTGATCATTTTTTGGAAAGGTTCTTCTACACCTACATAACCTCTGTCCTTTAAGAATTTTACCCAGAAGCGAGAGTACAACAAGTGTCCTGTTCCATGCTCAGAGCCTCCTATGTATAAATCTACATTGCCCCAGTAGTCTAATGCTTCTTTACTAGCAAACACTTGATCGCGCTGGGCTTTCTCCATATACCTAAAGAAATACCAGCTACTTCCTGCCCAACCCGGCATGGTGTTTAATTCTAATGGGAAAACTGTTTGGTCATCAATCAAATCATTAGATACGACTTCATTTTTTGAAGTATCCCACGCCCAAACATCGGCGCGGCCTAGTGGTGGTTCTCCTTCTTCTGTTGGAAGATATTTTTCTACTTCTGGGAGGCGTATAGGTAAATGCGCTACATCAATCATTTTAGGAATGCCGTTGTCGTAATATACTGGAAACGGCTCTCCCCAATATCGTTGACGACTAAAAACAGCATCGCGCAATCGATAATTTGTTTTACCAGATCCTGCACCCATTTTCTCAAGCTCGTAGATCGCAAGTTTTACGGCCTTCTTATATTTCAAACCGTTGAGGAAGTCGGAGTTTGTAATTACCGTACCTTCTTTATCTGCATAGGCCTCCTCTGAAATATCAACACCTTCAAAAACATTTGGAATAGGAATGCCAAAGTGCGTTGCAAAATCATGATCACGTTGATCACCACATGGTACAGCCATTACGGCTCCAGTACCATACCCCGCCAATACATAATCACCTATCCAAATAGGAATAGGCTCCTTCGTAAATGGATGCTCTGCATAAGCTCCTGTAAAAGCACCAGAGATGGTTTTTACATCTGCCATACGATCACGCTCAGAACGTTTTGCTGTAGCCTCAATGTATGCATCAACTTCTGCTTTTTGTGCTGGAGTGGTAATCTCCTGTACAAGATCTAACTCTGGTGCTAGTGTCATGAAGGAAACTCCAAAAATAGTATCAGGTCTAGTTGTAAAGACTTCAATTTTTTTATCGTGATCCTTTAAATCAAAAGAAACGGTAGCACCCACAGATTTTCCAATCCAGTTGCGTTGTGTTTCTTTAATCGACTCACTCCAGTCTATGGTCTCTAACCCTTGCCTCAAGCGTTCTGCATAGGCCGAGATACGCATAGACCATTGAGTCATTTTTTTACGTACAACGGTGTGACCACCACGCTCAGAAACGCCATTTACAATCTCATCATTAGCTAAAACTGTTCCTAATGCTGGGCACCAGTTCACTTCAGTCTCAGCTAAGTAGGTGAGTCTATATTGTAATAAAATATCTTGTTGTTCTTTCTCTGTAAAGTTTGTCCACTCTGCAGCTGTAAATGGTGCAATACCTTCATCGCAAGCAGCGTTTATCTGGCTGTTTCCTTCTTTCGCAAAAGCGGAAACCAGCGTATCTATCTGCTCTGCCTTATTTGTATCGTAATTATACCAAGAGTTAAACAGCTCTGTAAAAATCCACTGTGTCCATTTATAATAGGCAGGATCTGAAGTGCGTACTTCACGACTCCAGTCAAAAGAAAAACCTATTTTGTCTAACTGCTGGCGATAGCCTGCAATCTCATTACCTTGATTATCTACACCACCTTCAATATTGACCCTTGTGGTTACCGCGGGATGCTGCCCTGTCTGGATAGCATATTGCTCTGCAGGAAGTCCAAAAGAATCATAACCCTGTGGATGAAGCACATTAAAACCCTTTAATCGCTTATAACGAGCATACACATCACTAGCGATATACCCAAGTGGGTGACCTACGTGAAGTCCCGCTCCAGAAGGGTAAGGAAACATATCGAGCACATAATATTTAGGCTTATCGCTGTTATTTGATGCGTGAAAAGTGCCTTTGTCTGCCCAGTATTTTTGCCATTTGGCTTCAATCTCGTTAAAGTGATATTTCATTAGGTATGTGTTGTAGTTACGCTTTCGCGAAAGCGGAATAGGTCTCAGTTTTAAGACGGCAAATTTACAATTATTTATACGGATAGAATTTTGCAGCGAGGATCACTGGAAAATGAAGATTTTCTTAGCGTAAGATTTGAAGATTAGCTTTGGATAAGAGAAGCCGTTTTTATTTTTTCCACTCAATTGTTTCCATTAAATGACGGATGTCATTTTTGAGGTATACTGCGGCTGGGTAAATGCTATCGTAATTGGGCTTTGTATTGAAGTAAATAGAACCCGTAAGAAAATGATTAGTACTATCTGTAATGTAAAATTGCGATTGAGAGGCGGCATTCCCTTTTACATCATAAAACATCCCGTAGGCATTTTGCTTTTCATTAATGTATTTTTCCTCAATAATATCGTCTGCTTTGCGTACGTGCTCATACGTAAGTTTTTGAGCATCACTGAGGAGTGCATTGATGTTATCCTCTACCTTTCTATAAGTTAAAAAAATACTTCCGTCGAGGCTAGGGTATTCAATTGTAGCTGCGCAGTTATTTTTTAGGTATAAATTGCTTAAATCATTTTTATCAAAAGAATATGTGCACTCAGTGATAACTCTTTTATACGTTGGAGCAGGGTAGGAGAGACTTAGTTGACTTTTTGGTTTAGGTAGGGTGTCTCCACCACAGGCGGCAAAGAGATAAAAACTGATTAAGATTAAAATGCCTTTAAAAGTTCTCAAGATAGGATCGTAAATTTAAGTTGTTTGATACGTTTTTTGTCAATTGCTTCTATGGTAAACGCATAATTTTCGTAATTTATTACTTCATTTTTACGTGGAAAACCACCTGAGATTTCTAAGACAAAACCTGCAACAGTTTCTGCTTCTCCTTTTTTCATTTCAAAGATGGAATCATCTTCAATTTTTATAATTCTGTAAAAATCTTTGAGAGAAGTTTTTCCGTCAAATACCCAATTGTTGTCGTCAAGCTTAGAGTAGATGATATTTTCATCGTCAAACTCGTCTGAAATGTCACCTACAATTTCTTCAATAATATCTTCAAGAGAGATAAGTCCACTGGTGCCTCCATACTCATCTACTACAATAGCGAGATGATTTTTTTTCTCTTTAAATTCTGCGAGAAGATCATCTAACTTTTTATTTTCTGGTACAAAATAGGGTTCGCGTATCAGTTGTGCCCAGTCAAACTCTTTCTTACTGAGGTGTGGAAGTAAATCTTTAATGTAGAGAATTCCAATAATAGTGTCTATACTATCTTCAAAAACAGGAATTCTAGAAAATCCGTTTTCTGTTATTTGAGGGAGTATGGTGGCGTAGCTGTCTTCTTTATTAAGCGCAAATAAATCCATGCGAGGACGCATTACTTGTTTTGTATCTGTATTACCAAAAGAGACAATTCCTTGTAAGATTTTTTGTTCTTCTGAGGTGGTATCCTCTTCACTGGTAAGTTCTAATGCCTGAGAGAGTTGGTCTACATTGAAACTTGTTTTTTGCTCGCCTAATTTATTCTGGATCCATAGCGTAGCATGTCTCATAGGTCCACTAAGTGGGGTGAAAATTACATCCATCACCCTAAGAGGATATGCCATAAGTGTGGCAAATTTTTTATTATTTCTTATAGCATAAACCTTGGGTAAAATTTCTCCAAAGAGCAAAATTAAAAACGTAATTAAAACGACCTCAAGTAAAAAACGTATTTCAATACCAATAAATTTTTGAGTGATATTGGCAAAAATAACCTCACCCAAACTTGCAAAAAGTAATACGATGGCAATGTTAATGGCATTATTTGCGACTAAAATGGTGGCGAGTAGTTTTTTTGGTTTACTTAGTAGCTTTTTAACCACCAGCATTTTACGATCTGCAATTTGTCCTTCTGTCTCAATTAGGTCATTAGGAGATAAAGAGAAAAAGGCAACCTCTGCACCACTTATAAGCGCAGAGCATATAAGTAAAATGATAAGCGTGACTATAGAAAATAAACTTGCTGAGTCAAGAGCAAGGAAAATTATAAATAAGGGTTCGGGGTCTGGGTCCAAAGGCGTATTATTTTAATTTAAAACGGCAAATCATCTACATCCTCATTCGTACTGCTTGGTGTAGCGGGTTGGGAGGGTTGATTAGGATTGTAAGGCTGAGCTTGGGCTTTAGGCTGCGCAGCTTGATAGGCACTTTGATTACCAGACTGCGAAGTGTTATCTCCTTTAGGTGACAAAAAGGTAAATTCCTGACATTGGATTTCTGTGCTGTAGCGATCTAAACCTTTGTCATCTGTCCATTTTCTAGTTTTAAGACGACCTTCAATATATACCTTATCTCCTTTTTTTAAGTACTTTTCGCAAATTTCGGCAGCTTTATTGCGCACAACTATATTGTGCCATTCAGTATTACTTACGCGCTCTCCTGTCGTGCGATTTACATATTCCTCATTAGTCGCTACTGGAAATCTGCCTATAGACCCACCTCCTTCAAAATAGTTCATCTTCACATCATCTCCCGTGTGACCTATAAGAATCACTTTATTTATTGTTCCTGCCATAATATCAAATGTAATAAATTCTCAGATGTGTGTAGGTTAATGCTATTGTATAAATGTAAAAGATTCTTGAGATCTTTAAAAATTTGATATAGAAATGCGTGTTATGTTTTATCAAAAAAAGCGTCTATAAAATTCTCTATGAGAACAGGGACCGGAAAATTTCTAATGTTTTTTACCGCTATTACCTCATTCTCTAAAGAGTTTACCTCTATAATCCAGAAAGTCGTGTAAAGATGCTGATGGGATAATTTATGAAGTACAGGTTTGTCATTATACCTTATAATATTTGTGGTTTCAATGTTTTTTAATGCTGTGGAGGCGTTTACGCTTTCGCGAAAGCGTACTTCCTCCTTCTCATCCACAAAATGATCTGTTTCTATAAGTGGAAATTCATAGAGCCCCTGCCAGATACCTTTTCCTTTACGCTGTTTAAGAATTGTGGTCTGATCCTTAGAGTTAAATACAAGATAATTAAGATGTCGATATTTAACCTTGGTTTTTTTTAATTTAACCGGTAATCTATGTATACTATTGTTCTGAAAGGCAGTACAGCGATCATTATATATACAATGGAGGCAATAAGGATTTTGAGGTTTACAATGGATAGCGCCAAATTCCATAATTGCTTGATTGAAATCTGCTGGTCGTTTTTTATCAATCAATTCTTGTGCTAAGGCTTTAAATTCTTTTATTCCCTCAGTACTATTTATTGGAGTTTCAATGCCAAACACCCTAGAGAGCACTCTATATACATTGCCATCTACCACAGCGGTAGGTTCATTAAAACATATGCTAGCTATGGCGCTTGCAGTATAATCTCCTACCCCTTTTAATTTTTTAATTTCTGAATAAGTTGATGGAAATTTCCCGTCCATTTCATTTACGATCATTTTGGCAGAAAAGTGTAGGTTCCGACCTCGTGAATAATAACCTAGTCCTTGCCATAATTTAAGGACCTCTTCCTCACTAGCTGCAGCAAGATCTTGAACGGTTGGAAAAGCTTCTGTAAAAGAAATGTAGTAGGGTAAACCTTGCGCTACTCGCGTTTGTTGAAGTATGATTTCTGAGAGCCAAATTTTATAAGGATCTGTGGTGTTGCGCCACGGCATATCTCGTTTATGCTCTATGTACCATGTAATGAGTTTGTTAGAAAACGACACCTTTCTATTTTGTTTTGAGCAAAACTAGATGTTATCTACCTATTTTTTAAAAGATTATGTTTGATTCTTTGAAATTTTATTGCCTATATTTGCAATCTTGAATTTTTAACCCCCTAAATATTTGACATTATGACGAAAGCTGATATCGTAGCGAAGGTTTCTGAGAAACTAGGTATCGAAAAAAATGACGTGCAGGCAACTATCGAATCTTTTATGGAAGAAGTGAAAACTTCTTTAGAAGGCGGAGATAACGTGTACTTAAGAGGATTCGGTAGCTTTATTATCAAAACTAGAGCTGAGAAAACTGGTAGAAATATTTCAAAAAATACGACTATCAAAATACCAGCACATAATATTCCAGCGTTCAAGCCTGCTAAAGTTTTTGTAGAAGGCGTAAAAACGAACGTTAGCGTAGACTAATAAATAATTTAAAACACTCATTTTTATGCCAAGTGGTAAAAAAAGAAAAAGACACAAGGTAGCGACGCACAAGCGTAAGAAAAGACGTAGAGCAAATCGCCACAAAAAGAAAAAGTAGTCGGTAGACTACTTTTTCTTTTTAACACCTCTCTATGTGAGAGGTGTTATTATTGTTCTTTGACATCGTAGTACTTGTAATCTCAAAAACCTTGGAGCGTTACAACCTACACCGCATTTATTACACACCGTATGCATACCGCATACACAAATCACCTGTGATAAATTAAAATTATCAACCATTCCTAATGAGATTAGGAATAAAAATTACTACACCGTGAATAAAGAATTGATCATACGATCTAGTTCCTCCGTAGTTGATTTTGCCTTACTAAAAGATGGAAAACTTATTGAACTTCATAAAGAAGAAGATGGAAATAAGTTTAACGTAGGCGATATTTATATCGCAAACGTGCGTAAAGCTGTATCTGGACTCAATGCTGCATTTGTAAATGTAGGATATGAGAAAGATGCCTTTTTACATTACCACGATCTTGGGCCTAAACTGCCCACGCTTCAGAAATACATTAAACATGTAAGCACAGGTAAATTAAAAGACTATTCCTTACAAAACTTTACTTTTGAAAAAGACATAGACAAAAACGGTAAAATTGCCGATGTTCTAAAGTCTAAACAACCAGTACTTGTACAAATCGCAAAAGAACCTATCTCGACCAAAGGACCTCGCATTAGCAGTGAGCTTTCTATAGCTGGACGATATATTGTTCTCGTGCCTTTTTCTGACCGTATCTCTATCTCTCAAAAGATAGAAAGTAAAGAAGAAAAAGCGCGTCTTAAGCGATTAGTCACTAGCATTAGACCTAAAGGTTTTGGTGTTATTGTACGTACAGTAGCTCAAGGAGTTAAAGTAGCAGAACTAGATAAGGACCTGCAAAATTTAGTGGACAAATGGACCACTATGAGCAAAAAAATTCCAGGAGCACATCACCCTAGCAAAATATTGGGAGAAATGAATAGAGCATCGTCTATCCTTAGAGATATATTTAACGATAGCTTTACCAGTATTACCGTAGATGATGAAACGCTCTTTTATCAAATTAAAGATTACCTCAGCGAGATTGCACCTCATAAAGAGGGCATCGTAAAGTTATACGATAGTCAAGTACCTATTTTTGAAAAATTTGGTATTGAGAGACAGATTAAAACCTCTTTTGGTAAAACTGTTTCTATGAGTCGTGGCGCATACCTAGTTATTGAACATACAGAAGCCCTACACGTGGTAGATGTAAATAGTGGTAACAGATCTAATAAAGCAAAAAGTCAAGAAGAGACTGCGCTTGAAGTGAACATGATTGCTGCTACAGAAATGGCTCGCCAGCTAAGCCTCCGTGATATGGGAGGAATAATAGTGGTAGACTTTATCGATATGAATAAAGCAGAGAACCGTCGCAAGCTCTTTAATCACCTCAAAGAGGAGATGAAAGATGATCGCGCAAAGCACAAAATATTACCGCCTAGTAAATTTGGACTTATCCAAATTACTAGACAACGAGTTCGCCCAGAAATGAATATAAAGACCCGTGAGGAAAATCCTAACGGAGGTGATGAGGAGATAGAAGCTCCTATTGTCATTGTCGAAAAACTTCAGGCACAACTCATACGCATTCTTAAGAGTGGTCATAAAAAAGTGACCCTGCACGCACACCCCTTCGTTGCAGCTTTTATTACAAAAGGCTTTCCGTCCATTCGTTCTAAATGGTATTTAAAACACAAAAAATGGGTCAAAGTAATGCCTAGAGATGCATATACGTATCTTGAGTATAACTTTACTGACCAAAACGGAAAAGACATTAAGATTGAAAACTAGAAATACCCTGTCCTCACTCGAGGATAGGGTTTTTTTATGCGCTTTCGCGAAAATGAACCGCCTCTAATCCACTACATTTGTAGTGTGCGACAACCCGTTAAAACATACACCGTAGAAGAAGCCAAACGTAAGTTAGAAGCTTATTGTGCCTATCAAGAGCGTTGTCATAAAGATGTAGCTTGTAAACTGCGTGAGATGCGCATGATTCCAGAGGCTATAGATATTATTATAAGTCATCTCATCGAGCACAATTTCTTAAATGAAACCCGATTTGCTCAGGCATTTGCACGAGGAAAATTTAGACAAAAAAGTTGGGGTAGAAACCGTATCACACGCGAACTCAAATCACGTCATATTTCAGCTTACAATCTTAAGATGGCAATAAAAGAGATAGATTCAGAGGAGTATTTAGAAGTGTTTGACACCCTTTCGCGAAAGCGGTATGAACAACTATCCTCAGAGTCAAACGTACAGCGCAAGCGTAAAAAACTAGCAGATTATTTATTGTATCGTGGTTGGGAGAGTGGGATGGTGTATGAGAAGGTGAGGGAATTAGTTTGTTAGAACCTAAAGATCGCTTTGAGTAACAAGTAACGCGGTAATAGCCTATACTCAGTTGTGGAGCTTCATAAATCGCTTATAGTAAATTCTCTAACTATGATTAGTCCGGCTCAAGGAAGGAGGAAAGCTATAAAAAAGATAGCAATTAAGTGCTAAGCGTATCTTTTAGCACTTAATTGTTTTTTTTTAAACCGTGTTATACCACGTTGCTTTGATACAAACTTTATTTTTATTTAAAGTACAAAAGCTTTATTTTAGGACTAGCAGGCTGCACAATGTCCAGCTATAACTGCTGCAATCAAGACAGGATTAGTTGCTTGAGCAACACAACCGACCATACCATCACAAAATTCATCCCACTCTCTTTTAAAACACTTATCAAAATCTTCACTAGAAGGATGCTCATCACACGGAGCCACAAGTCTTGCTGCTAATTTACTATCTAAGTTAGTTCGAGAATTAACAGCTTTGATGTATTCTTGTTTAGGGATACTATTCATAAACATTTCTGATTGAGAATTCATATTTCTATTAAATTCTTCAGAACTAACTTGATTTAATGTAAAGGACTCATTATTAATTCTAGAACCTGAGATAGTATAACCTTGATTATTTGTTTCAATAAACAATTTTCTACCATCTGGGTAATTAAATTCATAGCCTCCTTTGTCTAAAATTGTTGTGCTAATACCATATTTTGATTCTAGAATTTTTGACATCTCAATATCAGCATTAACGTCACTAGTTTCTATATCATCGGTATTATTAGAACAACTAAACATTACTATTGATAGTAATATCATTGATAATAAAGATAAGTTTAAATATTTTTTCATTGGTATAAGTTTTAAATGGATTCTTAAGAAATTTTTATAGTCGCTCATAAGTTAATCGACTTAAAGCAGTGTGTAGAATTAAAGTATGCGCATTACTTAATTCAACTACTACTAACTAGTTAACTAGATGATTAATCGAGATAAACTTACAATTAAACTACATACCTATTTGGCGGATTACCGCCAAATAGAATATTATACAAATAATTTAGTCTAACCTAAATATTTTTTTTACTACTCCATAATTAAAGTTTACTTTTGCCGTATTATGTATACAAGGTCAGAAGAAAACTATCTAAAAATTATCTTTCACTTAGAGCGTGAGTTTGATAAGGAGGTGAGTACCAATGCTATTGCAGAAACAATGGAGACAAAAGCCTCTAGCGCTACAGATATGGTGCAAAAGCTAGCAGATAAGGGATTGCTTACCTATCGTAAATATAGAGGAGCGCGTCTCTCAGACGAGGGTAAAAAAGCAGCCATACAAATTGTGCGTAAGCATCGTTTATGGGAAGTTTTCCTAGTGGACAAGCTTAATTTTCACTGGGATGAGGTACACCATATCGCAGAGCAACTAGAACATGTGCAATCTAATGAACTCACCAATAGGTTAGACAAGTTTTTAGACTTTCCTGATTATGATCCACATGGTGATCCTATCCCCGATAAAAACGGAAATATTAAAAGTGCAGACAAACGCCTGCTTTCTGAACTTGATAAAGGACATCAAGGTATCTTAGTGGGAGTAAGAGAAACTTCTACAGAATTTTTACAATTTCTAGATAAAAGAAATATTGCTATCGGATCAAAAATAAAAGTTTTAGGGCGGGAATTTTTTGACGGATCTATGGTGATACAAGTAAAGAGAGAGCAATTTTTTATCTCAAAAAAGATTGCAGAAAATTTATATATACAGATTTAATTCAGCCAAATAATTAAGAGTTTAGATGAAAAAAATAATTACCGTAGTAGTATTGCTTACAACAAGTATGTTTTCGCTTCAAGCGCAAGAAGGAGACCAGCCAGTAGGTCTCATTACAGATAGACCAGACGCCACGGAGGCACCAACCACCGTGCCTAAATCAAGTTTACAAGTAGAAACAGGTACCTTTTTTACAAACTATGAAGATGGTGTTTTAGAAGAAAATGTAATTGGATATAACACTACACTTTTGCGATACGGGCTTTCTTCAAGATTAGAATTACGCGTAGGTTGGAATTTTGAAGAAACAACTATAAATCTCAACAATCAAGAAATTGCAAAGTTAAATGGCTTTTCTCCACTTCTTTTTGGTGCCAAAGTGGCCATTTTTAAAGAGCAAGGATGGATGCCTGAGGTAGGGCTTATCGGCCATTTATTTTTACCATTTACCGCAAGCAGTGACTATAAGCCAGAGTATACCAGCGCAGACTTTAGATTTGCGTTTAATCATACGTTGTCTGAAAAATCTGGGCTGGCGTATAATATTGGTGGCCAATATGGAGGAGATTCACCAGAGCTTGCTTATATCTATACGATTGCTTACGGATATGCTTTGACAGATCAATTAGGAATGTACGTAGAGCTCTATGGTGATTTGCCAGAAGATAGTCGTGCAAATCACTTTTGGGATGCAGGGCTCACTTATGCGGTAGCCCCGCTCGTGCAATTAGATGCAACAATAGGTAGAAGTATTACAGAAGGTCAAGATTTACTGTTGAGCGCAGGAGTGAGCTTTAGAATTGATAAAAATAAACAATGAAATTAATAAGAATAGTTACAGTTGCCATTTTCGCTTTAAGCGTGATAAGTTGTAAAGATGGCAAAGAGGATAATGGTAAACTAAATGTAGTAGCTACTACATCAATGATTACAGACCTTGTCAAAAACATAGGCGGAGACTATATTAATCTACAAGGGTTGATGGGCGCAGGTGTAGATCCGCATCTATACAAAGCAAGTGCAGGCGATGTTACAAAACTTTCTAATGCAGATGTTATTTTCTACAACGGACTTCATCTTGAGGGTAAACTAGTGGAGGTGTTTGAGAAAATGAATGCCAGTCAAGTTGCTCAAGTGCCTCTAGGTGAGGCGTTAGATAAAAGTACACTCATTGGTTCAGATTATTTTGCATCTAATTATGATCCCCATGTGTGGTTCAACATTCAGTACTTCAAACAATTTGTAGTTGAGGTGACTAATACGCTATCGCGAAAAGACCCAAAGCATGCAACCTTTTATAAAGAAAATTCTGAGGCCTATCTCGCAAAATTAAACGTCTTGGAGACTGAAATAAAAAGAATTATAAATACCCTGCCAGAGGATAAAAGAATATTGGTTACGGCACACGACGCCTTTAATTACTTTGGTAAAAGTTATGGTTTTGAAGTAGTAGGTCTTCAAGGTTTATCTACTGCAACAGAGGCTGGTGTTAAAGACGTACAACGCCTCTCACAATTTATTATAGAAAATAAAGTCAAGGCCATTTTTGTAGAGAGTTCTGTACCTAGAAGAACAATAGAAGCTTTACAAGCCGCTGTACAATCTAAAAATCATGAAGTAGAAATAGGAGGTTCTTTGTATAGTGATGCTTTGGGTAATAAAGGAACTGTTGAGGGAACGTATATAGGCATGTTTAAGTATAACGTAAACACCATAGTAGACGCATTAAAATAAGGGATATGTCAAATAAAGCAATAGCCATACGTGTAGATGATCTTACGGTAGCCTACAATTACAAGCCCGTACTTTGGGATATTGATTTGGAAGTTCCAGAAGGTGTTTTAATGGCAATTGTAGGTCCTAATGGAGCGGGTAAGTCTACACTAATTAAATCTATTTTAGGCATTATTGATCCCATTGCTGGGTCTGTATCAATTTATGGCAAGCCTTATAAAAAACAACGTAAGCTAGTAGCTTATGTTCCCCAGAAGGGAAGTGTTGATTGGGATTTTCCTACAACAGCACTTGACGTAGTAATGATGGGTACGTATGGTATATTGGGGTGGATTAAAAGACCAGGTCAAGCTCAAAAAAAAGCAGCCTTAGAAGCGCTGGAGAAAGTAGGTATGCTTCCCTTTAAAGGAAGACAAATAAGCCAACTTTCAGGAGGGCAGCAACAACGGGTTTTTCTTGCCAGAGCTCTAGTGCAAAATGCAGCTATATACTTTATGGATGAACCTTTTCAAGGGGTAGATGCCACTACAGAAGTAGCAATAATTAATATTTTAAAAGAATTACGTAAAGCAGGTAAAACCGTTGTTGTGGTACATCACGATTTACAAACGGTACCAGAATATTTTGATTGGGTAACTTTTCTCAATGTAAAGAAAATTGCTACCGGACCAGTAATGGACATTTTCAACGATGACAATCTTACTAAGACCTATGGAATTAATTATAAAGTAGCGGTAAATAAATAATGGAATTAAGCGAATACTTTTTACAACTTTTTTCTGACTATACTCTCAGAACCATTACTCTGGGAACAGCTATCCTTGGTGCCATTTGTGGGATGTTAGGAAGCTTTGCTGTCTTAAGAAAACAAAGCTTATTAGGTGACGCGATCTCACATGCAGCTCTGCCAGGTATTGCTATCGCATTTTTAATAACAGGCACTAAGGATACAAATTTACTTCTCCTTGGGGCATTGGTAAGTGGTCTTATTGGTACGTTCTGGATACGGGGGATGATTACAAAAACACATCTTAAAAGTGATACTGCGCTAGGGCTGGTACTATCCTTGTTTTTTGGATTTGGGATGTTACTTCTCACATTTATACAAAAACAACCTAATGCAAATCAAGCTGGTCTTGATAAATATTTGTTTGGTCAAGCAGCAACGCTTGTAGAAAGTGACGTGATATTAATGGCAATTGTCACTGGTATATGCTTGATTATCTTATTGCTGTTTTGGAAAGAATTTAAGATTCTTCTATTTGATGCAGACTACACGAAAACACTTGGTTTTAATACAAAGTTTATTGATATACTTATTACCTTTTTTATAGTTCTAGCAATAGTTTTGGGACTTCAGACAGTAGGCGTTGTTTTAATGAGTGCGATGCTACTAGCTCCTGCTGCAGCAGCTAGGCAGTGGACAAACAAGCTCAGTACGATGATTGTTTTGGCAGCTATATTTGGCGCTTTTTCTGGTGTTTTTGGGACAGCAATTAGTGCTAGCCAGAACAACTTGTCAACTGGACCAGTGATTGTTCTTGTGGCAGGAGTGTTCGTATTAATCTCCTTTCTTTTTTCGCCTGGTCGGGGTATAATTTTTAAACAAATACGGGTGTTCCAAAATAGACGGGATTTAGAATTACAAAAAACCTTACAGTTTATGTTTGATATTGCAAAAACTCATGAAGATATTTCGCACCCCCATGCGATTAAAATTTTAAATAATTTTCAAGGATACACGAAAGCTACTTTAAAAGAGCTTGAAGAGAAGAATTGGGTGGCTGTAAATGGTCAAAAGTGGTCACTAACAGAAGCTGGCTATCAGGCAGCGGTAAATTTATACACTAATAATCAATGAATGCACAAGTAGAAATACAACTAATTGCTGCTGTAGTAGCTATTGCCTGTGCAATACCAGGAGTTTTCTTAGTACTACGTAAAATGGCACTTTTAAGTGATGCAATTAGTCATTCTATCCTACCAGGAATCGTAATAGGTTTTTTTATAACAGAAGATTTAAATTCTCCACTATTAATAATACTAGCAGCAGTAACTGGAGTAATTACGGTTATGCTTGTAGAGGCTATTCAAAAAACTGGTCTAGTAAAAGAGGATACTGCTATAGGATTGGTTTTCCCTGCACTCTTTAGTATAGGAGTGATCTTAATTGCAAAAAATGCAAATGATGTGCATCTTGATGTAGACGCAGTATTACTTGGGGAATTGGCTTTTGCACCTTTTGATAGATTGATTATAGATGGTGTTGATATGGGTCCAAAATCTCTTTGGTTAATGGGCGGGATTCTCTCGATTACGCTTGGATTATTATTAGCTTTTTTCAAAGAACTTAAAGTAAGCACATTTGATGCTGGACTCTCTGCAGCTCTTGGATTTTCTCCAGTAGTCTTGCATTATGGACTCATGACGGTGTCATCTGTAACTGTTGTAGGAGCATTTGAAGCTGTGGGTGCGGTACTTGTGGTTGCGCTTATGATCGCACCAGCCGCAACAGCTTATTTACTAACCTCAAATTTGAAAAAAATGCTTGTATTATCAATAGTTTTTGGTGTGTTTTCTGCTATTGGAGGGTATTGGATGGCCCATTTACTAGATGCTTCCATTGCGGGATCAATGACAACAGTTTTAGGATTTGTGTTTTTAATGGTTTATCTCTTTGCGCCAAATAAAGGGCTTATTGCGGTTGTCTATAGACAGAAGCAACAGCGCACAGAGGTTTCTTTACTTACATTCTTAATTCATCTTAACAATCATAAAGAGGAAAATGAGCGCCATGTAAAACATTTGAATGAGCATATAAATTGGCAAAAAGTCCGTTCAAAAACAGTTTTAGAGCTTGCAGAAAAAAATAATCTCATTCAAATTGATAACCAGATTGTAAAACTTACTACAAAAGGTAAAGAGTTTACAGATCTAGCTTTAGAATATATTATCTCTAATAGAGATGAAAAAATAGAGCACATGAAGGATGATTTTTTTCTTTTTAGAGGATAGGGTGCAACGCGGCATTACTTTTGGAGTCTTTAACGGGAGAAGCTTATTTTTGGGCTTCGATTATTTTAAAACACTATTTTATGAAGATCACCTCTACATGTATTGCTTTGGGTTTATTGTTTTTCTCTGCTTTCGCGAAAGCGCAAAGAGATACCACAACGATAACCGTAGATGTGCCTAAAATTGTCATGAAGGCAAGCCTAGGTGTTCCAGTACCCATGGGAGATGTAACTGTTGAATTAATAGAAGTATTTGAGGATAGTAGATGTCCAAGTGATGTGCAGTGCATCTGGGCAGGACATGTAAAACTTGCTATCGCAATCACGGAAAATCAAAAAACTACAATTGAAAAGATCACCTTTGGCCAAAATAACTCTACCATGCTTTACGATAGAGATGGTTTTAAGATATATTTGAAGGGTGTATTGCCTTACCCAAAAACTTCAAAAAAAATTGATAAGGGTGAGTATGCAATCTTAGTAGAGAGGCTAGCTTTCAATTAAAAGACCCTTACCATTAATTCATTAATGATACGAAGAACTTTACGAAAAAATAATTTATTTTTTAGGCGTTATTTATTCATTAAAACTTAAGAACAACCACAACCACTGCTACCACAACCAGTTTCATTTTTCTTTTTTAAAAAAGAAGGTGTCCAGATGAATTTTGTGACGATGTATCCTAGAGCCATAATAAAAATGAGGATAACTAGTATGTTTTGTAAAAGCTCCATAGTTCATTTGTTATTTTAAAAGTTGATAAGCAATAAGCGCCGCCATATACGCAATTATTGTCATTGAACCCAACTGCCACATGGGCCATTTCCAGCTGTTTGTTTCTCGCTTTACAATAGCAAGTGTACTCATGCATTGCATGGCAAATGCATAGAAGAGAAGGAGTGAAATACCGCTTGCAAAATTAAAACGGGGTGTGCCTAGTACAGGATTTACCTCTCCTGCCATTCTGTTTTTAATTGTTTCTTCTTCGGCATCACCTACGCTATAGATAGTTGCGAGTGTTCCCACAAAGACTTCACGTGCAGCAAAAGATGTAATTAAAGCAATTCCTATCTTCCAGTCATAACCAAGAGGTTCTACAATAGGCTCTATAGCTTTTCCCATGTAGCCCATATAACTATGTTCTAGTTTTTGGCTAGCCAATCTTTTTTCAAATTCAGATTGATACGCATCACTTTTCGCGTAAGTGTTATCATTTATGTCTTGAGATAATTGAGCTGTGACAATCTCTTCTGCATTGTTAAATTCTTCTCCAGGGCCAAAGGAGCCAAGCACCCATATTATGATACTTATGGCAAGTATAATCTTACCTGCATCAAAAACAAATGATCTCGTTTTTTCTATTACATTAATAGCAACATTCTTAAACAATGGAAGCTTGTAATTGGGCATTTCAACTACAAAAAAACTTTTACTTTTAATTTTTAAAATTTTATTAAGTACCCAAGCAGAACCAATTGCCGAGCCAAAGCCAATGAGATATAACAACATCAAAGTGAGCCCTTGAAGATTAAAGAACAGAAACTTTTTATCTGGAATGACAAGAGCGATAATAATGAGATAAACAGGTAGACGAGCAGAGCAGGTTGTGAAGGGTGTAACTAATATCGTGATTAATCGCTCTTTCCAGCTCTCAATATTTCGGGTCGCCATTACAGCAGGAATTGCACACGCAGTTCCAGAGACTAGCGGTACTACAGATTTACCACTTAGTCCAAAACGGCGCATCACTCTATCCATTAAAAAAACCACGCGGCTCATATAGCCACTTTCTTCTAAAACAGATATAAATAGAAATAAAAACGCTATTTGTGGAATAAAAATAACTATACCTCCTAAACCAGCAATGATACCTTCTGCCAGTAAATCTGTAAGCTTTCCTGGAGGCAAAGTAGCTTGTATCCACTCACTCATATTTGCAAATGCGAGATCAATGGCATCCATGGGATAATTAGACCAGTCATAAATGACTTGAAAGATAAGCATCAAAATCGTAAAGAAAATAACATAGCCCCATACTTTATGAGTAAGGATACGATCTAGTTTTGCTCGTAAATCTTTTGCATTTGCAACGTCTATAGTTTGGGTTTGTTTAAGGACTTCGTTTATAAATTTATACCTTATAATCGTCTCTTTTTGTTGCAATCTTTTAAGATTGCTGGAGGATTCTGTTTTAAAAGAAGCGATGGTGTTCATCTCACCACGTTCTAATTTTCCAAAATTAACGTCTTGTGTAATGACGAGCCATAACTTATATAAGTCTTGATTAGGGAATGTCTTGCGCAGTCTGTCAAAATATTCTGGAGCAATGGCAGAGGCATTTACACAGGGTTCCTTAGAGATATTTTTGTGTTCAGAAATTAGTTTTTTAAGAATATCTATCCCCGTGTTTTTACGACTACTAACGAGTGCAATACGGGTATGAAGTAATTCCTCCATTTTCTCTATATCAAGAGAAATTGCTTTGCGTTCCATTCTATCTGCCATATTAATGGCTAGTATGGTAGGGATGCCTAAATCTTTAATTTGTGTAAAGAGGAGCAGGTTGCGTTTTAGATTTTCTACGTCAGAAATAACAACGGCTACATCAGGATAATCTTTATCGTTTTTATTAAGTAATAACTCAATAACTACGTTTTCATCAAGAGAGGAAGCATTAAGACTATAGGTGCCAGGTAGATCTAAAATGTGTGCTTTTACGCCACGTTCTAGTTTACAAACACCATTTTTCTTTTCTACAGTTATACCAGGATAATTCCCTACTTGTTGGTTAAGACCAGTGAGATGATTAAAGACAGATGTCTTTCCTGTGTTTGGGTTCCCTATAAGGGCAACATTAATTTGTTTTGCCATAAGATTAGGATGGCGTTTCTATGAGAATGTGAAGTGCTGTTTCCTTACGTATGGCAAGATGACATCCATTTACATCTATATACATTGGGTCTGAGAAAGGGGCTAGTTGTAATAATCGCACCTCATTACCTGGAAGACATCCCATTTCTAAAAGCTTTAAAGGAACTTCATCTGTCATTATATCAACGATGACGGCACGTTCTCCTTTTTGTAAGTGAGCAACTGTTTTCTTCAATGTGTTTAATTAGTCAACCTGTTCTTATTTAGATTGAATTTAGATAACAAAAGTAAGCGTTTTGCAGCAAACGAAAAAGTATATCTATAAATGAGTAGCGAACTTAGGTTTTGGATTTTTTTACGCTTTCGCGAAAGCGTATATTATAAAGAGAGTAATCTATAAGATATGGAGGTTTTCTATTAGTTTTAAAATAGCTTTTCCCACCATTTTTTTGCAGGCTCGTAAGATTCTTTCAATATCTCAATATCTTCAAGCAATTGTTCAATGGATTCACTACTGGTTCCGTCATAATACCCTCGTATTTGTTTCTTTTTATCTATGAGCATAAAATTTTCTGTATGCACCATTTCATTTTCTTCGCCAGGAATATCCTTGACCGCAAGATAGCTCTTTCGCGCAAGCGTATAAATTTGCTCGCGAGGGCCTGTTACAAGATTCCATTTTGTGTCATCGACCCCTTTTTCAACAGCATAAGCTTTTAAAATTTCTGGAGTATCATATTCTGGAATTACCGTATGTGAGAGTAGGAGTACGGAAGGATCATCTTTGAGTTTGTTTTGAATCTCAACCATGTGTTCTGTCATAATCGGGCAAATATCCTGACAGGTAGTAAAGAAAAAGTCTGCCACATAAATCTTATCCTTATAAAAATCCTGTGTGATGATTTTGTTGTTTTGATTAGTCAATTCAAAATCTGCAATGCGATGGTATTTTTTAACATCTTGAAGTGTGGTGTCTACTAGTGATTTTTCAACCATTTCTGGTTGATATATAGGAAGTTGCGGCGTAGTTTTAAGTTGACTATATATTAAAGTAAGAATAATACTAGAAAGCACAATCATTGTGATGATAAGCACTTTATACCTTTTTACGATGCTAGACATTTCTGATATTTTTTACAAATTTACACCGCAAATGGCAGTCCTGCTCAGTATGGCTTAAAAAATGTGAGGGAGTCTCTATATAACTTTAGTATGCGCATGCAAAAGCCTATTTTTGTGCGTTTAAATTTTGAATGATATTCCTTTTTATGGAGACGCTTATACAGATTGCCCAGTTTATACTTGCTATTTCAATACTTGTAATTTTACATGAGTTTGGACATTTTTTACCAGCTAGATGGTTTGGTATTAAAGTAGAGAAGTTCTTTCTATTTTTTGATGTTAAGTTTGCATTATTTAAGAAGAAAATAGGAGACACCGTGTATGGTGTGGGCTGGTTGCCTCTAGGTGGTTATGTAAAAATTGCCGGAATGGTAGATGAAAGTATGGATAAAGAGCAAATGGCTCAACCGGCAAAACCTTGGGAGTTTAGATCAAAACCAGCCTGGCAGCGTCTTATCGTAATGGTGGGCGGTGTAGTAGTAAATGTATTACTTGCTTGGTTTATTTATGCGGCAATGCTGGTGTACTATGGAGATGAGTATGTGCCTGCAGATAGATTAAAATACGGTATCGCAGTAGGAGAAGTAGGGGAAGAAATAGGATTGCGCAATGGAGATCAAGTAATAAAAATAGATGATAAAACGGTTACTCGTTTTGACGATGTGCAGATCGATATTTTATTGGGAGACACAGTCACTGTATTAAGAGAAGGAAGTGAGATGACATTTTCTATCCCAGATGAAGCAAAAAAATCTGTACTAGATGCAGAAGAGCCATTTGTGATGCCTCGCTTTAGCAATACGGTAGGAAATATAGCACCTAGTTCTTTAGGTTCTAAAAACGGAGTACGTATTGGCGATAAAATTGTTGCTATAAATAATTCAAAAATCACAGAATGGAAAGAATTTCAGTCTGAGCTAGAAAAAGCGAAAGGATCTGAGGTGACAATGATTTTAAATCGTGATGGAGAACAACTAACAAAATCTTTTGTAATAAATAAAGATGAGCAATTAGGAGTATTACCTAGCACAGAAGAATTACTTATAAAAGATGAGTATACGATAGCGTCTGCAATCCCAGCGGGGTTTACAAAAACCTTTGATGTTCTTACAAAACAAGTAAGGCAATTTAAATTAATCTTCAACAGAAAAGTAGAGGGGTATAAAAAAGTAAAAGGACCTATTGGAATTGTGGAGATGATGTCTCCTACTTGGGACTGGAAATCTTTCTGGGCGTTTACAGCAATGTTTTCTGTGTGGCTCGGTTTTGTAAACATCCTCCCTATACCAGCACTAGATGGTGGTCACGTGATGTTTTTACTCTATGAGATGATCACAGGCAAAGCGCCTTCAGAAAAAACATTAGAGCGGGGCCAGATCATTGGATTTGTGATTGTCATGGGGCTTATGGTAGTCATTTTTGGCAACGATATTTGGAATCTTATTAAGAGATAATTTTTTAGTTGCGCTTTCGCGAAAGCTAACTTTTAATCAAAACCTCATTGAATTATTAAATTCAATGAGGTTTTTACATTTTAAACATATTCATAAAAAATTTTTTCAACAGTTATTTTGTTATGCAAATAATAATTTTTCATTTTTTGATTACAGAGAAGATTGTGAAGTGTTTCAAGCTAAAATAGCCCGGAGAAAAAAGGCTAACTTTTTAAAAACCAGGTTTGAAGTATTTACGTACATATATCAAAGCAAATAGCAGAATTATAAAAATGTTGATGTTGGGAGTGTATTTAATCGATAAAATGTTGTATATTAACCAATAAATTGTTATTTATTGTTTATAACTTTTATTATTTATTTTCTTGCACTACTTTTGTGCCTAAGTTACTGATTTTGATAGCCCCCTGCCTCTTCAATCTTTCAGTTAATTGCTAATTAATTAAAATTATCTTTTAGAAGAGCAAATTATGAATAGACGCCCAAATCCCCAATTAGCTAGATTCTTATTTTCCATATTTAAGGAAAATCATTTCCAAAACTTCGTCTCCTTAGTCCCTATAAGTAGATATCAATATCCAATGTAAAATACAACTTGCAAAAGAGTTATCATAGGAAGTCACTTCCTATCAGTTATTCATTTGTCAATTTTGAGACTTTGGACTACCCTAATTATTTCAATTCCATTCAACGATAGCTATTGTTCATTCGTAGTACTATAATTACGTATTAACGTATAAAAATTTATAATAGCCTTACAAAAAATAACTTGCATCTTGTTGTCCAATATGTGCAAGACACTAAAATATCAAACCTAAAAAATATGTATGCCCACCCATAGTTTTTAGAATGTTATACTGCTTATGAGAAAAATTACTCTTAATACGTTTTTAATAAAACCACTCTTGGTTGTTTTATTTTTTCTTGCTCAAGTCTCAGGTACTGCTCAGACCACGCGTGCTACTTATGAGGATCAGTTTAATACCGTATCTTACCTTAATGATGACGGCGTAATACCCTTTAGTTCACAATGGTTTGAAGATAATGAAAATACTAATCCACAAACAGATCCAACCACCGGAAGAATTCAAGTAGTAGGAGGGCAATTGAGATTTAGGAATTTAGATGATAGAAGTATTTACAGATTTTTAGATTTAAGTTGGGTTCCTCCAACAGCCACTGTTACTTTAACCTTTGATTATGATGCTTTAAATAGAGGAAATGAGGGCATAGATGTATGGTTATTTAATAACTCAACGGGCAATTATGATTTAGTAAGTGCAATTAATACCAATACAACTGGTTCAAGGTCGATTACACTCACACCAGGTCAGATATCTAGTAATTCTGAAATATGGTTTTTTCCAGATGACACAAATTGGCAGAACAATGACGAAATATTTATTGACAATGTAAAATTTACCATTACAGACACAGAGCAAGATGCTTGTGCATCTGTTCCAGCTTCGATAAGCAATCCAGATGGAGATGCGGTTTCTGAGGTTTGTACAAACACGTATGACCTAGATGAAGATAATGATGGAATTTTAGATAGTGACGAATTTGGTATTTGTAATAACAGTTCGTCAGTATTAGATTGGAGTGCAAACTATACTTCAGGAGGGGCAGCAAGACAATTAGGTGATGACCCTGTTGTAGTAAATCCTACTGCTACTGCAGATGGAGTAAATGTATATTTATCCCGTACTGTGAGTTCCAATATTGATGGTTTTGTCTATAAAATTAACGATGAATACTCATCAGGAGCCTATACGCTCTTCCAAGAGGCGAAGAACGGAGGTAGCTCTTCACATACTTTTGAATTTAGTCAACCAGTGTATAACCTAGGGTTTACAGTGTTCGATGTTGATAGGGATGCTGGAAATACAACTTTTATTGACGAGATTCGAATTATTTTAACAGAGCACGATGGTTCTACACACACGCTCTCTGCTGCTGAGTATACGACAAATGGGCAGACGTACACCTCTCCTAATACTTTTGAAGGTACTACCGCAAGTTTAAATCAATCTTTTTCCCTTAACGGTGTTCAAGCTTGGATCTCTAAAATGGAGATTATATACAGCAACCTATCCACTGCTCCTGCATCTAGACAAAATCAAGCAGCTGCAATAAGTGATTTTACTTTTTGTAAAGCGGTTGATACCGATGGGGATGGAACTCCAGATTATTTGGATACAGATAGTGATAACGATGGGTGTGCAGATGCTGTAGAAGCAAATGGAAATTTTACAACCTCAGACCTAACTTCCTCAAATAATCTAGCAGATACTAATGAAGGAACTGTTAATTCTAATGGTGTTCCGACAAATACAGGTAGTCCCCAAACGACCAATAGTGATGTAATTACAAATGGTCCTGATGCTGATAATGATGGAATAGCAGATGCCTGTGATCCTTTTGTAGATATGGATTCAGATCAAGATGGTGTATTTGATATTGCCGATCTTGATGACGATAATGATGGGATTTTAGATACCGAAGAACTAAGTTGTAACGAATCACTTACTTATGAGTATTATGATGGTACTCCTTCTGGGAACACGGTTAACAATATACCTTCTTCCGGAGCAGATGAGACAGGTACTTTCCCTTCCTTAGATGTAGATGCTTTGATAGCTTCAATAGGAGCAACTAATGATACGTATGGACTCAGGTTTAAGGGGTATTTTAATATCACTACCGCAGGAACATATACGTTTTACTTGTCTTCTGATGATGGATCTAAGCTGTCTATCGACAGTGCTCAAATTGTTATTAATGATGGTCTTCATGCAGTAACCACAGTTGCTGGAAATAAATACTTAGAAGCGGGTCTTCATGCCATTGAAATTTTATTTTTTGAAAACACTGGAGGTGAATCTTTGCAGGTTGAATACGAACTGCCATCAACTATTGCTAGACAAAATGTTCCTTTTTCTAACTTGTACTGTTTCTTAGATTCTGATAATGATGGTACGCCAGATCATTTAGATACAGATAGTGACAATGATGGGTGTCCAGATGCGGTAGAAGGGGATGAAAATGTACAACTAAGTCAATTGTCTGCCGAAAGAATTCCTGGTGCTGTCGATGCAGATGGAGTGCCTAATGCTGTGAATTCTGGTGGCGCTTCAGATGTTGGTGGAGATCAAGGTCAAGGTAGTACATCAGATGTTATTACGCCACTCAATGCTGGTGTTTTGAGTGGAGGGTCTGAGGTTTGTGTTGAAGACACCTTGCAGCTGAGCTCTAATGGTGATGCTGGAGGAAGTTGGAGTAGTTCAGATGATGCTATTGCTACTATAAACTCTTCAGGATTAGTGTCGGGTATAGATGCTGGTTCAGTTACTATTACCTATACTGTGGGATCAGGAGGGTGTGAAGATTCTTCTACTATTGATATTCTGGTAAATGCATTACCAACAGCTGCTACAGTATCTAGCAACAGTCCTGTATGTTCAGGCGATGCTGCTGTCTTTACGATAGGTGGTGACGCAGGAGATGTGGTAAGTTATACCATTGATGGAGGAGCAGTCACAACAGCGACTATTGAAGCTGATGGTGATGTTGATGTAACGATTACTGGAGTCACTATCGATACTAGGATAGACTTAACCAATGTAAATGATGGTACTTGTGACCGTGACTTAACAGTAAGCACTACGGTAACGGTCAATACGTTACCAGCGGTTCCAACTGTAGTAGTCACTTCAGAGGATTGTACTCAGGATGCGAGTAATGTAGTAAGTAACTACGATACTAACTTAACGTATAGTTCAACTCCAGCAGGATTAGTTGTAGGTGCTGGCGGAGTAATTACAGGAGGTACTACAGGTACATCTTATACGATTACAGCTGAAAACGCAGCTACATGTGAGAGTGTTTCTTCAAGTTTCACCTACGATGGTGATACGCAGCTTGCCGCTCCAGTGGTTCCAACTGTAGTAGTCACTTCAGAGGATTGTACTCAGGATGCGAGTAATGTAGTAAGTAACTACGATACTAACTTAACTTATAGTTCAACTCCAGCAGGATTAGTTGTAGGTGCTGGCGGAGTAATTACAGGAGGTACTACAGGTACATCTTATACGATTACAGCTGAAAACGCAGCTACATGTGAGAGTGTTTCTTCAAGTTTCACCTACGATGGTGATACGCAGCTTGCCGCTCCAGCGGTTCCAACTGTAGTAGTCACTTCAGAGGATTGTACTCAGGATGCGAGTAATGTAGTAAGTAACTACGATACTAACTTAACTTATAGTTCAACTCCAGCAGGATTAGTTGTAGGTGCTGGCGGAGTAATTACAGGAGGTACTACAGATACATCTTATACGATTACAGCTGAAAACGCAGCTACATGTGAGAGTGTTTCTTCAAGCTTCACCTACGATGGTGATACGCAGCTTGCCGCTCCAGCGGTTCCAACTGTAGTAGTCACTTCAGAGGATTGTACTCAGGATGCGAGTAATGTAGTAAGTAACTACGATACTAACTTAACTTATAGTTCAACTCCAACAGGATTAGTTGTAGGTGCTGGCGGAGTAATTACAGGAGGTACTACAGGTACATCTTATACGATTACAGCTGAAAACGCAGCTACATGTGAGAGTGTTTCTTCAAGCTTCACCTACGATGGTGATACGCAGCTTGCCGCTCCAGCGGTTCCAACTGTAGTAGTCACTTCAGAGGATTGTACTCAGGATGCGAGTAATGTAGTAAGTAACTACGATGCTAACTTAACTTATAGTTCAACTCCAACAGGATTAGTTGTAGGTGCTGGCGGAGTAATTACAGGAGGTACTACAGGTACATCTTATACGATTACAGCTGAAAACGCAGCTACATGTGAGAGTGTTTCTTCAAGTTTCACCTACGATGGTGATACGCAGCTTGCCGCTCCAGCGGTTCCAACTGTAGTAGTCACTTCAGAGGATTGTACTCAGGATGCGAGTAATGTAGTAAGTAACTACGATGCTAACTTAACGTATAGTTCAACTCCAACAGGATTAGTTGTAGGTGCTGGCGGAGTAATTACAGGAGGTACTACAGGTACATCTTATACGATTACAGCTGAAAACGCAGCTACATGTGAGAGTGTTTCTTCAAGTTTCACCTACGATGGTGATACGCAGCTTGCCGCTCCAGCGGTTCCAACTGTAGTAGTCACTTCAGAGGATTGTACTCAGGATGCGAGTAATGTAGTAAGTAACTACGATACTAACTTAACGTATAGTTCAACTCCAGCAGGATTAGTTGTAGGTGCTGGCGGAGTAATTACAGGAGGTACTACAGGTACATCTTATACGATTACAGCTGAAAACGCAGCTACATGTGAGAGTGTTTCTTCAAGTTTCACCTACGATGGTGATACGCAGCTTGCCGCTCCAGCGGTTCCAACTGTAGTAGTCACTTCAGAGGATTGTACTCAGGATGCGAGTAATGTAGTAAGTAACTACGATGCTAACTTAACGTATAGTTCAACTCCAACAGGATTAGTTGTAGGTGCTGGCGGAGTAATTACAGGAGGTACTACAGGTACATCTTATACGATTACAGCTGAAAACGCAGCTACATGTGAGAGTGTTTCTTCAAGTTTCACCTACGATGGTGATACGCAGCTTGCCGCTCCAGCGGTTCCAACTGTAGTAGTCACTTCAGAGGATTGTACTCAGGATGCGAGTAATGTAGTAAGTAACTACGATACTAACTTAACGTATAGTTCAACTCCAACAGGATTAGTTGTAGGTGCTGGCGGAGTAATTACAGGAGGTACTACAGGTACATCTTATACGATTACAGCTGAAAACGCAGCTACATGTGAGAGTGTTTCTTCAAGTTTCACCTACGATGGTGATACGCAGCTTGCCGCTCCAGCGGTTCCAACTGTAGTAGTCACTTCAGAGGATTGTACTCAGGATGCGAGTAATGTAGTAAGTAACTACGATGCTAACTTAACGTATAGTTCAACTCCAACAGGATTAGTTGTAGGTGCTGGCGGAGTAATTACAGGAGGTACTACAGGTACATCTTATACGATTACAGCTGAAAACGCAGCTACATGTGAGAGTGTTTCTTCAAGTTTCACCTACGATGGTGATACGCAGCTTGCCGCTCCAGCGGTTCCAACTGTAGTAGTCACTTCAGAGGATTGTACTCAGGATGCGAGTAATGTAGTAAGTAACTACGATGCTAACTTAACGTATAGTTCAACTCCAACAGGATTAGTTGTAGGTGCTGGCGGAGTAATTACAGGAGGTACTACAGGTACATCTTATACGATTACAGCTGAAAACGCAGCTACATGTGAGAGTGTTTCTTCAAGTTTCACCTACGATGGTGATACGCAGCTTGCCGCTCCAGCGGTTCCAACTGTAGTAGTCACTTCAGAGGATTGTACTCAGGATGCGAGTAATGTAGTAAGTAACTACGATACTAACTTAACTTATAGTTCAACTCCAACAGGATTAGTTGTAGGTGCTGGCGGAGTAATTACAGGAGGTACTACAGGTACATCTTATACGATTACAGCTGAAAACGCAGCTACATGTGAGAGTGTTTCTTCAAGTTTCACCTACGATGGTGATACGCAGCTTGCCGCTCCAGCGGTTCCAACTGTAGTAGTCACTTCAGAGGATTGTACTCAGGATGCGAGTAATGTAGTAAGTAACTACGATACTAACTTAACTTATAGTTCAACTCCAACAGGATTAGTTGTAGGTGCTGGCGGAGTAATTACAGGAGGTACTACAGGTACATCTTATACGATTACAGCTGAAAACGCAGCTACATGTGAGAGTGTTTCTTCAAGTTTCACCTACGATGGTGATACGCAGCTTGCCGCTCCAGCGGTTCCAACTGTAGTAGTCACTTCAGAGGATTGTACTCAGGATGCGAGTAATGTAGTAAGTAACTACGATGCTAACTTAACGTATAGTTCAACTCCAACAGGATTAGTTGTAGGTGCTGGCGGAGTAATTACAGGAGGTACTACAGGTACATCTTATACGATTACAGCTGAAAACGCAGCTACATGTGAGAGTGTTTCTTCAAGTTTCACCTACGATGGTGATACGCAGCTTGCCGCTCCAGCGGTTCCAACTGTAGTAGTCACTTCAGAGGATTGTACTCAGGATGCGAGTAATGTAGTAAGTAACTACGATACTAACTTAACTTATAGTTCAACTCCAACAGGATTAGTTGTAGGTGCTGGCGGAGTAATTACAGGAGGTACTACAGGTACATCTTATACGATTACAGCTGAAAACGCAGCTACATGTGAGAGTGTTTCTTCAAGCTTCACCTACGATGGTGATACGCAGCTTGCCGCTCCAGCGGTTCCAACTGTAGTAGTCACTTCAGAGGATTGTACTCAGGATGCGAGTAATGTAGTAAGTAACTACGATGCTAACTTAACGTATAGTTCAACTCCAACAGGATTAGTTGTAGGTGCTGGCGGAGTAATTACAGGAGGTACTACAGGTACATCTTATACGATTACAGCTGAAAACGCAGCTACATGTGAGAGTGTTTCTTCAAGCTTCACCTACGATGGTGATACGCAGCTTGCCGCTCCAGCGGTTCCAACTGTAGTAGTCACTTCAGAGGATTGTACTCAGGATGCGAGTAATGTAGTAAGTAACTACGATGCTAACTTAACTTATAGTTCAACTCCAACAGGATTAGTTGTAGGTGCTGGCGGAGTAATTACAGGAGGTACTACAGGTACATCTTATACGATTACAGCTGAAAACGCAGCTACATGTGAGAGTGTTTCTTCAAGTTTCACCTACGATGGTGATACGCAGCTTGCCGCTCCAGCGGTTCCAACTGTAGTAGTCACTTCAGAGGATTGTACTCAGGATGCGAGTAATGTAGTAAGTAACTACGATGCTAACTTAACGTATAGTTCAACTCCAACAGGATTAGTTGTAGGTGCTGGCGGAGTAATTACAGGAGGTACTACAGGTACATCTTATACGATTACAGCTGAAAACGCAGCTACATGTGAGAGTGTTTCTTCAAGTTTCACCTACGATGGTGATACGCAGCTTGCCGCTCCAGCGGTTCCAACTGTAGTAGTCACTTCAGAGGATTGTACTCAGGATGCGAGTAATGTAGTAAGTAACTACGATGCTAACTTAACGTATAGTTCAACTCCAACAGGATTAGTTGTAGGTGCTGGCGGAGTAATTACAGGAGGTACTACAGGTACATCTTATACGATTACAGCTGAAAACGCAGCTACATGTGAGAGTGTTTCTTCAAGTTTCACCTACGATGGTGATACGCAGCTTGCCGCTCCAGCGGTTCCAACTGTAGTAGTCACTTCAGAGGATTGTACTCAGGATGCGAGTAATGTAGTAAGTAACTACGATACTAACTTAACTTATAGTTCAACTCCAACAGGATTAGTTGTAGGTGCTGGCGGAGTAATTACAGGAGGTACTACAGGTACATCTTATACGATTACAGCTGAAAACGCAGCTACATGTGAGAGTGTTTCTTCAAGTTTCACCTACGATGGTGATACGCAGCTTGCCGCTCCAGCGGTTCCAACTGTAGTAGTCACTTCAGAGGATTGTACTCAGGATGCGAGTAATGTAGTAAGTAACTACGATGCTAACTTAACGTATAGTTCAACTCCAACAGGATTAGTTGTAGGTGCTGGCGGAGTAATTACAGGAGGTACTACAGGTACATCTTATACGATTACAGCTGAAAACGCAGCTACATGTGAGAGTGTTTCTTCAAGTTTCACCTACGATGGTGATACGCAGCTTGCCGCTCCAGCGGTTCCAACTGTAGTAGTCACTTCAGAGGATTGTACTCAGGATGCGAGTAATGTAGTAAGTAACTACGATACTAACTTAACTTATAGTTCAACTCCAAGCAGGATTAGTTGTAGGTGCTGGCGGAGTAATTACAGGAGGTACTACAGATACATCTTATACGATTACAGCTGAAAACGCAGCTACATGTGAGAGTGTTTCTTCAAGCTTCACCTACGATGGTGATACGCAGCTTGCCGCTCCAGCGGTTCCAACTGTAGTAGTCACTTCAGAGGATTGTACTCAGGATGCGAGTAATGTAGTAAGTAACTACGATACTAACTTAACGTATAGTTCAACTCCAACAGGATTAGTTGTAGGTGCTGGCGGAGTAATTACAGGAGGTACTACAGGTACATCTTATACGATTACAGCTGAAAACGCAGCTACATGTGAGAGTGTTTCTTCAAGTTTCACCTACGATGGTGATACGCAGCTTGCCGCTCCAGCGGTTCCAACTGTAGTAGTCACTTCAGAGGATTGTACTCAGGATGCGAGTAATGTAGTAAGTAACTACGATGCTAACTTAACGTATAGTTCAACTCCAACAGGATTAGTTGTAGGTGCTGGCGGAGTAATTACAGGAGGTACTACAGGTACATCTTATACGATTACAGCTGAAAACGCAGCTACATGTGAGAGTGTTTCTTCAAGTTTCACCTACGATGGTGATACGCAGCTTGCCGCTCCAGCGGTTCCAACTGTAGTAGTCACTTCAGAGGATTGTACTCAGGATGCGAGTAATGTAGTAAGTAACTACGATACTAACTTAACGTATAGTTCAACTCCAACAGGATTAGTTGTAGGTGCTGGCGGAGTAATTACAGGAGGTACTACAGGTACATCTTATACGATTACAGCTGAAAACGCAGCTACATGTGAGAGTGTTTCTTCAAGTTTCACCTACGATGGTGATACGCAGCTTGCCGCTCCAGCGGTTCCAACTGTAGTAGTCACTTCAGAGGATTGTACTCAGGATGCGAGTAATGTAGTAAGTAACTACGATGCTAACTTAACGTATAGTTCAACTCCAACAGGATTAGTTGTAGGTGCTGGCGGAGTAATTACAGGAGGTACTACAGGTACATCTTATACGATTACAGCTGAAAACGCAGCTACATGTGAGAGTGTTTCTTCAAGTTTCACCTACGATGGTGATACGCAGCTTGCCGCTCCAGCGGTTCCAACTGTAGTAGTCACTTCAGAGGATTGTACTCAGGATGCGAGTAATGTAGTAAGTAACTACGATACTAACTTAACGTATAGTTCAACTCCAACAGGATTAGTTGTAGGTGCTGGCGGAGTAATTACAGGAGGTACTACAGGTACATCTTATACGATTACAGCTGAAAACGCAGCTACATGTGAGAGTGTTTCTTCAAGTTTCACCTACGATGGTGATACGCAGCTTGCCGCTCCAGCGGTTCCAACTGTAGTAGTCACTTCAGAGGATTGTACTCAGGATGCGAGTAATGTAGTAAGTAACTACGATACTAACTTAACGTATAGTTCAACTCCAACAGGATTAGTTGTAGGTGCTGGCGGAGTAATTACAGGAGGTACTACAGGTACATCTTATACGATTACAGCTGAAAACGCAGCTACATGTGAGAGTGTTTCTTCAAGTTTCACCTACGATGGTGATACGCAGCTTGCCGCTCCAGCGGTTCCAACTGTAGTAGTCACTTCAGAGGATTGTACTCAGGATGCGAGTAATGTAGTAAGTAACTACGATACTAACTTAACGTATAGTTCAACTCCAACAGGATTAGTTGTAGGTGCTGGCGGAGTAATTACAGGAGGTACTACAGGTACATCTTATACGATTACAGCTGAAAACGCAGCTACATGTGAGAGTGTTTCTTCAAGTTTCACCTACGATGGTGATACGCAGCTTGCCGCTCCAGCGGTTCCAACTGTAGTAGTCACTTCAGAGGATTGTACTCAGGATGCGAGTAATGTAGTAAGTAACTACGATGCTAACTTAACGTATAGTTCAACTCCAACAGGATTAGTTGTAGGTGCTGGCGGAGTAATTACAGGAGGTACTACAGGTACATCTTATACGATTACAGCTGAAAACGCAGCTACATGTGAGAGTGTTTCTTCAAGTTTCACCTACGATGGTGATACGCAGCTTGCCGCTCCAGCGGTTCCAACTGTAGTAGTCACTTCAGAGGATTGTACTCAGGATGCGAGTAATGTAGTAAGTAACTACGATACTAACTTAACTTATAGTTCAACTCCAACAGGATTAGTTGTAGGTGCTGGCGGAGTAATTACAGGAGGTACTACAGGTACATCTTATACGATTACAGCTGAAAACGCAGCTACATGTGAGAGTGTTTCTTCAAGTTTCACCTACGATGGTGATACGCAGCTTGCCGCTCCAGCGGTTCCAACTGTAGTAGTCACTTCAGAGGATTGTACTCAGGATGCGAGTAATGTAGTAAGTAACTACGATGCTAACTTAACGTATAGTTCAACTCCAACAGGATTAGTTGTAGGTGCTGGCGGAGTAATTACAGGAGGTACTACAGGTACATCTTATACGATTACAGCTGAAAACGCAGCTACATGTGAGAGTGTTTCTTCAAGTTTCACCTACGATGGTGATACGCAGCTTGCCGCTCCAGCGGTTCCAACTGTAGTAGTCACTTCAGAGGATTGTACTCAGGATGCGAGTAATGTAGTAAGTAACTACGATACTAACTTAACTTATAGTTCAACTCCAACAGGATTAGTTGTAGGTGCTGGCGGAGTAATTACAGGAGGTACTACAGGTACATCTTATACGATTACAGCTGAAAACGCAGCTACATGTGAGAGTGTTTCTTCAAGTTTCACCTACGATGGTGATACGCAGCTTGCCGCTCCAGCGGTTCCAACTGTAGTAGTCACTTCAGAGGATTGTACTCAGGATGCGAGTAATGTAGTAAGTAACTACGATACTAACTTAACTTATAGTTCAACTCCAACAGGATTAGTTGTAGGTGCTGGCGGAGTAATTACAGGAGGTACTACAGGTACATCTTATACGATTACAGCTGAAAACGCAGCTACATGTGAGAGTGTTTCTTCAAGTTTCACCTACGATGGTGATACGCAGCTTGCCGCTCCAGCGGTTCCAACTGTAGTAGTCACTTCAGAGGATTGTACTCAGGATGCGAGTAATGTAGTAAGTAACTACGATGCTAACTTAACGTATAGTTCAACTCCAACAGGATTAGTTGTAGGTGCTGGCGGAGTAATTACAGGAGGTACTACAGGTACATCTTATACGATTACAGCTGAAAACGCAGCTACATGTGAGAGTGTTTCTTCAAGTTTCACCTACGATGGTGATACGCAGCTTGCCGCTCCAGCGGTTCCAACTGTAGTAGTCACTTCAGAGGATTGTACTCAGGATGCGAGTAATGTAGTAAGTAACTACGATGCTAACTTAACGTATAGTTCAACTCCAGCAGGATTAGTTGTAGGTGCTGGCGGAGTAATTACAGGAGGTACTACAGGTACATCTTATACGATTACAGCTGAAAACGCAGCTACATGTGAGAGTGTTTCTTCAAGTTTCACCTACGATGGTGATACGCAGCTTGCCGCTCCAGCGGTTCCAACTGTAGTAGTCACTTCAGAGGATTGTACTCAGGATGCGAGTAATGTAGTAAGTAACTACGATACTAACTTAACGTATAGTTCAACTCCAACAGGATTAGTTGTAGGTGCTGGCGGAGTAATTACAGGAGGTACTACAGGTACATCTTATACGATTACAGCTGAAAACGCAGCTACATGTGAGAGTGTTTCTTCAAGTTTCACCTACGATGGTGATACGCAGCTTGCCGCTCCAGCGGTTCCAACTGTAGTAGTCACTTCAGAGGATTGTACTCAGGATGCGAGTAATGTAGTAAGTAACTACGATACTAACTTAACTTATAGTTCAACTCCAACAGGATTAGTTGTAGGTGCTGGCGGAGTAATTACAGGAGGTACTACAGGTACATCTTATACGATTACAGCTGAAAACGCAGCTACATGTGAGAGTGTTTCTTCAAGTTTCACCTACGATGGTAATACGCAGCTTGCCGCTCCAGCGGTTCCAACTGTAGTAGTCACTTCAGAGGATTGTACTCAGGATGCGAGTAATGTAGTAAGTAACTACGATGCTAACTTAACGTATAGTTCAACTCCAACAGGATTAGTTGTAGGTGCTGGCGGAGTAATTACAGGAGGTACTACAGGTACATCTTATACGATTACAGCTGAAAACGCAGCTACATGTGAGAGTGTTTCTTCAAGTTTCACCTACGATGGTGATACGCAGCTTGCCGCTCCAGCGGTTCCAACTGTAGTAGTCACTTCAGAGGATTGTACTCAGGATGCGAGTAATGTAGTAAGTAACTACGATGCTAACTTAACGTATAGTTCAACTCCAACAGGATTAGTTGTAGGTGCTGGCGGAGTAATTACAGGAGGTACTACAGGTACATCTTATACGATTACAGCTGAAAACGCAGCTACATGTGAGAGTGTTTCTTCAAGTTTCACCTACGATGGTGATACGCAGCTTGCCGCTCCAGTGGTTCCAACTGTAGTAGTCACTTCAGAGGATTGTACTCAGGATGCGAGTAATGTAGTAAGTAACTACGATACTAACTTAACGTATAGTTCAACTCCAACAGGATTAGTTGTAGGTGCTGGCGGAGTAATTACAGGAGGTACTACAGGTACATCTTATACGATTACAGCTGAAAACGCAGCTACATGTGAGAGTGTTTCTTCAAGTTTCACCTACGATGGTGATACGCAGCTTGCCGCTCCAGCGGTTCCAACTGTAGTAGTCACTTCAGAGGATTGTACTCAGGATGCGAGTAATGTAGTAAGTAACTACGATGCTAACTTAACGTATAGTTCAACTCCAGCAGGATTAGTTGTAGGTGCTGGCGGAGTAATTACAGGAGGTACTACAGGTACATCTTATACGATTACAGCTGAAAACGCAGCTACATGTGAGAGTGTTTCTTCAAGTTTCACCTACGATGGTGATACGCAGCTTGCCGCTCCAGCGGTTCCAACTGTAGTAGTCACTTCAGAGGATTGTACTCAGGATGCGAGTAATGTAGTAAGTAACTACGATACTAACTTAACTTATAGTTCAACTCCAACAGGATTAGTTGTAGGTGCTGGCGGAGTAATTACAGGAGGTACTACAGGTACATCTTATACGATTACAGCTGAAAACGCAGCTACATGTGAGAGTGTTTCTTCAAGTTTCACCTACGATGGTGATACGCAGCTTGCCGCTCCAGCGGTTCCAACTGTAGTAGTCACTTCAGAGGATTGTACTCAGGATGCGAGTAATGTAGTAAGTAACTACGATGCTAACTTAACGTATAGTTCAACTCCAACAGGATTAGTTGTAGGTGCTGGCGGAGTAATTACAGGAGGTACTACAGGTACATCTTATACGATTACAGCTGAAAACGCAGCTACATGTGAGAGTGTTTCTTCAAGTTTCACCTACGATGGTGATACGCAGCTTGCCGCTCCAGCGGTTCCAACTGTAGTAGTCACTTCAGAGGATTGTACTCAGGATGCGAGTAATGTAGTAAGTAACTACGATACTAACTTAACGTATAGTTCAACTCCAACAGGATTAGTTGTAGGTGCTGGCGGAGTAATTACAGGAGGTACTACAGGTACATCTTATACGATTACAGCTGAAAACGCAGCTACATGTGAGAGTGTTTCTTCAAGCTTCACCTACGATGGTGATACGCAGCTTGCCGCTCCAACAATATCAGTAACTACGATTATACAACCATCATGTACAGATCTAACGGGATCTGTTACTTTTGAAAACTTACCGAGTGGTGTTTGGGTATTAAATCAAATAGGGACTGTAACTACAAGCTATTCAGGAAATACGCCAACGTTTACAATTGATGACCTCATAGCAGGAAACTATTCGTTCACACTAGAAAATAACAATGGTTGTATATCTTCAAATGAGATTTCAATCACTTTTGATAGTTCAATTTGTGCTAATACTGATGATTACACAAGTACACCGATAGATAGTTCTACAGGAGGAACTGCAGGAGATGTCACCTCTAATGATACCCTAGGTGGTAATGCGGTAGATGATACACTTATCACCATTACGTTGAATGACGATGATGGATCCGGAATTACAATAGATTCAGAAGGTAATGTTGTAGTACCACCAGGCACAACACCTGGAAGTTATGAATTATCCTATACTATTTGCGAAGTAGCTGTGCCTACAAATTGTGATACAGCAATAATAGAAATAGTAGTAAATGAGTATACTAATCCCCCAGTAGCAGTTGATGACACTATTAATACAGCAGTGGTTGGAAATAGCGTTATAATAGATATTTTAGAAAATGATCGTCTTGAAGATGGAAATACACCATTGCCTTCAGAAGTTATTGTTGACTTAGATCCAACAACATCAGGTATACAGACTGAACTTATAGTAGCTGGAGAGGGAACATGGACTTATGATGCAATTACAGGATTGTTAACGTTTGACCCGGAAAATGGATTTACAGGTGATCCAACGCCAATTGTCTATGAACTTACAGAGCTAAATACAGGTCTTACAGACACTGCTCTTGTTACAGTAGCATATTTATCACCTAATCTCGACCTCGTTAAAACGGGCGAATATGTTGATGTAAATACTAATGGCGTTGTTGATGCGGGGGATACGATCGAGTATACATTGACAGTAACAAACAATGGAGATGCTATACTTACAGATGTTGTCATCTCAGATCCATTAATAACTCTTACTGGGGCAACAATTGCAACATTGAATATAGGAGAAAGTGCAACTGAGACAGGAACCTATACACTTACTCAAGAGGATATAGATGCTGGAGGTGTGGTAAATATCGCTACAGTTACAGGTACAGATCCTAATAACAATGAGGTTACAGATCTTTCAGATGATCCAAATGATGACACAAATGTAGACAGTGACAGTGACGGTGATTTTGAAGATCCTACAGTAACATTACTTGAACAAAATCCTATTTTAAATCTTACTAAAACTGGAGATTATGTAGATGTTAATGCAGACGGAGTTGTAAATGCTGGGGATCAAATTAATTATGAGTTTATAGCCATTAATTCTGGTAACGTTACTTTATACGATGTTCAAATTATAGATGATATGGTTGAAGTAATAGGAGGAACAGTTACACTGCTACCAAATGAGTCAGCAAGTTTTACAGCAGTCTACACAATTACAGAAGAAGATATTGAGGAGGGACTCGTATTTAATCAAGCTACAGTTATAGGGATGGATGGGAATGATCAAGAAATTTCAGATATTTCTGATGACCCTTCGGATCCTACAGACAATGACCTTGATAATGACGGAGATCCAGATGACCCAACAATTGTGATTTTTGAAGGGGTACTCAGTATAGCAGATGTAGAGGTGTTTAACGGTATTTCTCCAGATGGTGATGGTCGCAATGATTACTTAATCATCCAAGGGATAGAAAACTTTCCTAATAATAATCTTCAGATCTTTAATAGGTGGGGTATAGAAATCTTCACGGTTGATGGCTATAACAATGACGATAGTTCAAAAAGGTGGAATGGTAACTCAAATGCTCGTGTAACTGTAAATTCAAATAATCAAGTGCCTACGGGAACTTACTATTATATCCTGAAGTATGAAACACCAAGTGGAACTCGTAGCAAAGCAGGTTATATTTATGTGAACTAAATATTGGGATAATGCTTTCGCGAAAGCGAAGTCTCAATAAAAACTCCTCTTAGTTATGAGGAACGTAGCGAAAAAACAATGGTTTAAGCTGATCTAAAAACATATAGTATATTGTTTGCAGCGTATATATCATTAAAATGATAAGCATATAATGAAAAAACTACAATTGATTCTAGTGACTATTCTAATCACAATGGTGATGATGGATACGTATGCGCAACAAGACCCTCAGTACACACAATATATGTACAACACGGTGGTGATTAATCCTGCATACGCAGGTAACCGTGGAGTGACAAGTATTGTTGGACTTCATAGAAGCCAGTGGGTGGGGCTTGATGGAGCACCGCGTACGCAAAGCTTTAGTATTCACTCTCCAGTAGGAGAAAAAAATGTTGGATTAGGTTTATCAATTGTAAATGATGCACTGGGTCCTGCACAGGAAACCTATTTTGGCGTAGATTTTAGTTACACAATTAACACCTCAGATAATGGTAGGTTAAGCTTTGGATTAAAAGGTGGAGGACATCTACTAGATGTTGATTTAAGTAAACTTAATATTGCAGACCGATCTGATCCTCGTTTTTCCCAAAATGTAGATAATAAATTTTCACCAGTGATAGGGGCAGGAGTTTACTATCATGGAGAAAAATTTTATGCAGGTATAAGTGTCCCTAACTTAGTAGAGACAGAGCATTTTGACAGAAGTACTAATGATAATAGTTCTTCTAGTTTTGTAGAACAAGAGCGTTTACACTACTATGGAATCATAGGTTACGCATTTGATCTTACAGATCAATTAAAGTTTAAGCCAAGTGCAATGGTTAAAGCAGTGACTGGAGCTCCGTTGCAAGTAGATGCTACAGCAAATTTTCTTTTGATGGAGAAATTGCATATGGGAATTGCATATCGATGGGATGCAGCATGGAGTGGTCTTGTAGGTTTTCAAGTATCAGATAGTATGCTCATAGGTCTTACCTATGATCGTGAGAGTACAGATCTAGGAAACACAGTGTATAACGATGGTAGTTTTGAAGTCTTTTTAAGATTTGAATTATTTAATGAATATGATCGAATGCTTACACCTAGATTTTTCTAAAGTCTTAAGGGTATTCATTTAAATAAACAGTATTATGATGAAAAATACATCTTTAATTCTATTACTTTTTGTAGTTATTAGTGGCTACGCTCAAGAAAATAAAGTAGAGAGAGCAGATAAAAAATTTAACCAGTATGCCTTTGTAGACGCCCGTAAAATTTATTTGGAGGTAGCAGAAAAAGGATATGAATCTGCAGATTTATTTCAAAAAATAGCAGATAGCTATTATTTTAATGGGGAATACGGTCAGGCAGAAGGATGGTATGATAAGTTGGTTAACAACTACCCTAATGAAATAAGGCCAGAGTATTACTTCCGTTTTGCACAGACCTTAAGATCTCTTAAAAACTATGATCGTGCAGATGATATGATGCGTAGGTTTAATGAGCTCAGTGGAGATGACCTAAGAGCAACGCTTTTTGAAGAAGAGCCTAACTATCTAAAAAATATCGAGTACATAAAAAGTAATTATATAATTGAAAATATACGTAGTCTAAATTCAAGGTATTCTGATTTTGCTCCAACAGAATATGAAGGCAGTCTTATTTTTGCCTCTTCTCGGGATACAGGAGGTGTAGTCAAGAAAATACATAAGTGGAATAATGAGCCTTTTTTAGATTTATACGAAACAAGTAAGAAATCAGATTCTGAAGATTACAATCAACCTACCACATTTAGTAAAAATTTAAATACAAAGTTTCACGAAAGTACTACCACATTTACTAAAGATGGTAATACTGTATACTTCACACGAAATAATTTTACAAAAGGAACGTATCGTAAATCTAAAAAGGGGACCAATAAACTTAAGATCTATAAATCTCAAAAAGTGGATGGTAAATGGTCTGTTGCAGAAGAAATGCCATTTAATAGTGATGAATACTCAACAGCTCACCCTACATTAAATGCAGATGATACAAAATTATACTTTGCTTCAGATATGGAGGGCACCGTAGGACTCTCAGATATATGGGTAGTAGCTATCGATAGTAATGGAGATGTTGGAGAACCTTCTAATCTAGGGAGACCTATTAATACAGAAGGTAGAGAGACTTTTCCATTCATGAGTACTTCAGGTGTTCTCTACTTTGCATCAGATGGACATCCTGGGTTAGGGGGGCTTGATATTTTTGCAACGACTCCACGTACAAGTAACGAAAGGATAGAAAAAGTAGATAATGTAGGTGAACCTATTAACAGCTCGTATGATGATTTTACCTTTGTTCTTAATGATGATACTAGAGTAGGTTATTTTGCTTCTAATAGAAAGGAAGGAGTAGGGAGTGATGATATTTATAGGTTTATAAAAGAAGAAGATCCTTGTGTAATTACCATTAATGGTAAAGTAATCGATGAGGATAGCAAAGAAATGATACCAGATGCAACAGTTTCTCTAATTAACCAAAATGGAGATGTGATAGATACAGCAGTTACAACTACAGAGGGAACCTACGTTTTCAATAATGTAACCTGTGAGATGACTTATGTTGTACGGGCCGGAAAAGAAACATACAAGGCATCTGAAGAGATTATTAAGGTAGCAGATGTACCGGGTACAATAACCACAGATTTAGAAATAGGTTTACTACAGAAAAAAGTTGAAGTAGGTGATGATTTGTCTTTAACATTAGACCTAAACCCTATTTATTTTGATTTTGATAAAGCATATATAAGAAAAGATGCTGCATTGGAGTTAGAGAAAGTGATTTCAGTAATGAAACAGTATCCTAATATGATAATAGATGCACGATCACACACAGATAGCCGTGGTGATGACGCCTATAATCTTATGCTATCAGAGAGACGTGCAAAATCAACAATAGAATTTATTATAAGTCAAGGTATTGATAAGAGCAGAATTTCTGGACAAGGATATGGGGAAACAAATTTAGTAAATGACTGCGCAAACGGAGTGCCCTGCTCTGAGGAACAGCATCAACTCAATCGTAGATCTGAATTTATAGTAGTGAAATATTAAATAAAATTTCCTTTCAGCATATTAAACCTCTTTCGTGAAATTGAAAGAGGTTTTTGTTTTACGTACGCTTTCGCGAAAGCAAACTCCATCTCAATAATCCCAGTATAATTACTTTCTCCCTGTAAACAAAACAATTGTCATCTACTAAATACGATAAATATAGAATTTTATAACTAAAAAGTTAGTTTAAACTAACTTTTTAGTTATATTTGAAAAGTCAATACATCACATATGAAGCAATTAACAAAAGCAGAAGAAGAGGTAATGCAACTTTTATGGGTTGCAAAAAAGGCTAATGTTGCAACACTTATAGCAACTATATCAGAGCCTAAACCAGCCTATAATACGATATCTACCATCATTCGCATCTTAGAAAGTAAAGGATTCGTAGGCCACGAGAAAGAGGGCAGAGGCTATCTGTATTATCCACTTGTTACAAAAGAGGCTTACAGTAATGACTCTATGCATAAGATGATGGATAATTACTTTAACGGTAGTTTTAAAAGTATGGTGAGTTTTTTTGTGAAGAAAAATGATCTTGATGTCAATGAACTGGAGTCTATTCTAGAAGAAATTAATAAAAAATAAAAGTTATGCTGTCGTATATCACACAAGTCATTTGCTTTCAAGCTCTATTCATGGCGGTTTACTATTTTCTGTTGCGTAAAGAAACTTTTTTTCAGTATAACAGGTTCTATTTATTAGCAACGGTCTTCGCATCATTTATCATCCCAATGATTAAGATTAGTTTTCTGGAGACAGCTGTTCCTGTCGAAGCTTTTCAGACAGTACTTCCAGAAGTGATTATAGGTAATACTCAACTAGCAAAAGGGGAAATAGTAACGAATCAAGGATACTATAGTTTTCCGTGGCTCATAGTATATGTCATTGGTGTTGTTACAAGTATTTTTGTTTTGTTTTCAAAAATTATTAAGCTGTTACCTTATTTTAAGTATAAACAACTCGGAAAAAATATCATAGAAATTCCAGAGTCTAAAGAAGCATTCACGCTCTTCAATTACATATTTATAGGAAAGGATATAGACAAGCTTTCGCGAAAGCAAATACTTATTCACGAACGCATACACGTGAAGCAAAAGCATACTTGGGATCTCCTATTTTTTGAATTGTTACGCATTGTGATGTGGTTTAATCCTTTTATTTATGTTTTCCAAAAGCAAACAAGCATTATTCATGAATACTT
The DNA here is from genome assembly GCF_007827465.1 of Dokdonia sp. Hel_I_53. Classification (NCBI taxonomy): domain Bacteria; kingdom Pseudomonadati; phylum Bacteroidota; class Flavobacteriia; order Flavobacteriales; family Flavobacteriaceae; genus Dokdonia; species Dokdonia sp. Hel_I_53. The sequence continues at coordinate 2,241,592 of NZ_VISL01000001.1, forward strand.
AGCCGATCAAAAGGCGGTAAACGCGCAATCAAAGAAAGAATATTTTGAGCAACTACTTAATGCAGCATTTGGCACAGAGCAATTATCATTTACAAATACATTTTTCAATCATTCATTAATCAAAAAACGAATCACTATGTTACAAAAATCAAAATCAAAAAGAATTACTTTAATTAAGTACACACTTATAGTACCATTAGTTCTAGCGATGTTGGTATACACATCTTGCTCTAAAGAAAATGAATTAGAAACAGAGCAGTCACTAGAACAACAAATTGCTTCATTAAAATTTGCTATTGAGGAAAAAGGCGAGATCTCAGAGAGTGAAACACAACTGCTCAATGAGCTCAATAAATCATTAGTGGGAAAATCTAACATGACTCTGGTTTATTCATATAGCCCGGACAATAATGGAAAGGATATAGAAGAAGTAGTAGAGCAAAGAAGACTTGAAGAGAATGGTGAAAATATCCCATTTGCAGTTATTGATGAAGTTCCCGTTTTTCCTGGATGTGAAGGACTTTCCTCTAACGCAGAGCGCAAGCAATGTATGTCTAGTAAAATCTCAGAAAGTATAGGAAGTAACTTTGACACCTCAATAGGAAAAAAGTTAGGATTATCAGGTGTTACTAGAATTTTTGCCACTTTCAAAATTGACAAAAATGGATATATTTCAGGGCTACGTACACGCTCGCCTCATCCCTCATTGGATCTCGAAGCAGAACGTGTGATATCAATGATTCCTAAAATGGAACCTGGTAAGCAAAATGGAGAGCCTGTAAGTGTTTTATATAGCCTCCCAATTACTTTCGCAATCAGTGAATAACAGAATGAAAAACTTAATTGGAATCTTATTAATCTTAGGTAGTATAAAAGCCGGAGCACAGTCTTCGGCTTTAACTATTGGTGATAGTTTATATGCGTCAGGGAACTATTCAAAAGCAATTGCTAGTTATGTATCTGTAGTAAACCCAAATTCTAAAACATTTTTACAAATCGCCAGAGCTTATAATGCAAAGGGGGTAAAAGGTTCAGCACTAGAATACTATAAAAAGTCAATTCAAAAAGAGAATCGGCAGCCTATCGCACAATTAGAATATGGAAAGCTATTGCTCTCGCAATTAAAATTTTACACCGCAGATACCGTATTTTCCTCGCTCACAAACCAGTATCCAGATAATCCAGAATATTATTACCAATTAGGAAGATCTTTACAGCTAATTGAGAGAAAAAATAAAACGGACTCAACCTCAATTGCATCCGTTAGTACTATTGAATTACCTGAGACCGCTTTCGCGAAAGCGGTACAACTAGATTCCACCCATCAGAAGGCGATGTATGACTTATCTAAAATATATCTTGCAAAAAGGGACTATACAAATGTTGAAAAAATCACAAGCAAGGCGTTAGAAAGCGACCCAGAAAATATTAAAATGATAAGCCTTCAGGCGCAGAATTATTATTACAAAGGCTGGTGGACAGAAGCGATTGTGCGTTTTGAAAAATTGATCTCATTAGGGCAATCTACTAGTTTTATTCATGACAAATTGGGTAGATCTTATTACCAAAAAAGACAATATAAAAAAGCGATAGCCCAGTACGAGATACTGTTAGAATCTGCAGATGATGATTGGGGCTTACATCTTACACTTTCTAGACTTTATGCTTTTGAAAATGAACTAGAAAAATCAATAACCTCTGGAAAGCAAGCACTTTATTTAAAGGATTTGCCGCTCGATGATGTGTTCTTTACATTAGGTAGATCTTACGAATTAAAAAGGGATTACAAACAAGCTTTAAATTATTACAGCAATGCCCTGAAGGAGAATTCTAATAATGATGACGCGCGCTATGGTCTAGCAGTAGCAGCAGATAATTATTATGAAGATAAAAGTGAGGTACTCAAAATGTATGAAACGTATGTGAATAGCCTAGATAAAAGTAAGATTACACCTTACAAAGCTAGACTTGCAGAGTTGCGTATACAGGAGCTAAAGCGGCAAATTTTTGTGGAAAGTAACCAATAGCTGTTCTTTTTAAAGGATCGTAAGAGAATGAAAAAATAGGTTTTAAAAGCACGATAAAAGCCGTATTTTTCCACTACGTATGAAGAGGAGTCTATATCGTGTAGTTTTTATCTGTACAGCGGTACTGTTTTTACTAAGCTGTGATCAATTACAGACTAAAAAAATCGAGTCTTCTCAATACCTTGCAGAAGACTGGAAAGCCATTAACCTTAATGAAGTAGACGTATATCCTACTTTTGAAATATGTAATAACACTCCAGAAAATGAAGAAATGCGTCTTTGCTTTGAAAAGACCGTTACAAGCATTTTTTACGAAGCACTTAATAAACATCAGGTTGTAGTTTCTCAAGACTTAGAGGAAACCGTGGTGGTAGATTTTGTGATTAATAAAAAAGGCAATTACTGTATTGATACGTTACGTGTTACAGAGGCTGTACGTTTTGAAATTCCAGAGCTAGAACAGTGGATTCATGAAGCTGCCAGAGAGCTCCCAAAAGCGTTTCCAGCCAGAAAAGAAGGGGTGCCAGTCAAAACTAGATTTAAAATCCCAGTAATCTTTAAAGTAGAAGAATAAGTACTCATCATTATTATTTGATAATGGGTTTATAAAATAAATGTATACCCTATACTAAGATCTATTGGAAATTGTTCATTATCCTCAATAAAAATAGCGAATGCATCACGGTAGTGTACGTTAAGAAAACCTTTTCCTATTCTTATATCTGCTCCTAGTCCAAAGATTGTTGGTGCTTGAAAGCTTGATCCAGAATTTTCAAAAATTATAGTTTCACTCACAGGGTCATTAGAATCAAAATAAGCTCCTCTGTCAAAAGAGGTGAAGGTTACTAGCTTCGTATTTATAAAGACATCAATTGCTTTTAGTTTTAAAAATTTAAAACGATAGTTTAGTGAGAACTGTGACCTTTTATAATCAAAGTCATTAGTAGCAAAGGTTTGCTCAACTTGAAAAACGATAGCATGCCTAGGCAAAGAAAGCGGATCTAAAATCTCAAAAGCCACTCCACCTTGAGGATTCTTTGAGTTTTTAGGATTTGTTGTAAAAATGTTATTCGTGATTCCACCAAAAATACCTAGTCGATATTCAGGATCTGTCATAAAACTATTTGCAACATAAGAGGCATCCTTAAGAAGATTGTATGTGTTGAAGAAAGTACGCAAACTACCTAAAGTTAGGTTGATTTTAGCTGTATCAATCGAAGCATCTGTAGTTAATTCAGCAAGGGTTTTTTTATATTCCTCTTGGTACTTATCATCAATTCTAGTATTGACTAGTTCCATTACAATCCCATCTTTCAGTGCGAAGTAGCGGTAATCGCGATCAATAGTATTCCATAGGAGTGTGAGAGTTCCTTCTACTTCTTTCCCTAAATCATAAGAAACACCATCTACCTTATATGTTTCCGTTTGTGCGTTTGCAAGAACAGTACAAGACAACACTATTATTGTTAGGAAAAAATTTTTCATAAAAGAAATTTGGGCAGTTTAAATATAGCAAATTATCTACGGTAGTTACGTCCTTTCCATTCAAAACCAACCATTAAGGCATTTAAAGCGATGTAAGTGCTTATAAATGGATAGAATATGGATACTAATGGAAGATAGGCTATATATCGCCATCTTTTATAAAATGCAGCCTCTTTTAGGATTAACTGGGCGTCTATTATAAGCTTAACAATTAGCAGTGGTAAAATGATTAATAATGCATAATGGTATACACCAGTCTTCAATAGAAAATTATCAAATAAGGTAAATATTAAGTAACTAAATAGAAAAACCCAAAGTGCATTAACTACCAAAACTAAGAGCCCAATATATTTTGAAAACCAAAAACTATAATGAGTAGCTTTTTTTGCCCATCGTATTCTTTGATTTATAAAACCAGTCCAACTTTTTTGTGGCTGTGTAGTTGTAATTACTAAAGAAGATTTTAGGTATTGAATGTTTGCATCCTTTCGACTCGCCATTTGTTCCAGTAAAAAATGATCATCTCCACTAGCGATGTGGTTATGAGCATCGTATCCATTTAATTTCAAGAAATGTTCTTTATCAAAAGCAAGATTTGCACCGTTGCATAGAAAAGGTAGCTTTAGTCCAAATCCACCTACAGTAGCTCCCATCAAACTTAAAAAATCTAGCTGCTCGTAAGCTTTAAAGAATGATCGTTTCTCTGATATGGCAATCGCAACAGGCATAACAACCAATTGGCAGTTTTTAGCCCTTATAAAATGATCAAGAACATCAAGCCAAGAAGGTTGTACAATACAATCTGCATCTGTAGTTACAATCCAGTCACCAGAGGCAAGATGTATTGCCGTTTGTAACGCATCTTTTTTTGGTGACGAGGATTTTATTTGATTATCGATTAAACGTATATGATTTGTAGCATGCTTTTTAATGAAATCTAAAACAATACGTTCAGAATTATCGGTTGAGGCATCATTTACGAGTATAATTTCAAATAATGCCGTGGGATACGTTAAGCTATTTAAGGAAGAGAGTAGATTTAAAAGGTTATCAGCTTCATTTCTAAATGGAATAATAACAGAAAATCGAGTGATGGGAGTGGATAATTTAGGAACAAACTCTTTCTCTAAGATACTGCCTATATATAAAGCCCCAATGGTGATTACATACAAAGCAAAAGGTATGATAATAAGCCATATCATTGAGTTGCAATTTTGAAAGGTCTTTGACGTATCAACAAGTAATAAGCACCTAAAATTAGCGGAAGCAATACATTAAAAAACCACATTAGTAATACGGTCATAAGTACAATTTCTTCAGCCACATCAAACCAGGCAAAAACAATAACAGCTACACTCACACGAACAACCACATCAAATAATTGCATGATTGGAAAAAGAGAACTTAATACATACATGGTAAAAATACACGCCATTGAAAATGGATAGTTAAGATCAGATCCCAAAAGATATAGAATTAGATAAAATTGGTGTGCAAAAATGACATACCTTAAGATGGATAACAAGCGAACCTTCGTTTTCAATGGTGCTGGAATTTTCTTCCAAAATCCCTTAATTTTATACCAAACATTACCTTTTAAGGTCCAGTTTATACTCCTTAAAAGTTTAGGTGTAATTTGATACAGAATTAAGGTCATAAAAATACTTAGTCCCCAAAAGAAAATAGCTGTACCACTTGTGAAAAAAGCAATGACACCTAAACCGATAAAACCAAAAATTAACGTAGCCAGTAATTGATACATATTGCCAATAAAATTTAGAAATAATATCTTTTTTCGCTCTTTTGGATTATAAAAAAATGCTTTAGAACCGTAATCACCAGCTTTTGCAGGAGTAATAAAACCAATAAGATGAGCGGTAAATGTTTGGTTTACGCTTTCGCGAAAGCGTATATCTTCTAAATAACTAACTAATTCCTTCCATTTTAAAACCTCAAAAAACCAATTTGCTGTCGAAAAGAGAAGTAAGGTAGTAACGAGAAAAATAACATTTAAAGTTGAATGAAGATCTAGTTGATTGCGGAGTTCTTGCAAAGATTGAGCATCTATTTTTAAATAGATGAAATAGGCAGCAGCTACGAGAATGAGAATCTTAACGATTGCCCATAGTAATTGTTTAGTTTTGCTTGATAATCTTGGCATTAAATTTCTTTAAGAAGTCACAAAGTAACAATAAAACCATTGGTAGAAGAAAAAATCATATTAGGTATCGATCCAGGAACTACAATTATGGGGTTTGGACTTATAAAGGTGGTAAATAAAAAGATGGAATTCATTCAGTTTAATGAGTTGCTTTTACAGAAATATAACGACCCATATGTCAAGCTAAAACTGATTTTTGAACGAACTATTCACCTCATAGATACCTACCATCCTGATGAAATTGCTATTGAAGCGCCATTTTTTGGAAAAAACGTACAGAGTATGCTTAAATTAGGTAGGGCACAAGGTGTAGCCATGGCTGCTGGGCTTTCAAGGCAAATACCTATTACAGAGTATTTACCTAAAAAAATAAAAATGGCAATTACCGGCAATGGTAATGCCAGTAAAGAACAAGTAGCAAAAATGCTGCAATCTGTTCTTAAACTCAAAACCCTCCCTAAAAACTTAGACGCAACAGATGGACTCGCTGCTGCTGTGTGTCATTTTTACAATTCTGGACGTGTAGAAATAGGGAAGAGTTACTCTGGATGGGAAAGTTTTGTAAAGCAAAATGAGAAACGAATAAAAAAGTAGTTCGCAATATTTTAATGAGTACGTGCAACTAATTGAAGGAATCACATAACACTTATGTCTAGTCTTTACATCCATATACCGTTTTGCAAGCAGGCGTGTCACTATTGTGACTTCCACTTTTCTACTACCATGGGGAAAAAGGAGGAGATGATAGCAGCGATAATTCGGGAATTAGAGCTTCGCAAAGACGAGTTTGAGGGTGAAGAAGTTTCAAATATCTATTTTGGCGGGGGGACTCCTTCTGTGCTCGATACAGAAGAAATTAACCAAATTATTGACGCGTGTTATAAAAATTATAACATTCAAGAGGATCCAGAAATCACTTTAGAAGCAAATCCAGATGATCTCACAGAGATAAAAATCAACCAGTTAGCTGCCTCGAGAATCAATAGACTGAGCATTGGAGTACAATCTTTTTTTGAGCAAGATTTAAAATTAATGAACCGTGCTCATAATGCACAAGAGGCGATTGACTGTATCACGCTTTCGCGAAAGCGTTTTCCCAATAGTTCACTCGACCTCATTTACGGTATCCCAGAGATGAGTATGGAGCGTTGGGAACAGAACATTGACACCGCTCTTTCTTTAGGTGTTCCTCACATTTCTGCCTATGCTTTAACGGTTGAGCCTAAAACTGCTCTTGAAAACTTCATAAAAAAGGGTATTGTCCCTCCGGTACAAGATGAAGTAGCTCAAGAACATCATGCCTTATTAATTAAGAAAATGGAGGCGGAAGGATATGAAAATTACGAGTTTTCAAATTTTGCATTACCTGGCTACCATTCAAAGAATAATACGGCTTACTGGCAGGGTAAAAAATATATAGGGATAGGACCCTCTGCGCATAGTTACGATGGGAAGAGACGCGCGTGGAATATCAATAACAACCCAAAATTTATTAAGGCAATCACAGCGGGAGAGCTCCCTCAAGAAGTAGAGAAACTTACACTTACAGATAGTTATAATGAGTATGTGATGACACGATTGCGTACTAAATATGGTGTGTCTTTAAATGAGATCAATTCCTTGTTTGGTGCGAAGTTTAAAAATTACTTTCTAGAACATTCTAAAAAGCATCTGGACGAGCATTTACTTTTTAGAGAAGAAGATCGTGTCTACGTTTCAAGAAAAGGAAAATTCCTAAGTGACGGTATCGCTAGCGACTTATTCTTGCTTAATTTGGGGTAATTACCTCTAGTGATTGACATATATTGTCTAAAAATTACAGATTCCGTATATTTAAACAAACCTCATATCTAGCTACTGTGCACGCAAAAATTACCCATAACAATAAAATCTACGCTGTAGATTTATCCAAACCTATCGATATTTCTATACCGCTTAGGCAAGATAAAAATCCAACTGCGTGGTATCTCGAAGGGCCAAAATTTGAACCCGTAACTGACGGGGAATGGGTAGGAAAAGTAAGTGAAGGAGGAGATGTAAACTTCACAACCATTACTTTTAACCCGCATTCTCACGGTACGCATACAGAATCTGCCGGTCACATTACAGAAAAAGTATATAGCATCAATAAACAGCTTACACAATTTTTCTTCATTGCAGAAGTAATCACAGTCATACCAGAACCTCTAGATAATGAAGATGATGATTTTATCCTAAAAGATAGACAGTTTGCAAGGTTGCTTAGAGATAAATCCCCCGAAGCATTAGTAGTAAGAACACTCCCTAATGCGAGAGAGAAAAAAACGATGGATTGGTCACACACCAATTGGCCTTACGTAGAGGATAAAGCAATGGCGAGATTTTGTCGTAATGGTATCAAGCACCTGCTTATTGATTTGCCTAGTGTAGACAAAGAAAAAGATGGTGGCGAACTCAAATCTCATCACGCTTTTTGGAATATTCCCAAAAATATACGCTTAGACGCGACCATAACAGAGATGATTTACGTGCCACATGATGTTCCAGACGGTACCTATCTTCTCAATTTACAGATTGCATCTTTCGAAAATGACGCAACACCTAGTAAGCCAGTTTTGTATGCTATAGAATAAAAGAAGTGTAACCTTTCAATATAAATTAGCTAGTATTTCAGGTTCTTCAAATTGCGTTAGTTCTTTTAGTATCTTAAAGTCTATTATGAATAGATATACTAAAAGTCTTCCGTTGGCAATTTTCCTTTTCGCTTTCGCGAAAGCGATTACCGCACAATCATATGTTGATCTAGTAAAGTTTAATTATGGGTCTATCATAAATGCTGGCTATGAAAATAGTGATGAGCATACAGATATATCTTTAATTAATGGAACAATCACACTTCCCATTCCCGTAACCGAAGATGTAGCCATTATTACTGGAGCAGAATTTATAAGTCAAAATCTTTCACTAAGTCCTAATGCTTTTGAAACCAACATATCCTCCATAGCTTTAAGAGCAGGTTTATCTTGGAAACATAGTGACAAGTGGTCTGGTACGTATGTACTCATACCAAAAATGGCTGGTGAGGAACTTAATTTTGAGGGAGATAATTTCTTTTTGGGTGCAATTGCTCTTTTAAAATATCAAAAGACCTCTAGCACGCAATATCGTTTTGGCATTTATGCCTCAGATGAAGCTTTTGGTACGCTGGTAACTCCCATACTAGGTATGTACTATAATAGCCCATCGAACAATTGGGAGGTTACGGCAAACCTGCCACTCACAGCAGATGTGAATTATAGCTTTAATCCAGGTCTTGCGCTTGGTTTTGCCTTACAATCTCAAGTACGCTCCTATGGACTTAAACCTATCGAGGGAATTGAAAATCGATACGTTCAAGGTCAGAATATAGAATTTGGACCTTACATACAGCAATCTTTTTTAGATAAAAAATTGTTGTTAAACTTTCAAACGGGTTATGCCAGCATTGATTATGCGAGTTATGCCGTTAGTGATAAAGTGTCTTGGCGATTATTAGCTTTTGATTTTGGAGATAATCGTACACAACTTAATCCAGTCACAACGGGTTCAATCTTTTTGCGAATAGGAGCTATTTATAGATTTCATCTCAAAACGGATGAGGATTAATATTAAGTATCACCATCTAGTATAAGGATGTTTAGAAAGTTGAGCATTGTAATATCTTATGTCACCTGTAACTTCTTTTCCTAGCCAAGAAGGTTTTTCAAAATGTTCATCTTCTGCAGTAAGTTCAATTTCTGCAAGTATAAGTCCGTTATTTTCACCATAGAAGATATCTACTTCCCATAAATGTTTCCCTGCCGGTATCTCATAGCGTGTTTTATCTATTACTCCGGGTAAGGAAAGTTTTAAAAGTTGCTCTGCTTTTGGAATTATAATTTCTTCCTCTACTTCAATACGAGACATCCCGCTACTACTGGACTTTCCTTTTATAGTGAGATAACCTTTATCACCTTTAATTCGCACTCTAACGGTACGTTCTGGGTCAACGGAAAGATACCCTTGGGTAATGCGAGTAGTAACCTGAGCTTCTTCTTTAAAAGCATCTGAAATCACTAAGAATTTACGTTCTATTTCCAGCATTAGTTAATTATTAATTATTGAGTTTACTTCGAGTCGATTGTATACAATTTACTAAGCTCTTTAATTTCAATGTTTTCAATCTCTGAGTGATCTACTGGTTTTAAGGCAAGTTGCAGTATTGCTTTTGCAATTTCAGTAGCCTGAGTAGACCTCCATTTTTTTAGCGGACCGATCAAAATCACGTCAAGAACTGACATCATCGATTTTATAATTTTTTCCCCTTTGCGCTCCTCATTCGGTCGGCCGTTTATAAATGCAGGCTTAAGTATGTAAGTGTTTTCTATACCTACTTTTAAAACATCACGTTCCATTTCTCCTTTAGTCCTTACATAAAAAAATGGACTATTAGTTGAGGTACCCATTGACGAAATGACAAGGTAATTTGTAATACCTTTTTCCTTCGCAAGTTTTGCTGTGTTTACAGGAATTCCAAAATCAATCGCGTGGTATTTCTCTTTGTCTGGGGTCTGCGCTTTAGTGGTCCCTATGCAACAGAATACAACATCTCCAATAAAGTCATCTTTAAAAGTGTTCATATCGAGTAAGTCACAAATAATTTCTTCAACTTTTTCATGCGAGAATTCTGTGGGTCTTCTGGTAAAGAGTTTGACTTTTGAAAACGAAGCATCTTTGATAAGAAGTTCCGTAAGTAGGCCTCCTGTGAGTCCAGTAGCTCCTAATACGATTGCAGTTTTTGACATCTCTCAAAGTTACGATTTACATTGTAAAACTGTAGGTGCACTTCGTAACTTGCAAGTAATGCAAGAACTTCCCATCAGAAAAATTATTCATGTAGATATGGATGCGTTTTATGCCTCTGTAGAGCAGCTTGACAATCCTGATTTAAGGGGCAAAGCAATTGCTGTGGGTGGTGGTGGAGAACGAGGAGTGGTAAGCGCAGCAAGCTATGAAGCACGTAAATTTGGAGTGCGCAGTGCGATGGCGGGTGCGCTTGCGCGAAAGTTATGTCCTGAACTTATTTTTGTAAAAACAAATTTTGAGCGCTATCGGGAAATTTCTAACCAGATTAGAAAGGTTTTTTATGAGTTTACAGACCTTGTAGAACCTTTATCGCTAGATGAGGCCTATCTTGATGTTACCGAAAATAAAAAAGGAATGCCAAGTGCCACGGTTATTGCCTCTTGGATACGACAACGCATCAAAGAAACTACAGGATTAAATGCCAGTGCAGGGATAAGCATTAATAAGTTTATTGCTAAAGTTGCCAGCGACATCAATAAACCCAACGGACAAAAAACAATCCCGCCAGAAGAGGTTATTACTTTTTTAGAAGAGCTAGATATCAGAAAATTTTATGGTATCGGTAAAAAAACTGCCGAAAAAATGTACCTCCACGGGATTTTTACAGGCCTTGATTTGAAGTCAAAATCCAACGAATACTTGTCAAAAAATTTTGGAAAAAGTGGGGCGTACTATTACAATATTGTACGTGGAATTCAACACAGTGATGTCAAGCCAAATCGCATACGCAAATCTTTAGCAGCAGAGCGTACCTTTAAAGAAAACATCACTAGCGAAGTTTTTATGCTAGAAAAGCTAGATCATATTGCAACAGAGGTAGCTCGTCGCCTTGAAAAAAGTAAAGTCGCCGGTAAAACCATTACGCTTAAAATCAAATACTCGGATTTTACCTTAAAGACACGATCAAAAACTGTAGAGCTTTACATTAGATCTAAAGAAATTATTTTTGAAACTGCAAAGGACTTACTTTATCAAGAAAAGTTAGAAAACAGCGTGAGACTTCTGGGTATATCCCTATCAAATCTTAATACAGATGATCGTAAATTAAAGGATGCTCAAAAAGCAATTGAAGAAGATAAAATTGATGTCCAAATGCGATTTGAATTTTAGTTAATTATCCTAAAATCTTAGTTTGGCGTCTATAAAAAGCGTCCTGTTGTCTTTTTAAAATTTCTTTAGACATTTTCTTTTTATAATTATAGAGCTCTTCATCTTGAGTTATATCTGTATAAATACGATCATTTAGAATATGATCTGTTTGCGTGAGCATAGAACGGTGAGCCGATTTTTGAGCACTCCACTCTTTAATCGTAAGCTCATGATCTGCAAGTTTGATGTCATATTCTCCCATAGGAGAGATCAATTTTGAAAATATAGGAGCTGTTTCTATGGCAAGAAATAATAGAAATATAAAAAACGATGGAAGCCAAGGCAAAACCTTCATCGCATCGATACGAGCCATTAATCCGTCAAAGTTATTTATTACAGGCTGGCTGTTGCTTATAGCTGCATTAAAAGCATCTTTTAACCTAGTTTTTTCCGCTTCCGCGAAAGCGATTGCATCATTATTCTTCGTTTTAAGAGCAGCAAGTTCTGCAAGAGCAGCATCGTGCTTGTCTCTTTTCTCTTTATATACCGGGCCTTTACCCAGTAATTCTGTGCCCGCAGTTCCCTCTGCCTCTGCGATATAAATATCGTACAGGTTATTCACTTCTGTTTCCTTTTGAGAAATTTCAGCTTTTAAGTTCTCAATTTGGTCGTTGAGCTTGTTAGTCTCTGGGGTGAATTGCGCGAGTATTTCCCCTTGGTTTTGAACGGTAAATTCATTTTTTTGACTTAGAATTACCCGATCTATCTCTTTTTCAAATATTTTAAGCTCTAATGGTTTTGAGATCACCACAGCAATGATTACTGCGAGAATAAGTCTTGGTACTGCCATCCCAAATTCTTTCCACCATTGGTCACGTTTCTTAAGGGTGGAAACGATAAATCGATCAAGGTTAAAAATTACAAGACCCCACAACAACCCAAAAAGAATAGCACGATATACGTTATCAAAAACTGTATATAGCGCGTATGTTGCAGCTATGGTTGCGAGTACAGCAGTAAAAAATACGGTAGCTCCTATTCCTGCATATTTAGTTTTTTCTCCACGAGAGCACGTATCAAGAACATCTCTGTCTGCTCCAGAACAAAGAATAAAAAAAGATTGAATCATAATGTGCCTCGTTTTAGATTTTGATGGTAAGTGTTTCTTATAGTTGGTCAACTATAAGAACGATCAAAATTTTAAAATGTTACAGTTTTTTAATTATTTTGAAATCAAATGAATAGGATATTACTTATGGAGGGTAATTAAATACTTATTATTCTTTTCTATTTTTTTAGCTTATAATACCTCATTATTAATCGCAATAATATAATTAGAGAACAATAGATTTTATTTTGTAAGAATAATCTCGCACTTATAGTTAAAAAATCGATAAAGCACTGATTTAAACCCAAAAAAGAACATCTAGAAATATGGCTTTTACGTATCTTGTAAGAGATCCCTATTAAAAATGTATAATATGAAAAATGTTTACTTCATTTTAATCTTTTTTATTTCTCAGTTTGCTGTTTCGCAAGTGGGAATTAATACAACAACGCCTATTTCACAAGCAGCCTTACAGATCGATGGTTCTAATAGTGGTTTGTTAATTAATAGAGTAGCACTAACAGGAAAAGATGATGTCACTACGATACCTAGTTTGTCAGTCCCAGCAGATGCTGCAGCTGCAGAAGGTTTGATGGTTTATAATACTGCTACAGCTGGTACAGGAGAAAACACTGTAAAGCCTGGCTTTTATAGCTGGGACGGGACAGGGTGGTTACGTTTTGTAGATGAAGACTCAGTAAGTCGTCATACGGGATGGGCGGTATATAATGATACGCAATTCACAAGCGCAGCTCCAGGATTTGTAGCAGCTAATACTTCTTATTTCTTACCTAACAACGCAGGAAATAAAATTGAATCGCAATTACCCACTGATGTACCGACTTTTTATGATGAGACTACTGAAAAAATAACAGGTAGGAATGGAGATGGTTTGAATGTAGTGATAGAATTCAAATTGAGACCTTTGACAAACGGAACTGTACGAGTAAACTTAAGTATAGATATCGGAGGTGGAGTAGGGGAAATATACCCACGTAGTTTTGTACTCACTCGAGGTATTAATCAAGAGCATTTCTATTTAAGTTCATTCAATGCTTATACATTAGGTACTTGGGAAGCAAATGGAGGCTCTGTAATTATAGAAGCTACAGGTAATGTTGAGGTATATGATATTAGATATGTATTAACTAGGACGCATAAAGCAAGATAACTCTTAGATTTTAAAGACTCTACTCGTTTACATTTACAAAAGAATCTTTTTGATTACTAGGTAATTCAAACAACTCAAGCTCAAAATAAGATACTGCAGCAAGAAAGTGATCAAATAAATCTGCCATAATATACTCGTAATTCTCCCAGACTTTATCTTTACTAAAGCAATATACCTCTAATGGTACTCCTTGAGCGGTAGGCGCAAGTTGACGACACATGAGTAACATTTCCTTGTTAATAGCGCTGTGATTCTCAATATAGGTTTCCATATATTTTCTAAAGACTCCTATGTTTGTCAAGTTTAATCCATTAATTTGAAGTGATCGATCTATATGATCTTGAGAATTAATTTTTTCTAATTTGTCTTCCATCGCACTTAAATAACTTGAAACCAGCCGTATGTTCTTTAATGCCTCTACGTCCTTGTCTGAAAGAAATTTAATGCTGTCTTGTTTGATCAGTAATGATCGTTTAATACGCCTCCCAGGGCTATCTGTCATACCACGCCAGTTCTTAAATGAATCTGAGATGAGCGCATAGGTAGGAATGGTCGTAATGGTCATATCAAAATTTTGCACTTTTACAGTAGCAAGGTTAATTTCAATAACATCTCCATCTGCCCCAAACTTATCAAAAGTAACCCAGTCACCTATACGTATCATATCGTTAATAGACACTTGAATACTAGCGACAAAACCTAAAATGGTATCCTTGAAGATAAGCAATATAATAGCAGAGGCAGCTCCAAAGGTTCCTACAGCTTCTTTTAAAGATACTGGAGTCACAAGGCTTACGGCAAAAAATAGCATAAAAACCCAAGCAAAGATCATAAATACCTGTATGTAACTGTCTATGGGCTTGTCTCTTAGGCCAGGTACTGTTTTAAAGTAATCTTTAAGTGTATGTAAAAAAGCGCGTATAATACGCAGTGCAATAAAGATCCCTACCAGTGTAAACAATACCAAAAATATTCTATGCGTTTCTGGAAAATCAATTAATACTGTAGGTAAAAAAGCCAGTAGCATGTAGAGAGGGACTAAGTGTGCAACCCTACGTGGAGCTCTGTTTTTAATCAATAAGTCATCAAAATTTGTTTTGGATCGTTTAGAAATACTCGCAGCTACACGACGTAAAATATTTCTAACAATGAGATCTACGACCACAACAAGGATAAGAAGCAATATACCCAGTATGAGTGCATTTAGAAATTTTGCAGCTATTTCTGAAAGTCCCCAATTTTCAAATTGATTGAAAAAAAAATGTCCTACCGTTTGTTTATCCATCATGGTACAAAGCTACGTATAAGACTATAATATTTTACATTAGTACAACTTATATCTGGGTGTAATTTTTGGGGTTACGCTTTCGCGAAAGCGTAAAAAAAAGCTACCCCTTTCACGAAAATAGCTTTTTCTATGAGGTGTTAATGTTAATCTCTAAAGGCTCCCAGGAGTTATTATGATTTAGAGATATACGTTTTAGGCGGATTACTATATGGGAGAGGTGTTTTTATTGATAGGGTTTTGTCTTTCTTAACTAATTCTAATGCGCTATCAAATGATATTTCTTCTTCATTAAATAAAAATATACTTCCAAGTTTTTTCATTTTTAACAAGTGATCTTGGATAGAGGGTGGCATTGGAGGCGGTGGCGGAGGTGGTAGTTCAGAAAGGGGTGCTGGTGGCGGTGGTGGTAGTAACTTTGCTGAGGGATTTTCTTTTACATAATTGGTTTTTTGGAATTCTTTTTCGGCCTTTTTACTGAAGGCGATACTATTTCCTTTAAACATAAATGATCTGACTGCTTCAGCATACTCTTTTGGAGACCATCCTTTAGTGATTTCATTAATTACCGCTTTCAATTTGGAAATTGGGGTAAACTTGCCATTAATCCAGATTTGATCATTTTTAATTTCTATCACCAATGATTTTTTTCCATTTCTCTGTGCACCAGTATTGAATTGAGAGGCGTAGTTTTCATCATTGCCAGTATAAAATTCTACACAAAAACTACTTTTAGAACTTCTTGTAAGCTCAAATAATTGTTCTATTTTCTCTTTTTTAAGACTTTCAGGATAATTTACATCTGTTTTAACGAGTGCAGAGGTAATATGCTGCTGTACTGCTAAACTATCTAAAGCCTGTTTATCCAGTTCCTTACCTTCAAAAAGAAACACTCCTGCTGTGTTGAGCTCTAGGTTTAAAACCTCGTCTAGTTCACTGGCAGATAGATCTGTAGTATTTTGAGATTGTGCTACGATTTCATTATTAAATAGGAAGAGGCATAATGCCACAAGCGGGATGACTAATAATGTTTTAAGGATTGCTGTTTTACGATTAAATGATTTTGATAACATAACGATTCGTTTTTTGGTTAATGAATAATTGAATGGGCTTTCAAGCGAAGTGTGATGAGCACAAGATGAGTAGCTTAAAAGTAAATTTTGATATGTCGAGATTTGGGTGCCTTCATTTAAAGCCCCTTTATCTGCAAGAAATTCATGATTGAGTTTTATGGTGTTTCTTGACAGCCATATTAATGGATTAAACCAAAATATAACTTGAATAAGTTCTATAAAAAGAATATCCCAAGAGTGTTTTTGACGTACATGCGTTGCTTCATGAGCAAGGACCTCTTTAGGTATTTTATCCTGATGATACTCATTTTCATTAAGAAATATCCATTTAAAGAATGAATGTGGAATCATTTTTGTTTTTAACAAAACCAGTGTAAAACCCTTTTTAGGAAGAAGGTGTGCTTTTGAAATTTTTCGCTTTAAGCGAACTAAATTAGCCGTAAATCTTACAGTAAAGAAACTAAATCCTAAAGTGTAGATTATTACTAGAGCAATCTGTGTATAATTTGTTGCTGGTGCAGCTACTGGAATTGTTTCTTTAGAAAATTCCTCACCTGTGGATTGATAAACAATAGCTGCTTCTTCAACGGTAGTATTAGTATCATACGTAAAAGTAACAAGCGGGATAGCTGTTGCAAATCCAACAGCAAAGAGTAAATAATAGCGTTTAAAATGATGTAACAAACTATTCTCTAGTACTAATTTATAGAATAGTAAAAATACGGCCAGACAAAGTGTGCTTTTTATAAGATAGGTTACAATCATAATTTTTTCTTTTTAAGTTGACTGTCTATAATGGCTTTAAGGTCCTCTAATTCCTTTTTTGATAAATCTGTTTCCTGAGTAAAAAATGATGCAAACTGACCAGCACTATTATTAAAGAAGTTTTTAATGAGCCCATTGACGTGCTTAGAGAAGTAATCAGTTTTTTTAACTAAAGGAAAATATTCTCTGGATCTGCCATATTGAATATAGTCTACAAATTGTTTATCCTGCATGCGTTTAAGTAAGGTGGCAATAGTTGTAGTTGCAGGTTTAGGTTCAGGATAGGCATCTATGAGGTCTTTCATAAACGCTTTTTCCTTTTTCCAGAGGAGTTGCATTAATTGTTCTTCAGATGTGGAGAGCGCCATTTTATTCTAAAATTTTAGAGTGTGTTCTACAAATGTAGAAAAACTTTTTAATTCTACAAGTGTAGAGTAAAAATAATTTCAAGAAAAAAATTATTTTAATCCACAAAAAAAAGCGTATTGAATAGGGTAAAAGATTTGGAGTAAGTGGAAAATTTAAATTTTCCACTTACTCCAAATGAATTTTGTATATTATACCTCTCATAAATACCCCATATTATGAAACAATTTATACTTACATTTTCACTCTTTATCAGCTCGCAATTGCTTTTTTCTCAGATTGGTATTAATACAACCACTCCTGATCCATCTTCTGCATTAGACATTTCATCAACCAATAGTGGTGTTTTGGCTCCGCGTATGACCAGCGCACAGCGACTTGCTATTACCAGCCCAGCCACTAGTCTCTTAGTATTTGATACAGATGAGAATGAATTTTATTATTATGAAGGTTCAACTTGGATTCCCTTGGGGTCTTCTCAAATGAGAGATAACTATAAATTGGTGAAGAGCATTGCTGATCTTGCAGATGAGTCTACTGGTAGCGCATATGTTTTAAACACAGATTTTCTCTATGAGATCAATGGAACAATTTTAGTAGACCTCCCTATAGATATAAACGGTGCTTATATAGAGGGTGTTGATAGTGGGGAAGATATTTTAGTAAATGCGAGTGGTGGTGCTCTTTTTCAAGGCACAGGTGCTGGCAGTATCCGTAATATTACATTATCGGGTAATGGAAGCCCAATTTTTGATTTAACGGGTACAGGATCGGAGCTTTTAATTGTAAATAATACAGTCCTAGCAGGAGCTAGTTCCGTTGGCTCTATAAGCTCTGTGGGTACCGCTTTTTTTAGTATCACGCAATACGTTGGAAATGGGAACGGGTTTACATTATCAAACATTGGTAGTTTCTTGATGAATACTATGTTTTGGACTGAATCGAATTCAGGAACATTTATTACGGCTTCAGGAAGTTTTGATAATTTTCAAATGGGTAATGGGAGGATAGAAGCAGATGCTGGTGAAACAGGATTAGATGTAAGTGCTAACCCTACAATTGTAAATGAAGCAGCCTTGTCTGAAATTAGTTTTATAGGAGCTGGAACGAGAGTTCAAGGGTATACTGTAGGTAGCTATCCGGGGTACAATTTTAACACAAATTGGAATGTAAGTTGCTCAGGAATACCTACGGAGACAGACGAGGTGGCAGTAGGGGATTTAAATTTTAATTTTACAGCTGGCGGAGGTGCTGGTACTACTTTTCCGGCAAACGGTACTCCTCGGAAATTACAAGGTACTACTACCACTAATAATTTGTTTCGCTTTTCTGAGACTGGCAGTAATAGAATTATATACGAAGGAAAGGAACGAAGGTTTTTTGAAGCTTCAGCGAGTATCTCTTTTGAAGGAAGTCAACCAGGTGATCGTTTTATATTTTATATTGCTCGAGGTAGAGCAGGAGATGCCACTGCTACAGTAATAGACGAGACGGGCGCCTGGAAGATTGTTTCTAATGCAGCAAATCGTGGCGGTGGAGTTACAGTCGCTGATATAAGCGTCGTTCCAGTTATTGGTGTTTTTGATTTAGAACCAAATGATTACATTGAAGTTTGGGCAGAGCGATTTAGCGGTACTGGAAGTATATTTACTGTAGCGCTTAATCTCGCTGTTTTTTAATTTTTTCGCGCAAGCGTAATTTGAAAAATGAAAATGCCAAGTATTATTTAGATTTTTCTGAAAAATAATACTTGGCAAAATAACCTTTAGTTTGATAAAACTTATTTATTCATCTCTGTAAAGTATGTATAAAAATAGGGAATCGTTTCTATACCTTTTAAATAATTCCAAATTCCAAAATGCTCGTTAGGAGAGTGTATCGCGTCGCTATCTAACCCAAACCCCATTAAAATTGTTTTACTCTTGAGCTCTTTTTCAAAAAGTGAGACGATAGGAATACTTCCTCCAGAACGTTGGGGTATAGGTGTTTTTCCAAACGTTTTCTCGTATGCTTTTTCTGCAGCCTGATAGGCGATAGTATCTATTGGTGTTACATATCCTTGACCTCCGTGATGTGGCGTAACATTTACCTTCACACCTTCGGGTGCAATACTTTCGAAATGTGTTTTAAAAAGTTCTGTTATCTCTTCCCAATCTTGATTAGGGACTAAGCGCATCGAGATCTTTGCATATGCTTTGCTTGGGATCACTGTTTTTGCACCTTCTCCTGTATAACCACCCCAGATTCCATTTACATCTAAGGTAGGACGTATAGAATTTCGCTCATTAGTAGTATAGCCTTTTTCACCATAAACGGCATTGATGTCTAAAGACTTCTTATAATTTTCTAAAGAAAAGGGAGCCTCTCCCATTTTGTCTCTTTCAGCTTTTGTAAGTTCTTCTACTTTATCATAAAACCCTTCTACAGTGATGTGATTATTTTCATCATGTAGACTAGCAATCATTTTGGCCAGAATATTAATAGGATTTGCCACAGCACCACCGTATAAGCCAGAATGAAGATCCCTATTAGGTCCTGTTACTTCCACCTCTACATAGCTCATACCTCGCAAGCCAGTTGTAATAGATGGAGTGTCGTTTGCAATCATTCCAGTATCAGAAATTAAGATGACGTCATTTTTAAGCTTTTCTTGATTGCGCGCTACGTACCAAGCAAGGTTCTTACTTCCTACTTCCTCTTCACCTTCAATCATAAATTTTACATTACAAGGCAACTTATCTTGTGCTACCATATATTCAAAAGCTTTGACATGCATATACATTTGCCCTTTATCATCGCATGCTCCACGAGCAAAAATGGCGCCTTCTGGATGTAATTCTGTTTTTTTGATCACAGGTTCAAAAGGGGGAGAGTCCCAAAGCTCTACTGGATCTGGTGGTTGTACATCGTAATGACCATACACCAAAACGGTAGGTAGACTTTTATCAATGATTTTATCTGCATACACAATAGGATATCCAGGGGTCTCACAAATTTCTACCGTATCGCAACCTGCTTTCTTCAAACTATCTGCTACCATGCTTGCTGTTTCTTGGGTAGAAGTTGCATATGCAGAGTCTGCACTTATACTAGGAATTTTTAGTAATTCTATAAGCTCATCGATAAACCTATCCTTATGTTGAGCAATGTATTCTTTAGGATTTTGCATGTAAATTATGTGTTTGACGTAAAAATACAAATTACAAAGTGCATTTTTTATTGAAAAATTATTTTACAATTAGAAAATAGTATTATATTTGCACCCCGTTACAACATATAAGGGTAACGGTACTACCAAATGCGGGCGTGGTGGAATTGGTAGACACGCCAGACTTAGGATCTGGTGCCGCAAGGTGTGGAAGTTCGAGTCTTCTCGCCCGTACAAAAGCCAAAGTGAAAACTTTGGCTTTTTTAATTTAGTATACATTACTATCTAAAAGGAACTTTAAAAATTTACGCTTTCGCGAAAGCGTATTATTAAAACCCAAGTGTATTATCAATTTCTGAGATTTTTACCTCTGGGTTTGCACCTTCCTTACTTGCTACAATACTTCCTATAGCACAAGCTACTTCTAGTGCATCATCAGGTGTCTCTCCAGATAATAATCCAAAAAGTAATGCTGCCAAAAAACTATCGCCAGCACCAATAGTATCAATTGCTTCTACAGAAAAACCTTCTTGAGTATGAATGCCACCCTTGTGATACAGCATTGCTCCATCTGCGCCTAATGTGACACAAATGGTAGGGGTTTCTGTCATGGCGCTTAGCATTTTTAACTCGTCTGCAAGTGTCTCACCTTCTATACCCATTGCTAGGACTACAAGTTCAAGCTCTTCATCATTGAGCTTGATCATATCTGAAGCCTCCATGAGACCTACTATGATTTCAATATCATAGTATGGTGCTCTTAGGTTAACATCAAAGACTGTAAACTTAGAACGGGCAATTAACACTTCTATGGCTTCTATATTTTCAGGTACAGGAGCATATTTTACATCTAAATGATCCATATCTAGAGGCACATCAATTCCAGATCTAAAAGCTAGGCTTCCTATTACTAAAGCATCTGCCTCTGTAACTGCTTGAACATTTTTTTCTGTCCAAGGAATACGATCCCATGCAGCCGGCTGTGGTATTGTATAGGTAACAGCCCCTTTTTTGTTAAGAGCCACTTCTACGTGTCCTGTTGGCTTATCATTACGTTGTATGTATGAAGTGTCCAAGCCTAGGCTTTTAATTTCTTCTAGAGCTTCTTTTCCTAGCGTATCATTCCCAAGAGCGCTTATCATTTGGACCTTAGCGCCAAAGGAATGTAGTCTACACGCAACATTAAAAGGCGCGCCACCTAGGTGCTTCTTCTCTGGGTACTGATCCCACACTATTTCTCCGTAAGCGGCTATATTTAAAATTTTTTCAGACATTTTTCAGGTATTATTCTGCGGTAATGATTTCTAAACAGCACGGCATTAAATATTTAAAGTGATGCGGGTTATGAAATTATTGATAAAAATTACTTTTGCAAAAATAACCATTCACAATGACCATTGGTTTTATATCTACTTCTTTTGGGGTATAAATCATCTTAATAAAAAAAATATTCACTTTGAGGAGTTCATCATACTGCTCAATCGCTACTCTTATGTATTATTGAGGATACAAAAATGGGATTCAGATACTAACGGCCTATATTAAATCTAAAATAAAAATTCTCCTTTTGTAAAAGTTATTAATAATACATCGTTTTCGTACCCAAAAGGATTTGAGTAAATTGTACAGTGCGTTGTACAAACCTTATTTTTAACCACACAATATGAAAAGAAAACTCACATTAAAACTTATTGCAAAAGAACTAGATGTCTCAATTTCTACAGTGTCAAAAGCATTAAGAGACAGTGCCGAAATAAGTGAAGATACGAGGCAAAAAATTAAAGCTTTTGCAAAGCTTTACAACTATAAGCCCAATAATATAGCTCTTAGTCTTAAAAACCGTAAAACTCAAACGATAGGGATCATTATACCACAAATAGTACATCACTTTTTTACAACAGTAATTCGTGGGGTTGAGCAAATGGCTAGAGAACATAATTACAACGTGATTATTACTCTTTCTAATAATGATTTTGACAAAGAAGTCCTTAATATGGAACTGTTAGCTAATGGAAGTACTGACGGTTTTATTCTATCACTATCAAAAGAAACTATGCAAAAAGATGACTTCCATCATCTCACCGAGGCTATTGACCAAGGAATGCCAGTTGTTATGTTTGACCGTGTGGTTGATGAAATTCCTTGTGATAAGGTTTTAATTGATGATAGGGAGGGAGCAAAGCTTGGAGTAAATCACCTTATAAAAACAGGTTGTAAGAAAATTGCTATCATCACTACAGAAGATTATATCACCGTAGGTAAATTACGAACCAAAGGATATATGGAGGCAATTGAATCTGCTGGCTTAGAGGTTGACCCAAACCTTATTTTGAAGCTAGATGCTATTGATGCTTTAGATGACAAACCTATGGCACGCATCAAACATTTCCTTAAAGGTAAAGATATCGATGGCGTATTTACTATTAATGAGATTTTTGCAGTAAGTGCAGCTAGATTTTTGATGGAACAAGGGAAAAAAATTCCAGATGATGTTGGGATTGTTAGTTTTTCTGATGGCGAACTCTCACAGCACTTTGTACCTAGACTCACAACCGTTAGTCAGCACGGTGAGCAAATGGGACGAAAAGCAGCAGAACTGCTAATCAATAAATTAGAACGTCCAGAAAATGAAACAGAAGAATACACCACAGCATATATTGATACTAGCCTAATAGAAAGAGATAGCACAAAACGCCTTCCTAAATAATTTATCATATATACGCTTCCGCGAAAGCGAAAGGGGATACACTTATAAAAGATGCAGTGACTTTCTGCGCGATTTAGAACTTTAATTAAATGAAAAAAAAAGCTTTTCTTTTTGACTTAGATGGAGTAATCGTTGATACCGCAAAATTTCATTACCTAGCCTGGCGCAATCTCGCTAAAGAAATGAATTTTAATTTTACTGAAGAACAAAACGAACTTTTTAAAGGTGTAAGTAGAGTAAAATCACTAGAAATTTTATTGGATTTAGCAAACTATAGAGCTACTGAGGAACAGAAGACAAGATGGCTCAAACAGAAAAATATGGAGTATTTAACCTTTATCGATGGGATGGATGAAAGGGAAATCTTACCGGATGTAGTGAGAGTTTTAGATTTTTTACATTCAAAAGATCAGGGAGTTGCTTTGGGGAGTGCTAGTAAAAATGCACGTCCTATACTAAAGAAGCTCGATTTACTCTCTAAATTCCACGCTATCGTAGATGGTAATGATGTGACTGCTGCAAAGCCAGATCCAGAGGTTTTTTTAAAGGGAGGTGAGGCGTTGCAAATAGAACGTTCTCATTGTATTGTTTTTGAAGATAGTATTGCTGGAATACAAGCGGCAAAAAATGCTGGCATGTTAAGTATCGGTATTGGAGATACTAAGACTTTAGGAGAGGCAGATTATGTATTTAGAGATTTTACAGAAATAAATACTGATTTTCTGATTAATCTTATCGATAAGTAGTTTAAATCATCGTATAGAAAAAATAAAGCCAACACCAGTTTTTAACCACATAGAATGCATACAAATTATATTATACCAAATCCTTGGTCCATCATAGAAGAAGGTTGGAATCCAGTCCATGTAAAAGCATCAGAAAGCTTAATGGCTCTTGGAAATGGGGCGATGGGACAGCGGGCAAATTTTGAAGAAACTTACAGCGGAAAAACTTTTCAAGGCAGTTATATAGGAGGAGTCTACTACCCTGATAAAACTCGTGTAGGTTGGTGGAAAAATGGCTACCCAGAATACTTTGCAAAAGTTCTCAATGCACCTAGCTGGATAGGAATAAATGTATGTGTTAATGGTGAAAATCTAGATCTAGCTACCTGTAAAGAGGTGAAAAACTTTAAGCGAGAGCTCAATATGCGAGAAGGAATCCTCTATAGAAGTTTTACTGCAAGATTACAGAACGACATTGAAATAGAAGTACATTCTACTCGTTTTTTAAGTCTAGCAATGGATGAGGTAGGGGCTATTCACTACACGGTAAAGCCAATTAATAAAGATGTGAGTATTCAGTATGAGCCCTATTTGAACAGCAGTATAACTAATGAAGATTCAAACTGGGATGATACATTTTGGAATACACTAGAAGTTTCGGACGAGGAAGAAATGGCATTTATCTCAACACATACCATGAAGACAGAATTTTATGTGTGTGCGTTTATGGCTGCATCTTTTGAGATAGATGGGAGGGAAATTTCGCTTTCGCGAAAGCGAATAGAAAACAAAACTTACATCGGTCATATTTATGAAACAGATGTAAGAGCAGGTGAGCACTTTACAATATCAAAAATAGGAGGTTACGTAACGAGCCTCAACCACAAAACCGATGAGCTTAAAAAAGCTGCTGTAAACGTTTTAAGTAAAGCAAAGCAATTAGGTTTTGATAGGATGAAGCAGTTACAAAAAAATGCTTGGGCAGGCATATGGGAGATGTCTGATATCACTATAGAGGGGGATGTAAAAGCACAACAGGGAATACGATTTAATATATTTCATCTTAACCAAACATATACTGGAAGTGACAGTAGGCTTAATATAGGGCCTAAGGGCTTTACTGGAGAAAAATACGGGGGATCAACTTACTGGGACACTGAGGCATATTGTATTCCATTTTATATGGCCACAAAAGATCAGCTGGTTGCTCGTCAGCTTTTAAAATACCGTTATGATCAACTTGATAAAGCTATTGAAAATGCAGAAAAACTGGGCTTTAAAAATGGTGCTGCATTATACCCTATGGTAACTATGAATGGGGAAGAGTGTCATAACGAATGGGAAATTACCTTTGAAGAGATACACCGCAATGGTTCTATGGTGTATGCTATTTTTAATTACGAGCGATTTACAGGTGATAAAACTTATATTCCAGAAATGGGGTTAGAAGTAATTATTGCCGTAGCTAGATTTTGGGAACAGCGAGCAACATACTCTACTGCTAAAGATAAATATGTGATTTTAGGGGTGACTGGCCCTAATGAGTATGAGAACAACGTTAATAACAACTGGTTTACAAATTACCTAGCAAAGTGGTGCCTAGAATATGCCATAGAGAAAGTAGCATATACAAAAGAGTCCTTTAAGGAAGATTGGTCTCGTATCATTAATAAAACAAATCTTTCTGATAAGGAGATGGTTTCATGGAAAAATACAGCTAGTAATATGTATTTCCCTTTCTCTGAAAAACACGATGTATTTTTACAGCAGGATGGCTTTCTCGACAAGGAACTCTTGACAGTAGCCCAACTTCCTAAATCAGAAAGGCCTATCAATCAAAAATGGTCATGGGATAGGATACTAAGATCACCATACATAAAACAAGCAGATACGCTACAAGGATTTTATTTTTTTGAAGATCATTTTTCACTGAAAGAACTGGAAAAACACTTCGACTTTTATGAGCCATTTACTGTTCACGAGAGTTCATTATCACCTTGTGTACATGCGATACAAGCAGCCAGATTAAATAGAATGAATCAAGCCTATGCATTTTACTTGCGTACTTCGCGTTTAGATCTAGATGATTATAATAAAGAGGTAGAGGAAGGTTTACACATCACGAGTATGGCGGGTACGTGGCAAAGTGTAGTAGAAGGATTTGGAGGAATGCGTGTACAAGATGAGGTTCTCTCTTTTACTCCTAAAATACCACAAGCTTGGAAAAGTTACAGTTTTAAAATAAATTTTAGAGGTCAGATTTTAAAAGTTAATGTAACAAAGGAAGCTGCAGATTTCACACTAACGAATGGAGAGAAGCTCACAATACTATTGAATGGAGAGAAGCGATTAATTTCTGCTAGTTAAATCTCTAATAGTATCGTTTTAAAGCTTTACAATTTTAAGGGACTTTGCTCCGTTACTGCTGCCCCATTATATTTTAATGTCCAACCTAGTGAATTTGTCAATATGTATATTTTTGAAAGCTCTGAAATGAGTCTATTTTCTGCATTTGTATATAAATCAGATGCTTTAATTTTTTGACGTAAGTTAGATAGTACTCTTTTCTTTATGATATTGTAATCACGGGCATTAAACTGGTTTAAGTAATCTTGTTGTACATCGTAGTATTCTATATTGGGATTTATGTTGAGTTCTGGCTTTGGAATATTTGTAATGTACACTGTTTTTGAAAGCTCATCTATTTTTGTGGTTACCTTACTTAAATCATACGATATAGATGCTTCGGCGTTAACAACAACTAGCGCTTTTTTTGAGGCAGATAGTACATCTACGTAAAATCTCTTTGAATCTTTATAGCTAAAGACTTGTGCATAGCTACCTTCTGTAACAATGAGCTTCCCAACATTTCTTATTTCTTTCTCAATAAGTGCTGTGTTTGCCTCTAGCTGCTCACGATTATTCTTGATATGCTCACAATAGCGTAACCCAAAAACAATAACCAACGCAAGTACTGCTCCTAGAAAAATTTTTCTCATAGTAAGATTTGAGAAAGTAAGTTATAAAATAAAAGCCACACATTG
The DNA here is from genome assembly GCF_007827465.1 of Dokdonia sp. Hel_I_53. Lineage (NCBI taxonomy): Bacteria > Pseudomonadati > Bacteroidota > Flavobacteriia > Flavobacteriales > Flavobacteriaceae > Dokdonia > Dokdonia sp. Hel_I_53. The sequence goes on from NZ_VISL01000001.1 coordinate 2,268,609, forward strand.
CTGTGTGGCTTTTGAAATAGCTTTTTAATCCCCCAATTTAAAAGTCTATTTGTTAGTGATTTTTGTTGATGTAAATATACAAGAGGCCATCATTTTTTTTTAGGGGCAAATGCCCCTAATTATAAATATTCCAAAATCAAACATTCTAAGTGTTTTAAACTAGGGTTTCATTATTAGGTTAAGATATTTTAAAAGGTCTTTGAGATTATTTTTAGAAAAATGCGCATTCTTGAAAGGATTCTTTGAGATATATACTTGCTTTCTCAAAAAATTATATTTTCTAGGATAGCGTTTTCTAAGTGCGAACTAACAAGATCGCATTCAGCAACATCTACTCTTCTGAGAATAGCTTTCTTTGAAAAATCACTAAATAATGAATGTTGTGTGAAATATGCTTTCGCGAAAGCAGAATTACAATTTAAAGGGATTGCACGCGCTAAAACCCTGCTCCCGTCATTTTTACATTCAGTAAAAAATGCAACTCTAAACCAAGCGCTCCCTTAACTTGCATTAGATAAGTTACAATACTTAAAAGTGTATTCTAAAAAAGTGGTGTTTTTAGGATGTGCGTCTTGAAAATTTTAGCTTATAAACAGAAATAAATCAGATTCACTTTTTTTGATAGTGTCAAGAGTGTAGTTAAAATGAGAGAATTTTTTTACGAATAAGTAGTTCGGAAATATTACTCGTTTATCGGAAGGAAAATCTCTACTTTCCAGTCTAGTTCATTCCCACCCATATTAGGGTTGTTGTAAAAAACTTCTATAGGTAAGGGAATTGCTTCGATATTATGAGTCTCTGCATACTGCAGTAGAGCATACCACGCACGATCTGAAGTAATGTAATTGCCATTATATGTCGCTTTCAATACTTTTTGTTGGTGGCGAATTCCGAATTTAATGCCTGAAATTTGAGGTAATGAATTTAAAGACTTTATAGGGAATGCAAATTGATAGGAGATGCTATCCTTACCTGTATCCCAATGTGTGATGTTTAAAAAAGGAGGTCCGTCTAATTGCAGATTGTTTGCAACAAGTTTGTTCTCTATGAATAAAATATCGCGCATCATGCCACTTACTTTTTTATCTTGAGGCCCGTTAAACTCTGTGTAAGCATAATCTTTCCTAGGTAATATCGTTAGTCCATCTATTTCTATTTTTATATTTTCTAAATGAGATCTAATAAAATCTGTGAATTGTAAAACTGTAGCTTTTGATCTTCTTTCAAATGATGTGTGAAAGAATACTTTTTTTAAACGATCTAAACCACCTAACTTTTCATCGGTAATATATATAGTAATATCTGTTAGAGAGTCGTGTTTTCTTTCTAAATTCCAATTATAGGTGTGGATGGAATCATTGAAAGAGAGTTTTTGAATAAGGTTCTTAGTGTTAATCTGTAAAATTGGATAATTCTTATTATAAATGCGATTCCAGCTTTTAAGAGTTTGGTTAACTGTTCCAACATTAGTTCTAACGGATAGCTTTGCTATATAATCATCTGGTTTTATAAACATAAACCAAGTCATAATCATCAAAATGATAACTAGAACTAATAGAACTGCTTTTTTCATGGTATTAAAGAACTTAATTAAAGCTAAGCTGTGTATTATTTTTCATCTGAAGTGAAGTAACGACATATTTTCCAAGTGCTATTCCTTGTTTTAATCCTTCATCTACAGCGACACGGTAATGGATTCCCCCGTACATACGGCTTACTGCCGCTTCTTGTGCAGCAGCTTTAAAAGACTTGAATTCACGTACTGGTAAACCATATGGAGTTTCCGTATCGTCCAAAAAGGAAAAATTAGTACCAAAGATACTTGTCAAACTTTCTGCTGCGGCTCCTGAGACTACGGAGTGGCCACTTACATATTCTGGAAAAGGAGGTGTTTGTAATATAGGCTTCCATGCATCGTCAATATGATCATTGATAAGTGTTTCTGGTCGAATAAGATTAGATCTATATTTTTCATCCCAGCAAGAGATAAAAGCATCTGCCATAGCTACAGAAGTTTTTGCATAAGCATATAATGTATTTGAAACGTCAAACCCTGATTTTTTAGCGGCAATTTTTGTAATCCCCATCCAGTGCCCTCCAGGAGTTATTTTTTTTGTAGCAAACATTAAGTGGCCCCGAGTAACAGATACATATGGATTACAATCCCAAAATTGAGCTATTGCAATTTCTTCTGAGTTATCCCCATCTGCAGTGATTTGTTGACTAATGTCATAAACCTCTTTGACTTGTTTATAAAAATCTGAACCTTCTTGCATTGAAAATGCTGGAGGCGGTATTGGTTTAAATTGATCTGCCGTTCTGATTACAAAAGGGCGTATTTTGTTCCAGTGAGGTTCAATACCATCCATATATGCCGGTGGAGTAGGTTGCCAGCGTGAAGGCTCATCAGAAAAGACGGAGAATTTAGGCATCGTTCGAGTTTGCTTATAATTATCCTTATCCATCCAGTCTGCAATATGACCAGTGACCTCCGCAGCATATTTTTTCGAGGAATTAAAAACAACATCATTTTTACTTTCCCAAATTTTATAAAGACTGTCGCGATATATTTCAATTTTATTTTCAGAAAAAATTAAACGCTTACTGAGTTCTATATGAGTCATTAAAGCGGATAGCTCATAATTTACTGGAGCATCTAAAGCGGGCTTTGGGATAGCATTTAAATCTTTTAACTGTCCTGATAGAGGGTTGAGACCATTGTCTTTTAAAGCGAGAATCTCGTAGGCTGCAATGTTGGGGTAAGCATAAATTCTACTCGCCACTGGAGGAGAGAAGATATCATGAATAATAACATCAGTAACCTTATCGATGGTAGTATGAAAATGATCTGGAGTGATTACAATAGGCTCCTCATTTTTTTTACAAGACATGATGCAAAAGAAGCTTAAAAATATTACTATTGAAGATTTCATTAATTTCATCTTTGAGATTGTATTTGATATACCTGTGCTTTATTATTATTAAAAGTAGCTAGTAAGTACTTTTTTGAGCCTGATGTAATGATGCTTAAGTCTCGTATTGATTTTTGTGCAAAATCTAGACCCAAATTATGTCCAAGAGCTATCGTAGTTTCATTTTTAATAAGCGCTCCAGAAAATGAGTCTAACCTACCATGATATGGTTTTGTTCCAAAATAGTTGCCACCAGTAAGTACTTCTAGTTTTCCATCCCCATCAAAATCATGACTAACAAAATTCATAATAGGAGCAATTTGCAAATCAGAATTGAATGCTACAAATGTAAATTGTCCATCATTATTTTTCAAATAGCCTGACGTTAAATTTGTTGCTGTATGAAGTATAGTGTTTTTTAATAGGTTTTTACCAAATATATCTTCTACCGTTTTTCCAGCAAAGTCATTGTTGTTTTTATACTTCTTTTTTAAATATACTAGTTGAGAGGCTAATCCAGTAAGATTCTGAGTCGTATAGTATTTTCCATTTTTTTCCACTGCAAGAACCGTTTCGCTTTGCCCATTGGTATCGAAGTCGCCGTAATACATGCGTAACGGTTTTTCAATACTTGCTTTAAATTTACTATTTGTCCCCCAATTGCCCAATAAATAGTCCAAGTCACCATCTTGATCAATATCAAAAGGGACTATGGCTTGCCATAATCCAGACAGGTTTTCCAGCAAGAGATTTTTTTCTAATAGTTTTCCATTTTGATTTTCAAAAAATCTAGGAGACATCCATTCACCTACTACAATTAGGTCTTCAAGTCCATCACCTGTAAAATCGGACCATACAGCTGCCGTAACCATACCTATTTTGCCTATTTTATTTTTTGTATCTATCCTATACGTGCCATTTACGTTCTTAAGAAAATAAGAGGGAGGTATAGCTCCAAAGTCTCCTGTGATCATATGGTTGCCTACAAATAGATCTAAATCACCGTCCCTGTCATAATCAGAAGTCACTATTGTTGAAGTATTATGCGGTGTAGATGGTAGCTCTAGTTTAGACGTAGTAGTAAGTTGATAATTATTCAATGCTGGATTAGCTAGTGAAAAATCTGCTCCACCTACACCTATGAACAGTTTGTTATCAACAATCACGGCAGAGACATCTTCTCTTTTTGCAACAGAACTTAAAATTGGGAGTTCCGCTTTCGCGAAAGAGTTAGATTCACCGTAGTAAATTTCTGAGGTGTTGAACTTAGAACTACCAAAATAAATATCCTCTAACCCATCTCCATTCAAATCTCCCACAGCTACTGCAGGCCCACGATCAGATGCTTGATATGGTATTAACTTTTGTCTATTAAAGTCAAGATATGCATCTTCTTTGTGTTCATAAGATATCCCAAGGTTATTTTCTACTTTTGAAAATAGAGGTGCCATTTTCTTATTACTAGTTCTTTCTATTTTGGGTATATTATTTATAGGTTGTAGCGCTAGTGTTTTATTCGCCAGTATCTGAGGAATATGTTCTCTTGTTTGATCTGGCCAAATGATTAGCAATGAGTCTACTGTCTTTGTAGATCCAAGTCCGAAGTGAGCCATAGGCTCAGAAGAGGCTTGAAAACCTCGAGCGGTATATAACTCCTTAAACTGCATTTTCCCATCAGCGTAGAGGTAGACTTTGGTGCCAATTCCTAAACTATTTTTTTGAGTAAAATCAAACTTTATCTTTAGCCAGTTTGCGGTGCTATCAGTTTGATTTATATAGAGTAAGACTTCTTCGTTTATCCTATTAACAACTAGGTCTAGATCACCATCATTATCTAAATCTGCTAAGGCAGATGCGCCAGAGACAGAGGGTTTTTCTGAAATCCAAGTGCTAGAACGGTCTGTAAAGGAAGCCTCTTTTCCGCCTTCAAAAATGATATTTCTCACACTGCCATCTGGCATGAGATCTAATGCTTTCTGATCAAGAAGCCTATTCTTATGAAAGCTGTTTTGAATTTGATCACTAGAGATAAAATTGATAAAATCTATATTGTTAGGTCTTTTGGGAATCCCATTTGAGATAAATAAATCTTGATTTCCATCTTGATTATAATCTCCAAACAAAGCACTCCAGCTCCAATCTGTTGAAGCTATTCCACTAGCTAATGCTCGCTCTTTGAATTGATATCCAGGTTGATTCACAAAGAGCATGTTTCTCGTAAATTGATAATGATACCCAAAACGCTCAGTACGCATTTTTTGAGTTTGCATGTTATCATCACCTTCAGAAGACTTGAGCACTCGTTCTTCCGATGGAAGCATGTCTAATGATAGAATATCTGGGTAGCCATCGTGGTTAATATCTGCTACATCATTTCCCATTGAGAACCTAGAAGAGTGACTAAAATTCTCTTTTAAGCTTTCGCGGAAGCGCCCATCTTTTAAGTTCACATAATAGTAATCATCCTCATGAAAATCGTTACCTACAAATAAGTCTGGCCAGCCATCTTGATTAAAATCTGAAACCGCGACACCTAACCCGTAACCATTTACACCCCCAAATACTCCCGCTTCCTCACTTACATCTACAAAGACGCCATTGTCATTTCGTAACAGACGATCTCCTGTTTTAGGATCTCTTTTATTGCGCAAATCAGCTCTACCAAAAGATTCTTGGGTATGTACAGCATGATTGAGTTGGTAAATGTCTAGATCACCATCTTGATCATAGTCAAGTAAAGCCGCTGTTGTTCCATAGCTTTGATAGGCAAGCCCATATGCTTTAGCCTGTTCTGTAAAGGTTAGATCGCCATTATTAATAAATAACTCATCGTGTCCTGTAAAGGAATTTATACCCACGACAGCACGCACATAGATGTCTAAAAGCCCATCCTCATTTGCATCTAACATAATGGCTCCGGTATTCCAGCTACTTTTACCCTCGACTCTGGCCTGAGCACTTATATCTTCAAATATGAGATTTCCTTTATTGAGATAAAGTTTATTTTTTACTTGATTACCAGACAAATAAATATCTGGGAGTCCATCATTATTAATATCGCCGACTGCAGTACCACCTCCATTATAGAAGTAGAGGTAGTCTAAAATATTTAACGAATCACTTTCTTGTAAACTGTTTTTAAAACGAAGCCCCGTTTGTAAACTCGATGGATTCTTAAATAGTAAGGCATCACTCCTAGGCACCGATTGCTCTTGGTGGCAAGAGACACAAAATATTACGATTACAAGTAGAGAAAAACGCTGTAACATAAATTATTAATCAATCTTAAAAACTCTAGGCTTACCGTCATTAATAGCGGCAATAAGATATTTAGCTCCGTTTTTATCTTCAAAAGGAGAGAGGTGCTTAAGCTCTTCACGTATAAAAAATCCAGAAGTTGTATATTCTTGCCATTCGAAATTTGTATGCCCATCCCCTAAGAGTACAGCACCGTAACCAGCATCCTGCTGGGAGTATTGAGGTTTATATTCAAAGTTATTACCACCCATTACTAAATCTAAATTTCCATCACTATTTATATCTACACAAACAACCCCACAAATACAGGAAAATTGCACGCGTGCTGGAAGCGGTTTTATTTCGTAATCATTATTTCCATTATTAACGGCAATGATTGAAGATGCTGTAGTAACCTCTTTAATGATGGATTTATCCAAGATATGCTTTGGGAAAAGTTCATCTATAGATCTCTTAGCATAATCTGAGGCTTTGAGATTCTTTTTCTTAAGAGAAGATAGCTGTGTAGTAATTTCTTTCTTTTGATGTATGGGGTAATAGTTCCCTTCTTTCTCATAGGTAGTGATTTGCTCGATAGTGCCATTATTATCAAAGTCATTCACATACATCCGTAGTGAAGAAGTTTTGGTAGGTTTATAGTGAATGTTTGTTCCAGAATTTCCTATGACTAGATCTAAATCTCCATCTTTGTCAAGGTCTGCTGCACTTATGGTATTCCACCAGCCAAGGGATTTACTCAAGTTTGTTTCAATTTCGCGTAAGCGGGCGCCTTCGAATTGATACATTTTTATAGCACCCCAGTCTGCCACAGTAATAAGTTCTTTAATACCATCTTGATTGAGATCAATCCATTGTGCATCTGTTATCATTCCGGCATTAGCTAATATTTTGCTGTTTATGTTGTCTTTTTCAAAATTCCCTTCACCATCATTTTTGAGAAACAAATGTGTAGGGTCAATCCCATAAATTGCAGTTGTAGATCTAGAGGCTATAAATAAATCGATGTCACCATCTTGATCATAATCATATGGGGTAATGGTAGACATACTCTGATCTACAGAAGGTAGGATTATTGCATCTTGAAAAGTACCATTCCCTTCGTTAAGGTATAAGCGAGGTTTGTAAAAGGAACTCCCACCTACTTGATTTCCACCTGTAGCTACTACCAAATCTAAATGGCCGTCATTATTTACGTCAATAAAGGATGCGGCAGTATCTTCAAAAATGGTCGCTTTTGAAAAAGAGACGTTGGGCGATACTTCAAGTTTTCCATTTCCTTTGTGTAGGTAAAGCTTCCCTTCTTGATCTTTTGCTCCACCCAAAAAAATATCTTCATTGCCGTCGCCATTTACATCTCCGACAGCGAGCGCAGGTCCTTCTTGAGATAGTTTTTTGGCAATGAGTCCTTCATAGTCAAAATCATTATAATTGTTTTCTTTATGAGCTAGCACTCGTGTATTTGATACCTCAGTGAGTAGCGTTTCTTTTGGTTGAGGTGTTTTTGGGATGTATTTTTCAGTAGCTTGAGCTATATTTAATGCGAGCTCTTGATTCACTTCAATATTTCTTAGTATTTGTGTCTGGTCATTAGGCCAGATAATCCTTAAAGAGTCTATTAGGTTTGACTGCCCAAGGCCTATGGTCATGCCATATTCCATCGAGGATTGAAAGCCTCGAGAAGGTATATGTTCTTGAAGTATAGTCTGACCACTGTGGTAAAGTCGTATTGTTGTGCCAACTGCAAATGGATTGTTTTTAGCTCCTTCAAATTTTAGTTTTATGTAGTTATTCTCTACAAGAAGCTCACTATTATTTTTATATATAAATGATGGCATGTTTACATTATTAACGACGAGATCGAGATCGCCATCATTATCTAAATCTCCATATGCAGCACCATTACTCATACTGGATTTTCCGAGGCCCCAGTTTTTTGCTTCATTTTTAAAGGTGAGATCTCTTTGGTTATGATAGGCGTAATTAGGAAGTGGCTTGACGGGCATTTTATTAATAATTGAATCAACAGCTTCCTTTTTTCCTGTTAGCATCATTTTTTTGATAATATCATTTGCCATGAAGTTCACAAAGTCTAGATCTGTTAAATCGTGATTGATGCCATTTGTAACGAAGATGTCTCTGTAGCCATCATTATCCATATCAAACAAAAGCGAAGACCAGCTCCAGTCTGTTGCTTCTACACCACTATAATATGCAATTTCAGAGAAGGAACTATTCCCGTTATTGAGTTGTAAGGTGTTTTGAATGTATTGTTTATAGAAATCATTTTTCTGTTTTCGTTTAAAAAGATTATACCCTTCAAACTCCATTACAGTCTTGACTCTTTCTTCATCTTCAGGCAACATATCTGTGATGAAGATATCTTGAAACCCATCATTGTTTATATCTGCAATATCAACGCCCATTGCAGATAAGCCTAAATGTGAAGTCCAATTTTTAATATCTTCCTTAAAAGTTCCATCTTTATTATTTATATATAAGTAGTCGCGTTCATAAAAATCATTTGTGATATAAATATCAGGATATAGATCATTATTTATGTCTGTGACAGACACACCTAATCCGAAACCAATAAGACTACCATAGATTCCTGAATCCTTAGTGACGTCTGTAAAAGATTCTCCGTCATTGCGAAGTAGGAGATCACCTTTACCTCGAAAAATTATAGGAACATTATCCCAGTTTTCGGCTCTTTTTTCTCTTTGCTGTTCATACCCAAGACTATTTACTGGGACGTTACTATTGTTTAAAATGTAAACATCTAAATCACCATCCTTGTCATAGTCAAAAAACGTACTGTGAATTGTAAATCCAGTGTCAGCAAGATTATAATTTTTTGCTTCTTCTCTAAAAGTTAAATCACCATTATTAATAAATAGTTCATTATGATGATTATCACCCTCTAAATTACCTGCATTTGCTACATAAATATCCAACAGACCATCTGCATTAACATCTGCCATGGTCACTCCTGTTGACCAAGCTTTAGTGCCACCAGCTTTAGACTTTTCTGTAATATCTATAAAAGTGAAATCTCCCTTATTTAAATATAAATAATTTTCACCACTATTTACTGTAAAATAAATATCAGCTAGCCCATCGTTATTTATATCTCCTATGGCTACACCACCTCCATTGTAAAAGTTTCTATATTTAAAAATATTGATTTCGTTTGTGTTTACTACTTTATTGATAACATCAATACCCGTTTCTTTCGAGTCTAATAAACTAAATAGTTTTGTAGAAGCTTCACTTTTATCAGTATTACAAGACAGAAAAAAGCAACAAATAAGTAGTCCAATAATAGTATGTGAATTTTTAATCATATAGTTTTTTTAAAAATTGCAGAGTGTCATTACTTTTACCAATTATCAAATAGTCGCTTTGACAAGAACTAAAAGATTTTACGCTCCTGCTAAAACCAGATATGTTAAACAATTGATTTATATTTTCATAAAAAAAACCATTTTTGTCATTTATAAAAATGGTACCGTGTGACGCATCAAGTCTCCCTAATTGGGTGCTTATCTCAAATTCATTGCCTACAATTATAATATCTTTATAACCATCGTTATTAAAATCTTCAGCTTTGATGTCGTAAATGGGACTTAGCTGAGCTCTGAATGGAAGTTTACGGGCAGTAAATTCTCCATGACCTTTATTTTCAAAATAGGTAGTAGCTAGCGTATGAACAATTTTAGTTTGAACCCTTTTCATCGCGTCATTTCCTAAAATTTCATTTACAGACGCTTTCGCGAAAGCATTATAAGAGAGAAATTTTTTATTAATGAATGGCAGTTGCTTCACCATTTCGTCTTTTGAAGCAAGAGTAGTTTCTTGATTGTTTTCTATATAAGTGATGATAGGATCCAGCATGTTATTATTATCAAAGTCATTCAGGTATAATTTCATAGGCTGGGATATTGAGGCTCTAAGTTTTGAATTAAGTCCCCAATTTCCGGCAATAATATCTATGTCTCCATCATTGTCAAAATCATCTGTAACTATAGTATTCCACCATCCATTAGACTGCGCAAGTGTACTATTAGATAACTTCGTTAATGATAAACCATCATTAAGTAGAATTGTAACTGGCATCCAATGCCCAACTACGATCGCATCTTTATAACCATTTCCATCAATGTCATGCCACGTAATGTCACGTACATTTCCAATGCTTTTGAGTACTAAGGCAAATGTATCTGTGATGTCTTTAAAATTTCCCAAGCCATCATTTTCAAAAATCATTTGGTCTGGGGTGACACCATAAGTTTGAGGCACTGTATCGGAGGTAATACAAATATCTAAATCTCCATCATTATCAATATCAACGCTAGTTACACTAGAGGCATTAATTTCTACAGCTTTAAAAGCGACAGTATCTCTTTGGAAACCGTTTTCTTTACCAATGTATAATCTAGGTTGTATTGCTTTACCAGAAAGAAACTCATTTCCTCCAGAAACGATCAATATATCATTTTTATTATCACCATTAGCATCAAAAATCGTTACATCGGTGTCCTCATAAATTTTAGTTTTTAGACTGTCTGATAGCAATTCCATTTTAAATGATGGGTAGTCAGGTTTGTTGCTCTGGAAATGTAACTTTGTAAATGAACCCTTTGCTCCAAGGGTAATAATATCATCCATTCCATCTTGGTCGACATCAGCCACTTCTATTATTCGACTTTGTTTTGATTGACTATAAGGCGATAAGGGGATTCTGTTAAAATCTAAAGAAATATTTTCCTCTTGTTCTACATCTAATAAGGGTGGCACGGTGAGTAATACTCTTGAAGGTTTATCTTTAGTTATTGCATTATTTTTTAAGCTCTTGGCAAATTCTACATTAAATGTTTGGTTAGCGGGGACATCGTAATACGTTTGAACTTCTCCCGTTGGCCAAGTTATCGTAAGAGAATCTACTTTTGTGATAGTATCTAGCCCAATAAATGTCTTTGGTGGAACAGCAGATAAATAACCTCTAGTTGTGAAATTTTCAAAATGCTGTTCTTTATCTCTAGTATAACAAGTGATCTTAGCACCAATGCCGTTTATGTTTTTAGGATTACCTAAAAAATTTATTTTTAGGAAGTTAGTTTTTTTTAGATCTCTGGTCTTGTTTTCGAGAACACTGGCTAATGAATTTGTGTTATTCAGTACAATTTCTAAATCTCCGTCATTGTCCAAATCTGCATAGGAAGCACCATTACTAAAAGTTTTGGTTACATTTCTAATATCGCTAGACATATTTTGGAAAGTACCATCGCCTTTATTCTTAAAGTGATAGTTATAAATCTCTTTTTGAGGAATTTCATCTATAATGTACAAATCTTCATTGAGAATTCCAGCACCTAACTTTTTTTGAATTTTTTCATTGGCAATAAAGTTCACAAAATCCATATTGTTTGTAGCACCTAATATACCATTTGTTATATAAATATCTTTGAGTCCATCATTGTCAAAATCAGAAATTAAAGGAGACCAAGACCATTCTGTGGCCGCAATATTACTAGCAAATGCAGTTTCAGAAAATGTAGCATTGCCATTATTTATATGCAATGTATTTTGCATAAACTGAGGTTCGTAGCCATTTTTTAGACGTTGCTTATATATTGGATATGGATATTCTGTACCAGAGGATTTTAAACTTTCCAACTCTTCTGGGAGCATATCAAGTGTAATTATATCTTGATGACCATCATTATTTATGTCCGCAATATCTGTACCCATGGTGAAATGGGAGCTGTGACCTAGGATGGATTCACTTGTGTTTAATTCTTTGAATGTACCATCCTGCATATTTATATATACATAATCATTCTCAAAAAAATCATTTCCGATATAAATATCTGGATAACCATCATTATTGATGTCACCTACAGAAACACCTAATCCATAGCCTAATTTACTTTGATAAATTCCAGAACTGCCAGTTACATCATAGTAAAAACCATTATCGTTTCTATATAATTTATCTCCAGAAGTGCTGCTATAAGAAGTTCTTAATCTTCCCTTTCCGTAATTTGAATTAGGATGAACAGAATGGTTTAGAAGATACATGTCTAAATCCCCATCAAGGTCATAATCAAAAAATGAAGCCTGGGTAGATAATCCAGAAAAATTTAAACCATACTTTTTTGATTCTTCTTTAAATATTGGGATACCGTCGTCTATACCTTGATGAACAAAGAGCAAGTTATGTCCTTGTAGCTCTAGATGCTCATTTACTTTTGATACATAAATATCCATTAACCCATCGTTATTGATGTCAACTATAGTTACTCCAGTTGTCCAACCGAAATCGTTTTTAATTTTTGATAAAGAAGTAACCTCCTTAAAATTTAAATTACCCTCATTCATGTAAAGATGGTCAGCATGTAGATTAGAACTAAAATAAAGATCATCTAGACCGTCATTATTAAAATCTGCTATGGCTACTCCTGCACCGTTATAGAAATATAGATAATTGAGAATGTTGATAGAAGCAGAATTATTTATTTTATTTATAAACGTAATCCCATTTTTTTCATTTGAATAGAAAGTATAGTTGTCTTCATCTTTTACACAAGATAAATTGAATATTAAGACTAAAAAAAGTAAACTTCTAGTATACAAAACGGTTTATTACTATATAATTTGAATGAAGTTAGAATAGTATTAATTTCTTTACCAAAAACTAAATAAAAAGAGACTGTCCTCTTTAAGACAGCCTCTTTTAGCTAATTAAATATGGTTGTAGTATTAATAACCTGTATTTTGAGATAAATTTGGGTTAGAAAGAATTGCTGTAGCGGGAATTGGGAATACATTCACAGATGGATCGCTAGCATCCTTTAGGCCCCATGCATCGTTGTATTTTCCAAATCGAATGAGATCCTGTCTTCTCCAAAATTCCTTGTATAACTCACGACCTCTCTCGTCAAGCATATCTTGTTCAGTAACAGTTCCTAATGGAGTAGCTCCGCGAATTAATCTTAGCTCATTAACTAAAGCTGTTGCATCCCCACTGGCTCCTCTTAAAATAGCTTCTGCTTTCATAAGATGTGCGTCAGAATATCTAAAAACTATTTCGTGATTAGCAAATGCTCCATTTACAGGATGGTACTTAATTGTACGTATACCTGTGACTTCATTATTACCAACTAAACCAGGTAGTTCTTTTGTAAATACGAGAGGGTTTCCAGGCCTGTCTGTTAGTGCTGATCCATCAACATCGTATTGTTGACCAATTAAGAACCCATAACCTATACCTAGGTTTTCAGGACCGGCATTAGTGGCATCAGGAACAAAGCCTCTTCGCTCTTCTTGTCCCGATCCAACCACATTTATATTAGGATCCCCTTCAAAGAGATCATAAAATTCTGCAAGTGTGGTCCATCCATTCCATCCACCTCCACCATTGTCTGGAGAGTTTTGAAAATAATGCATTCCATTCCAAATTCTATTACCAACACCTGTCTGTGCAAACCAGATTGTTTCGTTATCAATGTCTTCTTTGAAAATATCAAAATAACCAGCCTGTAAATCAAAACCATCTGAGTTGATTTCATCTACAAGAGAAACCACGCGGCTCATATCAGCAGTGTCAGGAGAGGTTTCTAAATAAATATTCTTGTTTAATAATACTTTGGCTAACAAATACCTAGCTGCAGATTTATTAGCACGATTGTTATCTGCACTAGGCCCTCTCATCGGTAGGTTTGTAATTGCAAATTCGAGATCCTCAATGATGAAGTCTACTGATTCTGCTCTAGATAGTACAGTAGGATTTACACTGGGCGGTTCATTAGGTTGTCTGAAGGGTTGTTGTCCATACATATCAGCTATCCAGAACATACTCCAAGCTCTTAAAAATCGAGCATCTGCTTCTTGAGCTGAAGATTTAGTTGTCAATGGATCAATAATTGTTGTCGCTGTAAAGACATTTTGATTTAAATTATTCCAAACAGCTAAGACAAAAGGATGTATAGGACTGTAAGTTTGAGCATGTAAATCTCTCCATAAGCCATTATCTCCCCAGTCAGTTCCGCGAGTGGGCACTAATAATTCGTCTGATGTAACCTCATTAAGGGCATATAGATCTGCTTGATTACCTATCTGGCCATAAACAGAACCGTAGAGTCCATTTATAGCTCCATCAACATCAGAAACACCTGAAAAACCACCTTCGGAATCTACTTCAAAAGCAGAATCTGTTTCTTCTACCTCTAGATCTGTACATGAGAAAATACTCATACTCAGAAGGGCTACCGCCATTATTTTTAAATTCATTTTAATTTGTTTCATAGCTCTAATTTTTAAAAAGTTGCATTCACACCTAATGTGTAAGTACGCGGTCTTGGGAAGGCTACATAGTCAATCCCCCTTGAAGGCACATTGTTTTGTACATTAGTAACATTTACCTCAGGATCAAGACCTGAATAATCAGTGATCACAAATAAGTTCTGACCGTTTACATAAATTCTAAAAGATTTGAATATGTCAGTATTATTAAGATTTAAATTATACCCTATTGAAGCATTTTGTAATCTCAAGAAGTCGCCCTTTTCAAGATACCGTGTTGATACGTCAGGAGCGTTAATTGGTTGTTCTCCACTTGTTAATACGTCTGCTGTAACATTTCTTCCATTGTTTATACTACCCGCAGTAAAAAAAGCATTAGCAGTATTATTATAAATATAGTGCCCGAATTGTCCAGCAAAAAATAAACTCGCGTCCCAATTTTCATGTCTAAAAGAAGTTGAAATACCAAGATTTACATTTGGTAAAGCACTTTTGTCGACAAATCGTTGTACATCATCAGTAATTTGCAGCCCATTTTCATCGTACCCCTCAAATTCCCTCAAGTAATAAGAAAAGAGTGGTCGCCCATCCTCAAGCAATTGTGCGAAAGCTCCTGTAAGACCTTGTCCAAAGATTTGGCCAAATGGAATAGAACCACCAAAGTTTTGAAGTTCATTTTCATTATAAGATACATTAAAACCAAAATTTAAACTTGTCTCTTCTTGTTGGATGAAATCATAGTTTAGAGATAATTCAACTCCTTTATTAATTATATTTCCATCAACATTTCCAAAGAAAAATGGCTGTGGAGCCGGTTGAGCTGATTGCTGATTCAAAAGAAATCCATCAGTATCTTTATAATAAAGGTCTAGGGTTCCATTAAAGCGGTCGTTGTTTATACCAAAATCAACCCCTACATTGTACTGAGTGGTCTCTTCCCAACGTAAATCTGGATTTGCAAAGGCAACGATGTTGGTATTTAAACCAGCATTTCCACCATTGATAACGCCATTTTCGTTAAAAGTAGCAGCTGTAATAGCTCTTCTATTGGTAAAATTATTAGTACCTAAACCTTCTTGACTTCCAGTAACTCCATACCCTAACCTAAGTTTAAGCGTTGAAATAGCATCCCCTATAAAGTCCTCTTGATTAATTTTCCAAGCAAAAGCACCAGAAGGAAAAGTTCCGTAGCGCTCATTTTCTCCAAATCTTGTAGAACCATCTCTACGAACAGTTGCTGTAAAAAGATATTTATCAGCAATACTATAGTTAGCCCTTGCAAAAACGGATTGTAATTCATCTATTGAATTAAATCTTGTACTAATAAAAGTTTGCACGTTAGAATCAAAAGCATCATTAATAGCATTTTGATAGGGAGTTGTTTGACCAGAGCTATTAAAATTAAATCCTTCAGATAACAACCCATTTGTATCATCAAAGCGTAACTGGAGGTAATCATTATCTGCCACTCTTTCTGCATTAGAAACACTAGATTGTAATCTTCCAGTCATTAGGCCAATATCATCTGTTCCAAAGCCAAATCCACTTA
Source organism: Dokdonia sp. Hel_I_53 (assembly GCF_007827465.1). Taxonomy (NCBI): domain Bacteria; kingdom Pseudomonadati; phylum Bacteroidota; class Flavobacteriia; order Flavobacteriales; family Flavobacteriaceae; genus Dokdonia; species Dokdonia sp. Hel_I_53. The sequence continues at coordinate 2,284,632 of NZ_VISL01000001.1, forward strand.
TATTACGTCCACTGTTCTTAAACTCTTGATATTCGTAACCTACTAAGACAGATAGATTGGAATTTTCAAATTCCTTTTCATAATTGAGTGTAGCATTTAATAGCGTATTTTCAATTTCAAGGTCATTAATACTTCCTCTTCCATTCCCTGGTGTGCCATTATTTATGTTGTTTACATTAGCTCCTAACATTGAAAATCGCTGAGACTCTGCATTGTCATAACCTCCAGTAACTTTAGCAGAAAACTCTTCAGTAAATTTATATTCAGCACTTAAGCTTCCTAAAAAGCGATCTGTTTCTGCACCGCCAAGGTAATTTGCAAGAAGATTTGCAGGATTAATGGCATCTCCTGGTTGGGAGAAATTAGGATCGCTAGGCCAAGTAGGATTTGCAGAGTAAGCTGAACCAAGAAGGTCCCCTTGAAAACCAGCATTCGTAGAGATGGGTGGAGTTTCATCATTAACGCGCGAAATAGATGCTTGTAAGTCTACTTTTAATTTATCATTAAAAAATTTCTTATTTGCATTTAATCTACCACTTATTCTTTCTAAAGAAGAATTTTCTACAACTCCGTATTGTTTTCCATACCCGAATGAAGCCCTTAAATTACCACCCGTATAACCCTTAGAATATGACAAAACATTATTACGAGAATACGTTGTTTTTAAAACGACATCTTGCCAATCTGTATCAAAACCTTGATCTAAAGCAGCAGAATTACCTCCAAAAGTATCTATAGCATTTAGGTAATCTTCTCTGTTTAAAAGGTCAAACCTATTGGCTGCTGAGGCTACACTAACAGACGTATCAAACTCAAACTTACCTTTAGAATTGCCACGACCACTTTTGGTTTGTATTAACACGACTCCATTTGCCGCACGAGAACCATATATAGCTGTTGCAGAAGCATCTTTTAATACGGATATACTTTCAATATCATTAGGGTTTAAGAAGTTGAGTGGGTTTTTTGCACTACTTCCTCCAAAACCAATATCTGCACCACCTGAAGTTGTTTCGCCACCACCAAGAGGTACGCCATCTACCACAAATAATGGATTGTTATTTGCTCTTACACTTGTTGTTCCTCTAATACTTAAATTGATTCCTGCGCCTGGTTCTCCAGTAGACTGTGTAATTTGTACACCCGCAGTTTTACCTTGGATTAGCTGTTCAGGAGAACTTATAACCCCTCCATTAAAATCTTCAGAGGAAACGACAGCTACCGCTCCCGTAGCATCCTTAATTCTGGTAGACCCATATCCAATAAGTACTACTTCATCGAGTGCATTATCAGTTGCGAGATTTACATTAATATTAGTTCTGCCGTCAACTGCAACTTCTTGAGATACAAAACCGACGTAGCTAAAGACTAAAGTTGCATCTGCTGGAACATTATTAAGAGAATAATTTCCATCAAAATCAGTGGTTGCACCATTTGAGGTTCCTTTTACGATTACGTTTGCTCCTGGCAAGGGACCATTTTCTTCAGTAACTTTTCCAGTAACTATCTGAGCTTGGGCAATTCCCGTAAAGAGAATTGCAACAAACAAGAACATACTTTTAAATAGTACTTTCTTCATAAGAATCTTGTTTAAAATATTAGTTTGCTTAGTTTTAGAAGAGGGATTTTACACCATTTCTGTTATAAAAGTATGTAAAATTTATGTTAAGATAGCGTATATTAGATAATAAAATTACGAAAACGTTTTCGTAAAAATAACTTTGAAATTCTAACAATATGATAAGTTATATGCTTTTAAATTAAGATTTTACAAATTCTATAGAGCTAATTTTATCAAATTAAAAATGCTTTTTTGGGAAACAGATCAATAAAAGGTCGCTCTTACCTATTTTTGTGACTTTTTAGTATTTATTAAAATTGGTGCAATTTCTACACGCAAATTGAAATTTAAATTTTTTTTCGAAATAGGTTTTATGCGCTTTCGCGAAAGCGTATCAGAAATGATTAAGGTAAATTCAAAGTTTTCATGATATATACATATGATGTGATAATTGTAGGGGGAGGTGCAGCAGGTTTCTATACTGCACTTAATCTAGCGGAGCGCACACCTCATCTCAACATCGCTATTTTAGAGCGTGGAAAAGAGGTGCTCACTAAAGTTAAAATTTCTGGTGGAGGTCGTTGCAATGTCACTCATGCTCAGTTCATCCCGAAGGAACTTTCAAAAATGTACCCAAGAGGACAAAAAGAACTATTAGGTCCCTTCCATACATTTATGACCGGGGACACAGTAGGCTGGTTTGAAGATCGGGGTGTACCTTTAAAAATTGAAGAAGATGGAAGAATGTTTCCAGAAACAGATTCTTCTCAAACTATCATAGATTGTTTTTTAAGAGAGGCAAAAAAACATAAAGTACATATTCTTACAAAGCATACCGTTAAAGAAGTAACTCATCAAGAGGACGCGGTACGCTTTAAGAGTCAAAAAAGCTCTCTATTCACATTAAATACCAATCAAGGTATATTTGAGTGTCGTCAACTTGTTATAGCAACTGGGAGTAACCCTAAGATATGGAATACCCTAAAAGGGTTTGATCACAATATTATACCTCCGGTGGCATCTTTATTTACTTTTAATATCGAAGACGAGCGAATAAATGATCTTATGGGCCTCGCTACAAACGTTTCTATAAAAGTGATTGATACAAAGCTCAAGTCTCAGGGGCCGTTACTTATCACACACTGGGGTATGAGTGGTCCAGCAATTCTTAAGCTTTCTGCCTGGGGCGCCAGAGACCTAGCAAACTTTCACTATAAATTTAAAATAGAAATAAACTGGTTAGAAAATTATTTACCAGAAGAAGCTCAAGAAGAATTATTTAACTTAAAAATGAAATATGCAAAGCAATCTCCTTATACCTATGCCCAATTGGGTCTTCCAAAAAGATTGTGGCAAAATATATTAAAAGCTTCTTTAATCTCGTTAGATCAAACCTGGGCAAACTTGACGAAAAAACAGTTAATAGCTATAAGTTTTGAGCTTACACGAGCAACCTATGAAGTGCAGGGAAAGAGTACATTTAAAGAAGAGTTTGTAACTGCTGGTGGAGTAGCGCTCAATGAGGTAAATTTTAAGACTTTTGAAAGTAAAAAATGTAGTAACTTATATCTTGCGGGAGAGGTACTTAATATTGATGCAATAACAGGTGGGTACAATTTTCAAAATGCTTGGACAGGCGGTTATATGGCAGCGCAAGCAATCGCTTTAAAAAACAAATAAATGCTAATAAAAATTATCCTATTAATCTTTTTACCTATGACTTTGATAAGCCAAAATTTAAAAGACCTCCAATGGAAAAAACGTGCAGTACTTATTGTTGCACCTACATTTGAAAATGAAAAGGCGCAAAATCAAGCAAAATCAAGCAAAATTACTTGAAAACATTAAAAAGAAATTTAAAGAATACAAACTGTGTCTAATTGAGCATACAAATCAGGGAGAAAGGACAGATTTCGGAGCTATTGAGGACGCTCATGTAACAGAGGAAATAAAAGGCTTTAAAGTATTTCTCGTAGGACTAGATGGTTCTGTTAAATTGGAGAGTAGTGAGGTAGAACCAGCTCAAAAATTCTTAGACCTCATCGACTCAATGCCTATGAGGCGTAATGAACTCAATGATCACTAGCAAAAGAGATCTTGTGCGATAAAATCTAGCTAAATAAAAAATTTATTGATTAGTTGAGTCTCCAGATTTCAAAATTAAGTGCTGTAGCTAAGATAATCCATAACAAATAAGGAACAAGAAGTAAAGCAGCCCATTTATCTACTACTTTAAACCATTTAATGGTGAATATTAAGAGGATTAAAAGCCCTATGATATCTAATAAAGCCAAAAATGGCTCCTGAAAGCCAAAAAATATTATACTCCAGAGCGCATTAAGTATGAGCTGAAATCCAAAATGATACATTGCAATCTTTACCCATTTGTGGTAAAATCCTTTGTTCCACACAATTGCTGCAGCGACACCCATCATAATATATAATGTAATCCATACGGGTCCAAACACCCAGTTAGGGGGACTCCATACAGGCTTATTTAGTCCTAAAAACCACGTGTCAATTGTAGTTTGTGTTGCTAGTGCCCCAAGAACTCCTACTAGTAAGCAAATCGCGACACTTAAAATAATTCTAATAAGAAAATCTTTACTCATAAGGTTAGCTGATTGCTGCTAAGTTAATAAATTCTGTATTATAACATTCCACCTTCTTATTCCTATCTTTGTATAAACACTTTTAAAAGAATGACTCAAAGCGATTTTGTTCCATTCGGAACCTTTAATCTGTTATCAGAGGGAGTGGTATCCTATCAATCACCAAGTAATATTGCGTTAGTAAAATATTGGGGTAAGCACGGAGAGCAACTCCCACAAAACACAAGTCTTAGTTTTACACTATCTAATTGTTTCACTAAAACTAGGTTGTCGTTTAAGCAAAAGTCTGATACTTCAAATAAAGTAAGGTTTAAAGTACTACTGGACGATAAGGAAGAACCTAGCTTTGTTCCTAAAATCAAAAAATTTTTCAATCGAATTGAAAAGTATCTTCCATTTATTAATAATTATGATTTTAGAATTGAAACTTCTAATTCATTTCCTCATAGTTCTGGAATTGCAAGTTCTGCATCAGGGATGAGTGCCCTGGCTGCGTGTCTTATGGAGATGGAAAAAATCCTTAGACCAGAAATTTCTAAGGAATATTTAATTAATAAAACTAGTTTTCTAGCGCGTCTAGGTTCTGGCAGCGCTTGTCGGAGCTTAGAGGGGCCACTCGTGGTTTGGGGTAAGCACCCTGATGTAGAAGGTAGCAGTGATTTGTTTGGTGTTAGCTATCAGGGCGAGGTTCATAAAAATTTTAAGAATTATCAAGACACAGTACTGCTAGTAGATAAAGGAGAGAAGCAAGTGAGTAGTACGATAGGTCACAATTTAATGCACGATCATGCCTATGCACAAGCAAGATTCAGACAGGCTAACACAAACCTTTCTAAATTACTGTCAGTATTAAAATCTGGAGATCAAGATGCTTTTATAAAAATTATAGAAAGCGAGGCACTTACGTTACATGCTATGATGATGACTAGTCATCCATACTTTATATTAATGAAGCCTAATACTCTTGAGATTATTAATGATTTATGGAACTATCGTGATCAAACTGGTTCAAAAGTATGTTTCACACTTGATGCTGGAGCTAATGTTCATGTATTGTATCCAGAAAATGAAATAAAAGATATTCATAACTTCATTGATCAAAAGTTATCAAAGTATTGCCAAAATGGGCACTATATTAATGATAACGTGGGGAGTGGAGCAAAAAAACTGTAAATTTGTAATTCACAATTCCTGCCCCATATGAAAGGACCACTTTTTTATTCAAAAATTCTCCTGTTTGGAGAATACGGTATTATTAAAGACTCAAAAGGTCTTGCGATTCCATATAATTTTTACAATGGTGCGCTCAAAATAGAGGAGAATCCTAGTGATTCTGCTCGAAAGTCTAATGGTCACTTACTGAAATTTGCTAAGTATTTAAAGGATTTGATGGAAGCAAGGCCAGAGCTTGTTACTTTTGAAATAGATCAAATGCTTATTGATATTGAGGTAGGTATGTATTTTGATTCTAGCATCCCTCAAGGATATGGAGTGGGTAGTAGTGGTGCCCTCGTTGCTGCACTTTACGATAAATATGCCGTAAATAAGATTACAATTTTAGAAAATCTAACACTTGATAAATTATTGCAGCTTAAGGAGATTTTTGGCGCTATGGAGTCCTTTTTTCACGGAAAATCATCTGGTTTAGATCCACTTAATAGTTACTTAAGCTTACCTATACTTATCAATAGTAAGGATAATATAGAGCCGGCAGGAATTCCTTCTCAAGCTGAAAAAGGAACAGGTGCGGTATTTTTATTAGACAGTGGCATGGTAGGCGAAACGGCTCCTATGGTGCATATTTTTATGGAAAACATGAAGCAAGATGGTTTTAGATCCATGCTCAAAAACCAATTTGTTAAACATACAGATGCTTGTGTAGAAGATTTTTTAAATGGAGATGTAAAATCCTTATTTGGAAATGTAAAACAACTCTCTAAAGTGGTACTTAACAACTTTAAACCAATGATACCTGCGCAATTTCATAAATTATGGAAACAAGGAATAGAAAGTAATGATTATTACTTAAAGCTCTGTGGCTCTGGAGGAGGAGGCTATATGTTAGGGTTTACAGAAGATTTAGAAAAAGCTCAAAAAGCACTTAAAGGTTACCAATTAGAGGTAGTTTATACTTTTTAGCAAACTTTATTTAAGAATTTAATAGGGGAGTCTATGCTTTCGCGAAAAAACAAACGTTTTATCCTTAAGTTAGTCAGCCTTATATCTGTTGTACGTGGTTATAATATTCTTATAATCGTCATTGCGCAATACCTTACTTCTATATTTATATTAGCACCTGACCTTCGCTTGAGGGATATCCTCTTTGATATAAATTTATTTTTTATTGTCTTAGCAGGTGTATTTACTATTGCTGCCGGATATATTATAAATAACTTTTATGATTCTGAAAAGGATCTGATAAACCGACCACGAAAGACTATGATAGATAGATTAGTGAGTCAGAATACTAAACTTTCTATATATTTTGTATTAAATTTTTTGGCAGTTATTGCAGCTAGTTACGTGTCTTTTAGAGCAGTAGTCTTCTATTCACTTTATATTTTTGGTATATGGATTTATTCTCACAAGCTTAAAAAAATACCATTTGCAGGTAATCTAGTCGCTGCAACATTAGCAATTACTCCATTTTTTGCGGTTTTCATCTATTATGGTAATCTTGCTCCAGTCATTTTTGTACACGGATCGTTTTTGTTTTTAGTCATCGCCATGCGTGAGATGGTAAAAGATTTGGAAAATTTAAAAGGAGATCTCGTACTTAATTACAGAACCATACCTGTCATTTTTGGTGTTAAGACTTCAAAATGGTTGCTTACCATTCTTGCTGGATTAACAGTTGTACCTATATATTTCTTGGTAAACTATTATGCGTTGGGATATATGGGGATTTACTTTTATGGTAGCGTAGTGCTCTTAATAGTCTTTTTGAGTATTCTATGGATTTCAGTTTCACGACCACATTATATCTTATTACATAATATTCTAAAATTTATTATCGTATCTGGAGTCTTTTGTATTATTCTCTTAGATGCCAGTGTAGTCCTGAATAGAATTTTTTAGAAGTAACCGCTTTCGCGAAAGCAAAAATAAGAGCATAAAAAAAGGCTTGCTTTAGCAAACCTTCTTCTTAATCGTAAAAAAGTATCTATCTTGTTTATGACACTACAGTAACTTGTGCTGCTGTCAATCCTTTTCTTCCTTCTTCTTCTACGTACTCAACTTTGTCTCCTTCGTTGATAGTTTCACCGTTAAGACCTGTAACGTGTACAAAGATGTCTTTACCAGTGTCGTCGTTTGTTATGAAACCATAACCTTTTGACTCATTGAAAAATTTAACTGTTCCTTCCATTGTAATAAATAAGTAATTAATAAAGTGCAAACTTACACTATTATTTGTTAACCAATAGTTATGCCACTATTTTATTTGAGTAAAGTGATTGGTTTTTAGAATGTTTCAACCTAAGAAGTGTAAAAATGTGAAAATCTTACTTCTCAGTATTCTGCTCTTTACTATTATTATAATCTCTCATTTTTTGAAAAGCCTCATCTGTAAGCATATAGTCTTTTACTTTGCGATCCTTCCATCTGTGGTAAATAAATGTAGGCATCAAAATGAAAAATCCACCAGCAATAGAAAATCCAATAAACTTATGACCGAGGGCAAGATCAACATTGTCTTTGCAGTAAAATCCATAGGCAAGCATACCTGCGAGTATAAAAAATAATACTATAATAAAAAGGCGTCTTGTTTTATGCACGTAACTTCAAATTAAGCTCTTTCAACTGTTCTTCATTTAGAGGTGCTGGAGCATCAATCATTACGTCACGACCGCTATTGTTTTTTGGGAAAGCAATAAAGTCACGTATGGTTTCTTGCCCTCCTAGAATAGCAACAAGTCTATCGAGTCCAAAAGCAAGACCACCGTGTGGTGGTGCTCCATACTCAAAAGCGTCCATTAGGAACCCAAACTGCGCCTTTGCTTCCTCTTCAGAAAAGCCTAGGTGACGTAGCATGATAGCCTGTGTTTCTTTATCGTGTATACGAATAGAACCTCCACCTATCTCGTTACCGTTAAGCACAAGATCGTAAGCGTTTGCTTTTACTTCGCCAGGTTTTGTGTCAAGTAATTCTATTTGACCAGGTTTTGGAGAGGTAAATGGGTGGTGCATTGCGTGGTAATGTCCAGTCTCTTCATCTAACTCAAGTAATGGGAAATCTATCACCCACAACGGTGCAAACTCATCTGGCTTGCGTAGTCCTAAGCGCTCTGCAAGCTCCATACGTAGCGCACTCATCTGTACGCGTACTTTGTTAGTTTCACCAGAAAGTATACAAATTAGATCGCCTTTTTGAGCGCCTGTTACTTCTGCCCACTTTGCAAGATCTTCTTGATCATAAAATTTATCTACAGAAGATTTAAAGCTTCCATCGTCATTGCAACGAGAGTACACCATACCAAGTGCTCCTACTTGTGGGCGTTTTACCCACTCGATAATTTTATCAATTTCTTTGCGAGTATAAGAGTTACCTCCCGGAACCGCAATTCCAACAACTAGTTCTGCATTGTTAAATACACCAAAGTCTTTATGTTGTGCTACTTCATTAAGTTCGCCAAACTCCATCCCAAAGCGAATGTCTGGCTTGTCATTACCATATAAGCGCATGGCATCATCGTATAGCATACGTGGGAACTTTTCAATCTCTACCCCATTTACTTCCTTAAGTAAGTGACGAGTAAGCCCTTCAAAAATGTTTAAAATATCTTCTTGCTCTACAAAGGCCATTTCACAATCTATCTGTGTGAACTCTGGCTGTCTGTCTGCACGTAGATCTTCGTCTCTAAAACATTTTACAATCTGGAAGTATTTATCCATACCACCCACCATAAGCAATTGCTTAAAGGTTTGTGGTGATTGCGGTAATGCATAAAATTGTCCTTCATTCATACGAGAAGGTACTACAAAATCACGCGCTCCCTCTGGAGTAGATTTTATAAGGTAAGGAGTCTCAACTTCAATAAAATCTTGCTCAGATAAATATTTACGTACTTCAAGAGCCACGCGGTGTCTAAAGATAAGACTCTCACGTACTGGCTTTCGGCGTATGTCTAAGTAACGATACTTCATACGCAGGTCTTCTCCACCATCTGTCTCATCTTCAATAGTAAAAGGAGGTGTAAGAGAAGCATTGAGTATTTCTAATTTTGATACTAATAACTCTATGTCTCCAGTAGCGATATTAGGGTTTTTAGAATCACGCTCAACGACGGTGCCAGTAACCTGTATGACAAACTCACGTCCCAGTTTGCGTGCTTCTTCCATAAGAGCGGCATCTGTACGTTCTTGGTCAAAAACAAGTTGTGTCATCCCGTAACGATCTCGTAGATCTACCCAGATGATAAATCCTTTATCTCTAGACTTTTGTACCCATCCAGCGAGGGTTACTTTTTTATTTATATCTGTAGCGCGTAAGCTTCCGTTGTTGTGTGTTCTGTACATAATTGTGACTCAATTTGAGATCTGCAAAAATAGAAATACTAGAGGTGATTTGTAGTATTATAAATTACAAATATCAATCTCAGTATTGAAAATGTGCGAGTACGCTTTCGCGAAAGCGTATGTAAATCTTATCTCAGCTCATTAATTAGAAAATTAAGCAAGTAAAAATCCGTGGAGGTTCTTTTTTACGTAGTTATTTTTGTAATAAATAACTAAACATGATCCAACATATAGAAGACGAATTGCAGCCGCTGAGGGCTAAACTTTTACAACATCCTTTGTACACCCATATCAAAACTCCAAATGATCTATCTGTCTTTATGGAGTATCATGTTTATGCAGTTTGGGATTTTATGTCTCTGTTAAAAGCCCTTCAAAATGGCTTGACGTGTACTACTTTGCCTTGGAAACCGGTGGGGAACCCAGAAGTGAGATATTTGATAAATGAAATTGTACTTGCTGAAGAAACGGATATCAACCGGGAGGGTAACAGGCAAAGTCACTATGAGATGTATATAGATGCCATGCGTAAAGCGGGGGCAGATATAGAAGGTGTTACCAATTTCATACGTGCAGATTTTACAGCTATAGATCTTAGGGATACTATCAAAAAGCTACCTCTACCTATAGCTCAATTTTTGCAATTTACATTTGAGGTTATTGCAAACGGGAAAATGCATGAAATTGCGGCAGCTTTTACCTTTGGTAGGGAAGATCTAATTCCTAAGATGTTTACTGTTATAATACGTAACATTCAGGAGCATTTTCCAGAAAAAGATCTTGCCGATTTTAAATACTATTTTGATAGGCATATTGAACTAGATGAAGATGAACACGGGCCTATGGCTTTAGAGATGATACGTCAACTCTGTGGAGGTAATGCTACAAAATGGCAAGAAGTACTTGAGGTTTCAAAGAAAGCGCTGGAGGTGAGAGTCGCTTTGTGGGATGGTATTTTAAAAGAGATTTTAAAGAAAAAAGAAAATCTAGAGTCTATAGTGTAATCAAAATAAATGCTAGCAATAGTTGAAGTTATTGCTATTATATAAACTAAAAAACCCGCAAATTGCGGGTTTTTAATTATGTATTAGGAAGGAAAATTATTTCTTATTAACCTCTTTGATGTATTTTTCTATGGCCATGGTCATAGATGGTGTTTCTGGAGTAGGTGCCATGATATTTATGGTAAGTCCAGCTTCCTTAGCGGCATTAACCGTCGTATTTCCAAAAACTGCAATACGCGTGTCATTTTGTTTGAAATCTGGAAAGTTTTCAAACAAAGATTGTATTCCACTTGGGCTAAAAAATACCAATATGTCATACGTTACATTAGCATACTGAGATAAATCACTTACTACCGTTTTATAAAAGGTAGACTGCGTCCATTTAATATTAAGCGCATCAAGTAATTCTGGTACAATAGGCTTAAACTTATCTGAGGATGGAAGCAAAAACGTTTCGTTTTTGTGCTTTTTAATTAGCGGAATAAGTTCTGGAAATGTACGCTTGCCTACATATATTTTACGTTTTCTATAGACCACATATTTTTGAAGATAGTAAGCAACAGCCTCACTTTGACAAAAATATTTTAGTGTATCTGGGACTTTAAAACGCATCTCATCTGCAATTCTAAAGAAGTGATCTACAGCATTACGGCTTGTAAGTATAATCGCGCTGTAGTCCTTGAGGTCTACTTTTTGTAATCTGACTTCTTTTCCAGAAACACCCTCTACGTGTATAAATGGGATGAAGTCAATTTTTACTTTTTGCCTTTGCTCAAGTTCAAAATATGGGGAGTTTTCAACCTTTGGTTTTGGTTGCGAAACGAGAATAGTTTTCACTTTCATAGACGCTCAATTTTATTTGACCTCTAACCATTTGCAATGAACTTATACAAAATGAAGTAGGGTGCAATTTCGAGAGTGCAAAAATACAAAATAAAATAAAACGGAAAGCGAATAAAATCATCTCTGTATAATCGTAGCAGCCATAATTGATAAATAAAATATATAAACACAATACTACTAAGGATTATGTATACAATTTGATGATTTATATCTTGATGATATGCAAAAACAAGACTGCAGCATAATGCAAAAAGGCCCAATGCATTTTTTAAATTTAAGCGCTTATATAAAAATGGTTGAATTCTGTTGTAAAAACGTAGTGCATAACTAATAAATCTTTCTACTAAGAACTTAAAAACTTCAAATAAAGAGTATCCAAGCAACACAAGTCCAAAAACCTTTATGTTATCCCTAAATTCAACCTCATAGTAAATACAATAAGCTGTAAAAATGAGTAGTGAGATTCCAGTGCACTGTATGATAAGGAGTACAAGTTGCAAGGGCTCAAAGAAAAAGCTCCCTCTAGTTCGATTAGAAATATACCTATCTGCACCACGTAAATTTATAAAATCAACAAACTGCTGGTAATAAAAAGATTTTGCGACAGCAAGACTAATCAGACAGACAACAAATATAATTGTGATCCAATTTTGATAAGGGAAATCTCTAATAATTGTGTCCAATAGTGTAAGATATTTTAAATCTTTAAAAATAGTATAAATTATGGTAAATGAGATCTTGTAGATGGATCTACCTTTTTAAAATAAGTACCTTTGCTAGAAAGTATTTTTATGGCAAACGCCGTAGTTATCATTCCTACATACAACGAAATCGAAAATATAGAGCGATTAGTGCGCAACATATTTACATTACAGCGTGCATTTCATATTTTAATTGTAGATGACAATTCTCCAGATGGCACAGCTGAAACAATCGAAAAATTACAGAAAGAATACCCAAATAAGCTTTTTTTACTTAAAAGAATTAAGAAAGAGGGGTTAGGCACTGCTTATATAGCTGGATTTAAATGGTCTTTGCAGCAACATTATGAATATGTATTTGAGATGGATGCAGATTTTTCTCATAACCCTAATGACCTCATACGTCTATATAATGCTTGCGCAAAAGATGGAGCGGACCTATCTGTTGGTTCTAGATATGTCACAGGAGTGAATGTTGTAAACTGGCCAATGGGTAGAGTATTATTGTCTTGGGGAGCTTCTAGGTACGTTCGCTTAATAACGAGAATGCCATTTCATGACACTACAGCCGGGTTTATTTGCTATAGAAGATCTGTATTAGAGGCAATTGATCTCAAAAAAATTAAATTTGTTGGTTATGCATTTCAAATTGAGATGAAATATAAAGCCTATCTTGAAGGTTTTAAAATTGTCGAGGTGCCTGTAATATTTACAGATAGAACCAAAGGGGAGAGTAAAATGAGCTCAGGTATTATTTCTGAAGCTATTTTTGGAGTTATAAAAATGCGATTACAACATCTATTTAAAAATAAGTAATGAAGAAGATATTAATTAAAGGGGCGCAAGTAGTAAATGAAGGAATTATAAGATACAGTGACGTGCTTATTGAAGATGGGATTATTACTAAAGTTGCTCCAGACATAAAATTAGAATCTCAAGATATTAGCGTATATGACGGAAAAGGGAAGCATCTTTTTCCTGGAATTATAGATGATCAAGTACATTTTAGAGAGCCAGGACTCACTCATAAAGCAACAATAGCTACAGAGTCCCGTGCTGCAGTTGCGGGAGGTATAACTTCATTTATTGAGATGCCTAACACCAGTCCACAAGCGACAACTATAGATTTACTAGAGGATAAATTTGAAATTGCATCAAAAACTTCTGCGGCAAACTATTCTTTTATGTTTGGGGGTACAAATGATAACCTTGATGAAATTTTAAAGATTGATAAAACAAAAGTAGCTGGCCTTAAGCTTTTCTTGGGAAGCTCTACTGGAAACATGCTGGTAGACAATGAAGAAGTTTTAGAAAAAATTTTTAAGGCTACAGATTTGGTAATTTCTACTCATTGTGAAGATGAGGATACCATCAAAAATAATTTAGCTACTTACAAAGAAAAATATGGAGATGACATTCCCATTGAACTTCATCCGATTATTCGCAGTGAAGAAGCTTGTTATATTTCTTCATCAAGAGCTATTGCTTTGGCAAAAAAAACAGGTGCCCGCCTTCATGTCTTCCATATTTCAACGGGAAAGGAGGCATTGCAATTTGATAACTCTATTCCTTTAAAAGAGAAAAAAATAACAGCAGAGGTTTGTATTCACCATTTGTGGTTTTCAGATCAGGATTATAAGGATAAAGGAACATTCATTAAATGGAATCCAGCTGTTAAAACGAAAGAAGACAGAGAGATTATTTTTCAGGCATTATTAGATGATAGGTTAGATGTCATCGCTACAGATCATGCCCCTCATACACTTGAGGAGAAGCAAAACGTTTACACACAGGCACCTAGTGGAGGGCCACTAGTGCAACACGCACTTCCAGCAATGTTAGAATTTTATCATCAAGGTAAAATATCACTCGAAAAGATCGTTGAAAAAATGTGTCATAATCCAGCAATTTTATTTGAGGTTGCAAAACGTGGGTATATAAGGGAAGGCTATAAAGCAGATATTGTACTGATAGACTTAGATTCCCCGTGGGAGGTTGAAAAAAGCAATATTTTATATAAATGTGGCTGGTCTCCGTTTGAAGGAGCTACGTTTAAGTCATGCATTACACATACTTTTGTAAATGGTCATTTAGCCTATGAAAACTTTGAGATAAAGGAAGGCCTATATGGAGAGCGATTAACTTTTGATAGATAATGAGATTTGTAAAACATACATTATTTTTTCTTGCACTAACTCTTTTTTTTAGCTGTCAAGAAATTGAAGATCCTAAGAAACCAGAAATTACTTTGACTAAAGCGCAAATGGAAGAAATACTCTATGAGTCTATTCTTCTTAAGGCTGCTAGAGGTTACAATACTGGTTTAATGATTCAGACAGGAATAAATCCTGAGACTTATATTTTTGATAAATTCAAGATAGATAGTGTAACACTTGCTCAGAATATGGCATATTATGCTACCAAAACAGATGCATTTAAAGCGATGAATACAAGAGTTTTAGATAGATTTGATGCAGAATATAAAATAAAAGATTCTTTATATCAAATAGAACGTAAGGAACGAGATTCTTTAAATAAATTGAATCAAAAACTTAGAAAAGAGACTCTTCTTGATACCAGCAGGCCTGTGATTTTTAAGGGGCCCATTCTAGATGTATCTAAGTCTTTAAAAAAGAAGCGTGTAAAAGAATTGAAGCTTAAGCGTGATTCCGTTTAAAATGTTTTGCAATACGAACCAATGTTTGATCAATAGGAGTTAGTGTTATACTGAATTCCTTTTTAATTTTAGTATTAGAATACTTTGTTGTGTGTTGTAATGATATTATTCCTACCCGAGTGATTTTTCGACTTCTTATAAATAAACCTACCACAAAATCAAGGAAGACGGTAATCTTAAGAATCCATTTATTTAAAGGGATTCTTGGAGGTTTTTTGTCCAAAGACTTAGCTATGGCGATGAGTAATTTTTTGTAAGAAATATTATTACTAATGGCAATAAATCTTTCTTGTTTTATAGATGATTGCATCCCACTAATCATCAAGTTTACTAGATCTTTAACGTCTATTGTTGCTGTAGCGCCTTTTATGTAATACTTCTTCTCATCCCATACTCTCTTAAATAAGACACCGCTGCCGCTATTGTAATCCCCTTCACCTAGTATAATCCCAGGATTAAAAATGATAGCATCGAGTCCTTCTTCGGTACCTCTCCAAACTTCCATTTCGGCTCCATACTTGGTTAGTGCGTATACAGATACACGCGCATTAGGGTCCCAGTGATTGCTTTCATCAATAGGATTGTTAGGTGTTTTGGCAAGTGTAGCTATAGAACTTAGGTGTATTAGTTTTTTGACCTTATAGTTTAAACATAGGTTAACTACATTAGCTGTTCCTTCAATGTTTACTTTTGTAAGGTTTTTAAATTGATACGGATCAAAAGAGATAGCAGCTGCGCAATGGTATACATGGGTAACCCCGCTAAAGACCTCTTCTAATCGTGGTATATTGTTAATGTCTCCTTGCTTCCAATCGATAAATTGTATTAGTGATTCTGCTTTCGCGAAAGCGTAAAAGCGCTCTACCTCATTTTTTCGGTCTTCACTACGATACAAAGCGCGTACTTCTTGCTTATTTTGAATAAGTGCTAGGATTAGATGTCTTCCTACAAGCCCTGTACTGCCGGTAACTAATATCATTATGTAAATATACAAGATCACTTCAGATTGATGCTAAATCGAAATTTTAATTTTTAGAGCGAGATACACTAACACTTTTTAAATATTTAGGTGAGCCTTGCTCGCTTATTTTTATATTTGCGACTCCACAAATACATATGAGATGATTAAGAATTTTGTAAAAGAATTACAATGGCGAGGGATGGTGCACGATGCAATGCCACAAACTGAAGAACACCTTATGGAGGCAATGCGAGCTGCATACGTAGGTTTTGACCCTACGGCAGATTCTTTACACATAGGAAATCTTGTGCCTATTATGCTTCTTGCTCATTTTCAAAGAAGTGGACACAAACCAGTAGCTCTTGTAGGTGGTGCAACAGGAATGATAGGAGATCCTTCTGGTAAGTCTTCAGAGCGTAATTTATTAGATGAAAAAACATTACGCCACAATCAAGAATGTGTCCGTAAACAACTATCTCAATTTTTAGATTTCTCTTCTGGAGCAGATAATGAGGCAGTCATGGTGAATAACTATGATTGGATGAAACATTTTTCATTCCTTGATTTTATACGTGATGTAGGGAAGCATATTACTGTAAATTACATGATGGCCAAAGATTCTGTAAAAAACAGACTTAAAGGTGAAGACGTAGATGGCATGTCTTTTACAGAGTTTACATACCAATTAGTACAAGGATATGATTTCTTGCATTTGTATCAGAATAACAATTGCTCACTACAAATGGGAGGGAGTGACCAATGGGGTAATATTACAACAGGGACAGAATTGATACGCCGCATAGGTGGTGGTAAAGGGTATGCACTCACGTGCCCTTTAATAACCAAGTCTGATGGTAGTAAATTTGGAAAAAGTGAAGGTGGCAATGTTTGGTTAGACGCAAACCGTACCTCGCCTTATAAGTTTTATCAATACTGGCTTAATACAAGCGATGATGATGCTGAGAAATATATTAAAATTTTCACTTTTTTAACTCAAGATGAAATTAATACGCTTGTAGATTCTCACAGAGAAGTACCACATCAAAGAGGATTGCAAAAGAAACTTGCAGAGGAGGTGACATTAACTGTACACGGTCAAGATGCTCTAGAAAATGCCATTACTGCATCTAATATACTCTTCGGTAAAAGTACAGGCGTAGATTTAAAAAAACTTGATAGAGAAACCTTTTTAGATGTATTTGAGGGCGTACCTCAAGCTGAAGTTGCAAAAACAGAAATTGAGGCTGGACTTGATATGGTAGCAGCCCTTGCAGAAAAAACAGGATTTTTAAAATCTAATGGTGAGGCAAGACGTGCACTTAAAGAAAATTCTATTTCTTTAAATAAAGAAAAAGTAACTGAAGCCTATACGATTCAAAGCAGTGACCTTATTAACGGTACGTTTGTTTTGTTACAGCGTGGTAAAAAAACCTATTTTATTATAAGAGCAATATAAGTCTAACGACTTCATAAAAAAAATGAAAACTCCAGCATCTCAAAAAAGACACTAGAGTTTTCTAACTAACTAACCAATCACTTATGAAGTCGTTTTTATTTTCTATTCCTTACACACATATGGAGTAGATTCTTTATAAATATTTAATATTCTTATAGAATTTTTTGCTGTATATTTTTAAAGAATTAAGAATAACAAATGATGTCATCTTATTTCTTTGACAATTGATAAGCACTAAGGTTTAAGGGTTGTTTGTTTAAAATTTTGAAGAAGCCTTACACTTCTACAAAGCCATTAAATTGCAGCCTCTTATATCAGAATTATCAAACCTACCTAAAACTTCAAAGCGTCCATCGGCATACACTTTACCTAGATCTTGGGTAGCAATAAAGGAACAAGAGTACACATTGGCAAGATCAATTATATTAAGACCGCCACTCTTTTGTGAATCTAGAATAGTTAAGGCATCTTCTGTATCTCTTGAGTACACTTTCATCCAAGGGGGAGTATTAAAGATTCCATTACCATGAGAATACGCTTGACTTAAAAGCTCTGTCATTCCATATTCGCTATGTATATGGTCCACTCCAAAACCTCTTGCTAAAATTGAATGCAGTTCTTGTCTTATAAGTTCTTTGCGTCTTCCTTTCATACCGCCAGTTTCCATAACTATGGTATGTTTCAAATTAAATGGGTATTTCTCTACTAGATCAAGTAACGCAAAAGAAACTCCAATTAATAATGTTTTCTGACCTTTCTTTTCGAGATTTTCTAACGTGTCTTTTAATTCTTCATAGTTGTGAAGATAAAAACCACTTTTTGGGTGATTGCTAGATCTTATAAGATCTTGAGCCATGTAGATAAGAGAAGATCCTGAGCGTTCAAGATAAGATGGAAGTAAAGCTAAAATAGCAATATCTTTTGGATCTGTATACGCTTTCGCGAAAGCGTTTCTAAAACTTTTCTCATAGAGACTAAGATCTGCAACATGATGTTTGCTAGTGATAGCGCCAGTAGTGCCGCTACTACAAAAAGTGATTTCAGAAGAGATCTGCTCTGTTAGAATCCTATGCGACTTAAAAAACTGAATAGGTAAAAATGGGATATCACTTGAATGTTTAATCTCACTTGGGTGTTTGTACAAAAGATCGCAAAATGAACGATAAACCTTGTTGTGCTCAAATTGATATTGAAAAATCCTCAACGCTTCACGTTCAAAGTCGTCATCATTTCTAATATCAAAAATAGCATTGTGGTTCATTAGTTAATCTTTGGTGCAAAGGTAAAAAAGAAAAGCGCCCTCATAAGAGGGCGCTTACTTATAAATATATAAAAAAATTTATTTAATAATAAGCTTTGAAGTCATAGAGCGATTTGCTTCTGAAACCTTTACTAAATAAATACCTGCGGAGAGGTTTGCGACACTTATAGGTTGTGCAGTTACAGTATCAATTACTTTTTTACCAGAAATCTCATAAATAGCAACTGACTTCTCTCCAGGAGTGCTAGTTGTTACATTTATGAAACTAGTCGCTGGGTTAGGATAGATGCTTACAACTAAAGCGTTGTTTTCTCCCACAGACATGAACTCTTCAAAGTCAGCAAGAAAACGAGGTTGTAATTGATATGTGCCATTAAATTCTCCTAAAACTCCAGATATATTAGTAGCTACTGTTGGTATCGTAGTGCCAATGTAATCTGCTCCACCGAAGTTTGTACGTAGGATAAACGTATCTCCACCTGCAGTAATTGTATAATTTTGTCCAGCTGCCCAATCTGTAGATCCGCCATTATCAATTGTAGCTTCCATTACTTCTACATATTCAGACTCATAATCTTCACCATTAGCAGTGAGTTCTGCAAGCGTTACAACTTGTGCTACTATTGCATTTTCTGTTGATGTTGCAGTACCAGGGTCCTCACTAGGAACAAATTGCAGTACTCCTCTAAACTCCCCTAAAGTCCCAGTTATTCCAGTAATACCGTCTCCAAGATTATACGTAGTAGTAATTGTTTCTGCGCTATCGTCTATAAGAATTGCAGCGGTAGCGTCTTCTATATATTTTTGATTTCTGCTTGATCGTTGAAAAGTAAGTACTGCTTCTCCAGTAAGTATCACTTCTGTCCCTAGGTCATAAGCTCTCAACTCAGCAATATTTGCAGCTTCTGGAAGTGGTTCGCAAGCAGGAGTGGTTAGGTCTTGACTTAAATCACAAGAATCACTAACTACTGTAAAAGTAATAGTAGTGCCCTCATCTACACCAGTAATAATAATCGTACCAGTTTCCACACTAGAGGGGTTGTCTCCATCTACAGTACCAGCCGATGTTCCTAATGTATAAGTCACCCCGTTTGCTCCTCCAGAAAATGGAATAGAAATCGTGGTGCCATCTGTACCAGTAGTTTCACTTGTACATTCAAAAATAGCTGTCTCTAGTGATAATGGGCATCCAGCAGAAAGAACATTGATATCTGCCGCATTCCTAGCTGTTATATATGAGATACTATTGTCTTTTGTGATAATTCCAGAAATATCTGCCGTTCCAGGGACAGTTGTCCCGATGTAGTCTACATTAAAAAATGCAGCTCTAAAAATATAGCCTCCATTTGCTGTAGTAAGAGGATACTCAACTCCATTATCCCAAGTAGTACTGTTTGTATTATCCACTGTTGTAGACGTTAATTGAACATACTCAGACTCATAATCTGCGGGATTTGCGTTAAGCATATCTGCAGTAACTACTTGTGCCGTAATTGTATTTCCAGTTGAAGTGGCAGCACCAGAATCTTCTGATGGAACAAATTGTAAAGCGCCATCAAAACTACCTAGGACTCCCGTGATCCCAGTAATCCCATCCCCTATAGTGTAAGTAGTAGTAATTACGCCAGAATTATCATCAATAAGAATTGCAGCTGTATTGTCTTCAATATATTTCTGACCTCTAAAATCTTGCTGATAGGTTAATAATGCTTCACCAGTCAAAGTGTAACTTTCACCTACTGTCCCTGCTCTAAGTTCAGCTATAGTGGCTACTTCTGTAGAAGTCGCTACTGCACAAACATTTGTAGCTCTTGGTGTAGGTGTGGAGGCGCAAAAAACACCATCTACTAACTGTAGTGACTGTGAGTCTTTTAAAGAATTTTCGTTTTCATCATATTGAGTGGTTTCACCCAGTCCATCGAGTAATCCTGCATCATCACCGTCTGATGTTCCATAAACAAGTGCATCTAAAAGATTAGTAGTTGATACTGCGGTTCCAGTAGGGTAGTCTGCTACATTACCTGTATAAATTGCAATAGCATCTGCACCATTTTGTAAAATATTAGTCGCTCCTAGGGTGATATCTGCAGTAGCAACATCATTGCCGCCTATTAGAAAATAACCATTTTCATCAGTAGTAAATCCATTAAGATCTACAGAGTTGTAGCTTGTGTCACTACTTCCATTAAACAACACTAGCACTAAACCATCTAAAGATTGATTTGGAGTTTCAGAAAAAAGTTCTACAAATTCCATGGAGTCTGTACCAGTCTGATCTGAGTCTACTTCATTTATGACTACCTGTCCGTACGAAAGGCAAGTTGTTAAAAATGAAAAGATTAAAAGAGTAATTTGTTTCATATAATATTGAGTTAGATTAAGGTCTAAAAATACAAAATTTTCAAATTTGTCTTGTTTTGATTTCGCGGAAGCGAAAATATTTAACGCAAGCTTAATATTCAAAATACAATATCATTATACATTGCAGCATCAAATTAATATCTCCTAAAACTGCTATATTTACCTAGCATCCAAAACAATTTTATAATGAAAAAGAAAGATCTTAAAATACTGCTAGTAGATGATGAACCAGATATTATTGAAATTGTAGGATACAACTTATCAAATGAAGGATATCAAGTGATTACTGGGGCTAATGGAGTTGAGGCGGTTAAGCTTGCAAAAAAACACCAGCCTCACCTCATAATTTTAGATGTGATGATGCCCGAAATGGATGGTATTGAAGCTTGTGAGATAATTCGATCAAATCCAGATTTAGAAAATACGGTTATCACGTTTTTCACGGCTCGTGGTGAAGACTATTCTCAGGTGGCAGGTTTTGATGCCGGAGCAGATGATTATATAACTAAACCTATAAAGCCAAAAGTGCTTATAAGTAAAGTAAAGGCCTTACTGCGCCGTTTTAAAAATGAAGAATCACCTTCTCAAATTGTAAAAGCTGGAAATCTAACTATTAACAGGGAGGAATATAAGGTCTATAAAGGTAAAGAAGAACTTAATTTACCAAGAAAAGAGTTTGAGCTACTATCATTACTTACTTCAAAACCTGGAAAAGTTTTTACTAGAGAAGATATTCTAGATCGTGTATGGGGGATGGAAGTAATTGTAGGTGGGCGTACTATTGATGTCCATATACGGAAGTTACGTGAGAAAATAGGAGAAAAATCTTTTAAAACAGTAAAGGGTGTAGGGTATAAATTTGTAGTTTAATGGCAAAGGATTTCAAGCAATCTTATTCTTTTGCCCTAATCACGGCATTATATATTACAATATTTTTTGCGGTATTAATTATTGCTTTAGAATATATACAAAATGACGATCCTTCTTGGATGTATATTGCAGTGGGTATCGTATTATGTTATTTCTTCTCATTTGCTCTGATACACTTTAGGACACAAATATTTATTTTTAGACGTGTAAAGCAAATTTATGATAATGTCACTCTTCTAGAAGATGCTAGTTTAAGACCGGAGAATATTACCACAGATATGGCTTCGCTTTCAGAAGAGGTGGAACGTTATGCTAGGGAGCGCAAAATTGAAATTGCGTCATTGCGCATACAAGATGAATACCGGCGAGATTTCTTAGGAAACGTTGCGCATGAACTTAAAACACCTTTGTTTACCGTACAAGGTTATATTCTCACACTTCTAGATGGTGCTATAAAAGATAAGAGCGTACGGAAAAAATACCTAGAAAGAGCAGATAAAGGTGTAGAGAGACTCATATATCTAGTGAATGATCTAGATATGATTACAAAACTAGAAGTAGGAGATCTTAATCTCAATTATGAATATTTTGACATCGTGACACTAGTGCACAGCACTTTTGAAATGCTAGAAATGAAAGCAGCAAAGCGTAATATAACTCTCGCATTTGATGTTGAATATACAAACCCCATTATGGTAAACGCAGACCAAGAGCGTATACAGCAATTGCTTACAAATCTTATTGTAAACTCAATTAAATATGGAAAACGAGATGGTACTACAGAAGTTAGTATACAGAATCTTATTCAAAATAAAATATTAGTACGAGTAACAGATAATGGAGAGGGGATAGAGACTGAAAATATACCTAGACTTTTTGAGAGATTTTATCGCGTAGATAAATCTGGGAATAGAAAAGTAGGTGGCTCAGGACTGGGTTTGTCTATCGTAAAACACATTATAGAAGCGCATGAAGAAAAGGTTTATGTAGAGAGCGAACTTGGTGTTGGTTCTGAGTTTTCTTTCACAATGGAAAAAGCTGAAGAAATTGCTGAAATTCCCTGATTGATAATTAGTAGAAAAACCTTTATAAACTTTAAGTCCAGCTAGGTCTTTAATTTTAAAAGTTTCTTGGGTTGAATAGGGTGCAATGCATAATTTTTTGAGTCTCATTGCGAGATATTCCTGTTCAGGCTGCCCAGGAGTTGGTATAAAAAACACTTTCTTCTGTAGTCTTGCTAGATCCATTACAGTTGTATAGCCAGAACGTGCGATAACAAATTCACTTGCATTTATTGCTTTTTCAAGTTGTGTGGATGTTAAGTAATTAATAATTGTAACATTGCCTTTTACAGAACTTTCCTGACTTCTTGATATGACACCCTCTACTAGCAAAGCCTTTCCAGGTAACTTGCGAAGCTCACTATAAAGCAATTCCCTTAATAAAGATCTTTGTGGCTCAGGTCCAGATAGTACTGCGATAACTTTATATTTATAGGGTACCGTAGCAGATTCCATTCTGCTAAGAATACCTATGTACTTTGTGGGTATATTTAAAGGTTTTTTAGGGTGACCTAACACTCCACTTAGATTAGTATCCCCCAAAATATCTGGAACCCAGCATTCATCAAACTTTTGAATATAAAATCTGTGTATCCATGTCGTAAACCATGTTGTGCGACCACTTAAAACATTAAGTTGATGAGATATTAAAATTGCAGGGACTTTAGATGTATACATCCCAAGCCTATTATCAGAAATCACAGCATCTATTTCTAAAGACTCAATGAGTGAGTTTAGCTTTTTACGTTCTTCTTTAATAGCACGAAGTATCTGAGGTATATTACGCAACATTTTTTTCTTAAAATCAGCAGATTTTATAGCGTATGTAATTCTATAGGACGGTAGTTTGATAAAAGGTACAGACGGAAATTCTTTTTTTAGTAAGTCAAGAGCTTGCCCATCACTGGCTATAGTAACCTTATAATTTTCAGACACTAATGATCGTATGATAGGTATACAGCGTGTGGCGTGACCTAATCCCCAGTTAAGTGGTGCAATTAATATGTGTTTTCTATAATTCACTTGACAAAGATGTGATAACAATGCGTAGTAAAAGTTTCCTTAATTTTACCAAAATATTAAATATACCAGTGGGAAGTAAAAATAAACTTAAGCGTTTTCGCGAAAACGAAACTTTTTCAAATGTAATTCAGCCCTCTCGAGAAGAGCTGGTAAATGGCTCTTTTGCTCTTAAAGGTAAATGGAATAAAGATTTTTTCAAAAATGACAACCCTATTGTTTTAGAATTGGGTTGTGGAAAAGGTGAGTATTCTGTAGGTCTCGCAGAGGCTTACCCTGAAAAGAATTTTTTAGGAATTGATATAAAAGGCGCTCGTTTTTGGCGAGGAGCAAAGACTGCATTAGAACAAAAACTGGATAATGTAGGCTTTATGAGAACTCAAATAGAGTTAATTGAGTACGCTTTCGCGAAAGCAGAAATATCAGAAATATGGATTACTTTTCCAGACCCTCAGATTAAGTATAAGCGCACTAAGCATAGAATGACTAATTCAGAATTTCTTCAAAAATACAAACGAGTCTTAACACCAGACGGATTTGTAAACCTGAAGACAGATTCAGAGTTTATGCACGGTTATACTTTAGGTCTTCTACATGGCGAAGGTCATGAGATAATAGAAGCAAATCATAATGTTTATAAAAATGAATATTCGCCTAAAGAAGTAGTTGAAATTCAAACATTTTATGAAAAACAGTATCTAGCACAGGGAAAACCGATTACTTATATTAAATTTAGGGTCAAGTAAGTAGCTTCATTTGGAAATTACCAAATTATTTTTAATCACCTATTTTGCGGCGCTGGCAGGAGTCATTCCTCCAGGGCTTATAAATATGTCTGTCGCAAAGACATGCGTACAGCATGGTAGAAAAAATGGTTTGCTTGTGGCTATAGGTGCCTGTGTCATCGTTGTTATTCAAGCGCTTATCGCAGTATTGTTAGCGAGATACATTTTTGGGAATCCGTTTGTGCAAAATATGTTGCTCCGTACAGGTCTAGTGATTTTTCTTATCATGGCGGTATTCTTCTTTTTAAAAGCAAAACAAAGTCACGTTAAGAAAGTTAAAATTTCTAAAAAAAGAGGATTACGTAGTTTTGGTAAAGGGCTTGCAATTTCCACACTTAACGTATTACCTATACCTTACTTCTGTGCTTTAGGCGCTGCTCTAAATGTAAGTGGTAAGGTAGAATATGATGTAATGGCAATAACTGTGTTTGTTCTAGCAGCTGCAGTAGGTACTTTTACAACGCTTTACTTGTATGTGCTCTTCTTTGCTAGAATAGAAAAGCGTAGCGAGTCTTTTGCAAAGTATTCTAATTATTTTATGGCTGTATTAATGATTATTTTGATGCTAATTACAGTGGTAAGAATTTTTTATTACGAATGAATTATGCACCCGAAACAGAGAATTTCTTTCATAGGGTCTATGCGGTAGCTACTCAGATACCTTACGGACGTGTCACTACCTATGGGGCAATTGCAAAATATCTTGGAGCATCTCGTAGTAGCAGGATGGTAGGTTGGGCAATGAACGGAGCAAGTAATTACCCAAGAGTGCCTGCACATAGAGTTGTTAATCGCGTAGGATTACTCACTGGCAAACATCATTTCCCACAAACAAACTTGATGCAACAATTATTAGAGAATGAAGGGTTGAAAGTTGTAAATAATAAAATAGAAGATTTTCATAAGTTTTTTTGGGATCCATGTATAGAATTATAGATCATGAATGATCTCCATTCTTGAGAGGTGTATTTATTCTAAATAAATTGATTTTTTAAATTTAACTGCGTAGTAATTTGGGTTTTGATTCATTGGAGATAATGACTTGGCAGTTGTATCTTTGCATTTAGAATCAGTCTAATTAAAAGCAGGTCTTTTGGTGTGTAAAAGCACTAAATCATACATTTAATAGAATCTGAAAAATTGCAAAAAAAGAATGAAATTACATAAGAAAGATATTCTTGAGGCTTTAAAAACAATTACTGCTCCTGGTGCCGGTGAAAATATGGTAGATAGTGGTGCAGTTACAAATGTCTTAGTTTTTGGAGATGAAGTAATTGTAGATATTACAATTAATAACCCAACACTACAAGCACGGAAGAAAGCAGAAGTTGACATCCTTAAAACAATACACGACAAAGTGTATGATAAAGCACAAGTAAAAGTGAATCTCAAAGTAGTAGCACCTACTAAAGAAGACAAAAATGAAATAAAAGGAAAAGCAATTCCTGGGATTAAAAATATTGTAGCTATTGCTTCTGGAAAGGGTGGCGTAGGTAAATCTACAGTTACCTCAAACATTGCTGTTACCCTTGCAAGAATGGGTTTTAAAGTGGGAATACTTGATGCAGATATTTATGGACCTTCTGTACCTATTATGTTTGATGTAGCAAGTGAGCGACCACTTTCTGTAAATGTTGATGGAAAATCAAAAATGAAACCCATAGAAAGTTATGGTGTCAAAGTCTTATCGATTGGTTTTTTTACTAAACCAGATCAAGCCGTTATATGGAGAGGTCCTATGGCAGCAAAGGCTCTAAATCAAATGATTTTTGATGCTGCATGGGGAGAGTTGGATTTTTTGTTATTAGACCTTCCTCCGGGCACAGGTGACATACATTTAAGTATTATGCAATCACTTCCTATAACCGGAGCTGTGGTGGTAAGTACACCACAAAATGTTGCACTCGCAGATGCAAAAAAAGGAGTTGCAATGTTTCAACAAGAAAGCATTAACGTACCTGTACTCGGTATAGTTGAGAATATGGCATATTTTACTCCAGAGGAACTTCCAGATAACAAATATTATATTTTTGGTAAGGAAGGAGCAAAGCACCTTTCAGAAGACTTAGGAGTACGTTTCTTAGGGGAGATTCCTATTGAGCAAAGCATTCGTGAAGCGGGTGATGTAGGTCGCCCTGCAGCGTTACAAGCAGGAACACCCACTATGGAAGCATTTGACCAGCTTACAAAAAATGTAGTAGAGGAGACAGTACGTCGTAATAAAGACCTGCCAGCTACAGAAGCTATTAAAATAACGACAATGGCAGGATGTTCTGCCGTAAAGAATTAATATGGAAACGGCGCAATTAACAGAAAAAGTAGAAGCGGCACTAGAAGAAATAAGACCTTTCTTACAGAGTGATGGTGGCGATATCGTGCTATTAGGTATAGATGACCTGAAAATTGTACGTGTACAGTTACAAGGCGCTTGTGTAGGTTGCTCTGTAAACCAAATGACCCTCAAGAGTGGCGTAGAAATGACAATAAAAAAGCATGCCCCACAAATTGAAGAAGTAATTAACGTGGTGGCATAGTAATATATACGCTTTCGCGAAACCGTATGCACCCCATAGACTTTTATCAGATTCATTTTACTTTAAACTAAGCAAACGAATCAATCTTGTATCAAAACACCTATGATTAAAACTGATATACTTATTATTGGAGCTGGTCCTACGGGACTTTTTACAGTATTTGAAGCTGGCTTATTGAAATTAAAATGCCATCTTATCGACGCATTACCACAGCCTGGAGGCCAGTGTGCAGAGATCTACCCTAAAAAACCTATCTATGATATTCCCGCTTTTCCAGAAGTGTTAGCGGGAGATTTAGTAGATAATTTAATGAAACAAATAGAGCCATTTCAACCCACATTTACACTCGGTGAGCGTGCACAAACTATAGAAAAACTAGAAGATGGTACTTTTATTGTTACGACAAATAAAGGAACCAAGCACCATGCACCAGTGGTTGCCATTGCAGGTGGTCTAGGTAGTTTTGAGCCTCGTAAGCCTAAAATTACAGGACTAGAAAATTTTGAAGATCGAGGCGTAGAATATATTATTCGAGACCCTGAATTATATCGCAATAAAAAAGTAGTTATTTCTGGAGGAGGTGACAGTGCATTAGACTGGAGTATTTTCTTAGCAGATATAGCAAGTGAAGTCACTTTAGTGCACCGTCGTAATGAATTTAGAGGAGCCTTGGATAGTGTAGAGAAAGTCCAAGACCTAAAAAACCAAGGTAAAATAAAACTTATCACTCCCGCAGAAGTGATAGATGTAGTAGGAGAGTCTTCAGTGCAAGGTGTTTCCATAAAGCAGGGAGCCGAAGTGTTTAATGTTACCTGTGATCACTTTGTACCACTTTTCGGACTTGCACCCAAGCTTGGACCCATAGCAGACTGGGGGCTAGAAATAGAAAAAAATGCTATTAAAGTTGATAATAGTCTAGACTATCAAACTAATATTCCTGGTATTTATGCAATAGGAGACGTAAATACGTATCCAGGAAAATTAAAGCTAATACTTTGTGGATTCCATGAGGCAACATTGATGTGTCAAAGCGCTTATCAGCGTATTTTTCCAGAAAAGAGGTATGTAATGAAATATACAACTGTAGGAGGTGTTGAGGGGTTTGACGGAACTAAAAAAGAAGCTCCTAAGGCAGTTGTAAAAGCCATAAACTAATTTTTACTATTACAAAAAGCTTACATACAAAAACTATGTCTGACATACAGATTGTAATTACAGATAGAGAAGGAGTCACACATAACGTTTCTGCTCCTACAGATATGAATATGAACTTGATGGAAGTGGTCCGTTCATACGAGCTTGCTCCAGAGGGAACTATCGGAATATGTGGCGGGATGGCTATGTGTGCAAGTTGTCAGTGCTATATAGAAAGTGACCACCAGTTGCCTGAGATGAGTGATGATGAAGATGCTATGCTAGCAGAGGCTTTTTATGTTGAGGATAATAGTAGGTTAGGCTGCCAGATCCATATCGCTCCAGATATGGATGGATTACAAGCGAGGTTAGCTCCAGAGGAGTAAAGCACAATCATGTGGTTTTGTAGGATTCTAATTTTTCAGGTCCTTCTAGAATAATTCTAACCACCCTTAAAGTTCCATTAGTAGCAGTAGCTATTTTCCATTTTATAAGTGATATACACCCATTTTCTATTTCAATACCTGTGATACTTCTGGGGTGAACACAGCTACCGTCATTAAAAAATGCAATATCACCAGGCTCTGGAAAACGAGGCCTATGTGTATGTCCAGTGATCTTGAGAATATTGTTGTTTTCTGTTATCCATTTTTTTATACGACGTTCAACTTTTATAAGCTCTTTATAATTTTTTGCGGGACTCGTAGGATCCGTAATACCATAAATCTGTAGAGGTTTCCATAAAAATCTAACTAAGAGCCTATTTAACTTCCATGCATGATAGTTCATCCAGTCTGCTTGATGACCGTGCAACAAAAAAATTTCTTGTCCCGTACTTTGATATTCTAATAAAATAGCTTCATGGTATTCAAGATTTTCAAACAGTATTTCTTCTCTGCCGTCTTTTTTATCAAAATAAGTGCTTAAATGTTTTTCTACATAGGCTTTATTTTGATACACCATATCGTGATTTCCCCAAATGAGGTGCAGCCTATTCTCTTCGTGAAATTTCTGAAAAAGAGTGTATACATTTTTATGAGAATATAAAATATTTTCAAAAGAGCTATTTTTCCAGAGCTCATCTCCATCCCCTAGTTCAAAATAATTAAACCCTTCATTGTAATAGTGTTGTAGAGCATGATAATAGATGTTTTCATTCTTAGCAAAATCGTCTGCATAGCTCTTGTCACCACGATGGCAATCTGAAAAAAAGACCAATTTCTTATTTTCAGAAAATCTTATTCTCTTAGATTCTCTATAGGCTCTATCTAGTCTCTTACGTGAGTTCATTATGATAAAGATCGCTATTTATGATGAATTATAGGTTTGAGAATAGTTACGCTTTCGCGAAAGCGTAGTCTCCTCAAATTTGATCAATACAGTTTATCTTTGAGTTAAAAATTAAATCACTTGATACTAGAGAAATGGAAGTAGGTATAGATAGTTTTGCAATAGCACCCAAAAATAAAAGTGAAAGCGCAGCAGACTCCTTAAGGTTATTGATAGAGAGAATTGTTCATGCAGACAAAGTAGGTATAGATAGTTTTGGGATAGGAGAACATCACAGAAGTGATTTTTTGGATCAATCACCAGCTATGATCTTGGCGGCTGCAGCCGCTATGACAAAGCGTATTAAACTTACAAGTGCAGTTACCGTTTTAAGTGCTGCAGATCCAGTGAGAGTCTTTCAAAATTATGCTACGTTAGACCTCCTTTCTGGTGGAAGAGCAGAAATTGTCGCAGGTAGAGGCTCTTTTACAGATGCTTTTCCATTGTTTGGATTTAATCAAGCAGATTACAATGCTGTCTTCAAAGAAAAGTTAGAGCTCTTATTAAAGTTAAGGGAACAAGAAATAATAACTTGGTCTGGAAAATTTAGACCAGCACTTCATAATCAACCTGTTTTTCCAAGACCACTACAAAAGAAGCTTCCCATTTGGTTAGGGGTAGGAGGAACCCCAGAATCATTTGTAAGAGCTGGTGAGTTAGGTTTACCACTTATGATTGCAGTGATAGGTGGTCAGACACATCGATTTGCACCATTAGTAGATTTATATAGACAAGCAGGCATAAAGTCTGGACACAGTCCAGAAGATTTAAAAGTAGGCTTGCACTCCCTGGGCTATGTAGCAGAAACAACAGAGGATGCTATCAAAGACTACTTTCCAGGATATCAAGAATTATTTACAAAAATAGGTCTAGAAAGAGGATTTCCAGCACCTACTAGACAAAGTTTTGATGCTCAAAACAGCGTTCCACAGGGTGCTTTACTAGTAGGTAGTCCAGAAGATGTAGCTAAAAAAATTCTTCACCATAGCGAGGCTTTAGGAGGAATTTCAAAAGTCACGTTTCAAATGGATGTTGGTATTCCGCATGATAAATTAAAAAAGGCTTTAGAGCTTATAGCAACAAAAGTTAAGCCTCTTTTGAATTCTTAATATGTTATGTTTGACCTTCAAAAAAAACAGCCATCAGTCCCCCAACTGATAGCTGTTTCCTTAACAATGATTTATTACAATTGTTAAGAATCTATTCTTTGATTACGATAAATTCTACTCGTCTGTTTAATTCATTTTGAGCCGCAGAGCAGGGTGAACATTTGATAAGTAATTCTTCTTCTCCGTATCCTTGAGAACTCATTCTTTCTTTTGAAATTCCTTTATTAAAGAGATATTTTAATGCAGATGCTGCCCTCCTCATAGAAAGTTTTTTGTTGTAGATAGCACTACCTTGTATATCTGTATGCGCTTTAATGTGGATTTTTATAGAAGGGTTATTATTTAATGTTGCTACAATTGAATTGAGCGTAATAGTAGAAATAGGCTTAATCCTTGCACTGTTTGTATCAAAAAGTATATTTTCTATTTCAATAATAGTCTCTTTCTCATTCTCTATAATTGCTGCAGGTATTGCTTCTAATGCAATATCATTAACAAAAGTTTTATTTACTTGTGCAGAAGTGTTTATAGAACTTGTTGCTTGCTCAAAACCATCTTTATAAACAATAACTGTATAATTTAAGAAAGTATCTACAGGAAACTCATAGGCGCCAGTTGTAGTAGAAGTAGTATTTGCTACTTCTTCTCCATACTCGTCTATAAGTACAACTTTTGCGTTTTGAAGTGCTATTTGTGTTTCACTATCATATATTTTTCCTGAAACAAATACATTTACAGGCAACTCTCTAACTTTATATATATCATAACCACCCTCGCCACCTTCTCGATTAGAAGTTAAATAGCCAACAGTTGGCGTGGCTTCAATATATGCGATATCATCTGCTTTAGAGTTAATTGTATTTCCTAAATTTCTAGTAGCGACAAAACCTCTAGCTGTTTTTCTCGATCTAAATACATCAAAGCCTCCTTGAGAGTCATGACCTTTTGACGAGAAATATAAATATTTACCATCTATAGATGTACGCGGAAACTTCTCGTCTAAAACAGTATTTACACTACCTTCAACACGCTCTACTGGACTTCTAAAACGACCCATTTCTTGTATAGAAATATCTTTTTCTAGGGCGATTCTAAAAATATCAAATCCTCCGATAGCTTCTGGGCGGTTAGAGGCAAAGTATAGCCAATCACCATTTTTTGAGATATGTGGGTTTTCAATTGAAAAGTCTCCATTAATAGCTAATGAAACAATATTTATCCATTCACCCTCTCTTTTTGGATTCATATCTGCGCGATAGAGTTCAAAACTTTGACTATCAGACTTCTTACTCTTAGTAAAATATAAAGTATTCCCATCCTCTGTAAAAGTTACGCTTCCTAAATTTTCATACTTGTTGAGTATAGATGAGAATAGTTGTGGAGTTCTTAAATCATATTCGTAGGTAATATCAGAACAATATAATTTAGTAAAGGGTTCGCCTGTGTTAGGATCTTTTTTGGCTAAAGCACCTATTTTTCTAGCAGAAAAAGAAATAAATTTTTCTCTAAAAAAACCTACTCCATAGTCGGCATATTTAGTATTTATACCCGTAGTAAAGGTTTCAAATTTAAAACCATTGTCGCTGTAAACTTCTTTTTCATTTTTTGTTTTACTATAACCTGTATCAACAACAGTGTTTGTGTTCTGAGAAAAAATATTGAGGCTTGAGAATAAGCACAGGCTCAATAAGCAGTAAAAAGATAGTTGTTTCATGGGGGATAAATTCGACTGGTTAAAGCCTCCAACAATCGAAAATAATGCTCTAAACTACTTGATTAAAAGAATTTTAAATTTTTTAGACAAGATGAGTTGTTTTGTCGGTGAGACGCTGTATTCTACATGAAGAATGAACTTAATTTTATGTAGGGAGTAGCGTTAGGATTTTTCTAAGCTTATTAAATCTTCTATAAAGTCTCTTTTATTAGATAGCCTAGGAATTTTATGCTGTCCTCCTAACTTGTTTTTTGAACTTAACCAGTCATAAAAGAGATTCTTTCTCGCTACATGTATTGTGGGCGCATTGAGCGTAGTATTATTAAAACGTTTTGCTTGATAATCACTGTTTACTTCTTGTAGCGCTAGATCGAGTTGTTGGTTAAAAGTAGTTATGTCTTTTGGGTCATTTTTAAATTCGATCATCCACTCATGAGCGCCCTTTTCTCTACCTTCCATAAAGATAGGAGCAGCAGTATAATCTTTTATTTCTGCGCCTGTGGCAAGCGATGCTATTTGCAATGCTTTTTCTGCATTTTCAATTATAAGTTCTTCCCCAAAAACATTAATATGATGTTTTGTTCTGCCGCTTACTTTAATTTTATAGGGGCTGAGAGAAGTAAATCTTACAGTATCTCCTATTTTGTACCTCCATAACCCAGCGTTTGTAGTGATGATTACCGCATAATTTTTATCTAATGCTACTTCATTTAAAGGAATAACTTTTTCATCTAAAGTTCCGTAAGTATCCATCGGTATAAATTCATAAAAAATACCGTAATCGAGCATTAATAATAGTTCCTTAGAATCATTTTGATTTTGAATTGCAAAAAAACCTTCTGAGGCATTATATATTTCGTAATACTTAAATGAGTTTGAGGGGAGTATCTTCTTGTATTGATCAATGTAGGGGTCAAAACTTACGCCACCATGAAAATAGACTTCAAGATGAGGCCAGATTTCAAATAAACTAGTTTTACCTGTGGTTTCTAAAACATTATTCAACAATACAAGCATCCATGATGGAACTCCCGCAAGGCTGGTTACATCTTGTTGTATGGTTTCGTTTACGATGGCTTGCATTTTTATTTCCCAATCATCAAGAAGCGAAACATCACTAGTAGGAGTGCTGCTAAATTCTGCCCAAAAAGGCATATTATCAATTAAAATTGCAGAAAGGTCACCATAAACAGTTCCCTTATCTTCATATAACTTCTTACTGCCACCTAGTCGTAAACCTTTGCCAGAAAATAATTGAGACCCTTCATTATTATTAAGATACATACATAGTAAATCCTTACTTGCTGCATAATGACAATCTTCTAGCGACTCTGTACTAACAGGTATATATTTACTACGAGCATTTGTTGTCCCACTACTTTGAGCAAACCATTTAATAGGTGATGGCCATAAAATATTTGCTTCCCCACGGCGACTCCGTTCAATAAACTGATGGTTTTCTTCGTAAGATGTGACAGGCACCCTTTCGGCAAATTCTCGGTAGGTTTTAATAGAAGCAAAATCATATTTTCTCCCTATTTCTGTATCCTTAGCTTTATCTAGAAGCTTTATGCGCAATTCTTCTTGAACCTCTGCAGGGTACTTCATAAAAAGCTCCATCTGATGGATACGCTTTTTGAGAAACCAAGAAGCTATAGAATGGACTAAAGGGATCGCCATAAAGTTGCTATATTTACCGTAGTTTTTATGTTAAGATTATGCTTTCGCGAAAGCTAAATTAACCTTTTTCCTCGCATCTTAAAACCAAAATTTTCATAAATGCAATATCAAGGCGTCCTTAGAAAAATGCAAACGGAGCATACAGATCCTATTAATTATTATTTGATAATGGGCGACGATTTTATTCAAATGAACCAGCTCATTGATAAAAATGTGCATATTGAGTTTTTAAAATACGAATGCCTCGCTTGTGGTGAGAATAAAAAAATTTACAGACAAGGATATTGTTATGATGATTTTTTTAAAGTTCCTCAGGCTGCAGATTGGATAATGAAGCCAGAGCTCTCAAAAGCTCATCTCGATGAAGAAGATCGCGATCTTGAGTATGAGAAAAGTGTACAGTTAAAACCACATATTGTTTACTTAGCAAATTCTAGCAATGTAAAGGTAGGGGTAACACGTAAATCTCAGGTCCCCACAAGGTGGATTGATCAAGGAGCGCATGAGGCAATAGAAATTGTTGAAGTACCAAATAGGTACTTAGCCGGTATCACAGAGGTAGCTCTAAAAAAACACGTTGCTGATAAAACAAACTGGCGCAAAATGCTCAAAAATGAAATAGAAGACCTCAATCTAAAAACTTATCGCGATCATCTTAAACAATTTATACCAGAGGAGGCTCAAAAATACTTTATAATTGAAAATGATGAGACGCATATACACTTTCCTGTATTGCAGTATCCAGAAAAATTGAAAACATTAAATCTAGATAAGACGCCCGCTTACGAAGGTTTGTTGAAAGGTATAAAAGGTCAATATTTACTATTTGATGATAATACTGTTTTTAATGTGCGAAGTTGGGAAGGATATGTAGTTAGAATCGAGATATTATAAATGAGGTTAATCAACTCATATCTACAATAAGCTTTATGGACTGAAAGGTAGCTGCAAGTAGCAATACTATTCCTATAATTTTATTTAACTTTCCCTTAAAGGCAGAAAAATTAGATGTCATATAGTCGCTTAATCTCCCATATAAATATAAAACACCAAGTTTACCTAAAAACACTCCTAGCAAAAATAGTATAATAACGAGCCAAGGTGAGTTATCGCTTATTTGCAAATATTTTGAAAGCATGGACAAAATGGCTGTCCAATAGATAAACATAGGGATATTTAAAGTGCCTAAAAGCAATCCATTTCTAAAACGCACACTTTGAGTTGAAGATATATTTATTTGCTCTTGAGCAGGCTTTCTAAGGAAATAAACTCCAACGAGAATCATAAGTATAATAAAGACTATTTGAATCCAAAGGTTGTTTTCATAAAGATTTTCAATTAACACACCAAATGTTAGTGCGAGACTGGCTACGACAACCTCTCCTACTGCAGCACCATATGCAAATTGCATAGCTTTGGAGATAGTACCATCTGCCGTATACTTCAATACCCCAAGATTTGTGGCGCTGGGGGGGAGCGTGTTTATGGCTGCTGCAATAGCTCCTATTAATAATACTAGTAGTATGATCATAAGTTAAATAGACAGCAAAATTAATCTTTCTGCTCTGTTTTTGTTTTAATTTATAATTTCATTAGTGTTTTTTATAAAAATCTAAAATATTTACAGACATCACAGGACTTAGTTTTTGACTATATAGCGCGATAAAAGCCTATCTTTGCACACCTTAAAAAAATAATAATGAGTACCATAGTAGCTATTGTAGGACGACCTAATGTTGGGAAGTCTACATTTTTTAATCGATTAGTACAACGTCGCGAGGCCATAGTAGATGCCGTAAGTGGTGTGACGAGAGATCGCCATTATGGAAAAACAGATTGGAACGGTCGAGAATTTACAGTGATTGATACGGGTGGCTATGTGCTAGGAAGTGACGATGTTTTTGAAGCCGAAATTGACAAACAAGTAGAGCTGGCTATCGATGAGGCAGATGCAATCATATTTATGGTAGATGTAGAGCACGGTATCACAGGCATGGATGAGGACGTAGCAAAGTTATTACGACGTACTCAAAAACCTATTTTTCTAGCTGTTAATAAAGTAGATAATAACAAGCGAGCAGCAGATGCTGTTGAGTTTTATAACCTAGGATTAGGAGACTATTTTACAATTGCAGCTACTAATGGAAGTGGTACTGGTGATTTGCTAGACGCAGTTGTAGAGGCACTGCCAGAAAAAGAAGAAGAGCCAGAGACAGATTTACCTCGTTTTGCCGTAGTAGGTAGACCTAATGCAGGTAAATCTTCATTCATTAATGCACTCATAGGTGAAGATCGATATATTGTAACAGATATAGCAGGTACCACACGTGATGCGATGGACACAAAGTACAATAGATTTGGATTTGAGTTCAATCTAGTTGACACTGCAGGAATACGACGTAAAGCAAAAGTAAAAGAAGATTTAGAGTTTTACTCAGTAATGAGATCTGTTAGAGCGATTGAACATGCAGATGTCGTGATTCTTATAGTTGATGCCACTAGAGGCTTTGATGGACAGGTGCAAAATATATTTTGGCTTGCAGAACGCAACCGTAAAGGAATTGTTATTCTCGTTAATAAATGGGATTTGGTTACTAAAGAGACCAACACGATGAAAGAATTTGAGAAACACATTCGCTCTCAAATAGAGCCTTTTACAGACGTACCTATTGTTTTTATATCTGTGCTTGAGAAGCAACGTATTTTTAAAGCTATTGAAACGGCAGTAAAGGTTTATGAAAGCAAAACTAAGCGTATCAAGACAAGTGAGCTTAATGAATTCTTTCTGCCACTAGTAGAGGCGTTCCCGCCACCAGCAATTAAAGGAAAATATGTAAAAATTAAATACTGTATGCAGTTGCCCACTCCACAGCCACAATTTGCACTATTTTGTAATTTACCGCAATACTTAAAAGAAGGGTATCGTCGATTTTTAGAAAATAAATTAAGAGCAGCCTACGACTTTTCAGGTGTGCCTATTTCTATCTATTTTAGAAAAAAATAATAGATTGGCAAAGCGTTGATACTGATTAATTTCCGCTTTCGCGAAAGCATGCATTGCTCCGTTAAAATACTTACATAAATGTATAGCAAAATAAAAAAAGGGTTTTGAAATCTACACTTCCAAACCCTTTTTTCTGCTTTGTTATATGAACACATTCAGAACTTTTTAACCGAAAAGTCCTAGTAGCCAAAAAATGATAAAAAAGACGATGATGGTGCTTATACAGCCACCACCTAATTTTTTTGCGCCATAAGCTGCGATAAGTCCGCGAATTAATTTATTCATTTGATCAGGTTTTAAGTGTATAAATGTAACTGTTTATAATAAAGCTAGATGATAAGAAAATGTGAATATTTCTAAGATCAAGCATGGCCGTGTTGTTAAAGGTTTCTTAAAACTCAATTTATGCATATGACTGGTTTTAAAGATTGTTGATTTTTACACAAAATCAATCAATCAATCAGTCAATCAATCAATCAATCAATCAAAAAATGAAAATAATTCAAATACTATCTGTAGTAGGGGTGATATTTACGTCTACTGGTTTGATATCACAAAACTTTACAGTATCAGGAACATTAAGAGATAGTGAGTCAAAACAATCCCTAGAGGCTGCTACTGTATTTTTAGAAACCATAAAGGATAGCACCTTAATAACATATACAATCACAAATCAAGAAGGGTTTTTTCAATTAGAAGGGCGATCACAAACTAGTGATGCACGTGTAAATATTTCTTTTTTAGGATATGAGAATTTCTCAAAAATAGTTGACTTAAAACAAGGTGAGATCTCATTAGGCAGTATAGATCTTGCTACTGCTGCAAATACGCTAGGGGAAGTAGTACTAAAAAGCCGAGCACCTATTACTGTTAAAAAGGATACTCTTGAGTTTAATGTTTCTTCCTTTAAGACTAAAAAGGATGCAAATATTGAAGATTTATTGAAAGAATTACCTGGAGTAGAGGTTAATGATGCAGGAGAAATAACAGTAAACGGTAAACCAGTAAATAAGATCTTAGTGAATGGCAAACCTTTTTTTGGTGATGATCCTACAATTGCAACTCGCAATCTTACTAAGGAGATTGTAGAAAAGATTCAAGTGACAGATACAAAAACAGATGACGAAGCCTTTGCTGGTGAGGATGGAGATCAAGAAAATAAAACAATTAATCTAACCATATCAGAAGAGAAAAATAAAGGAATCTTTGGTAGAATCGCTGCTGGAGGGGGAACTGATAATAGGTTTGAATACGCAGGTATTTTAAATGCTTTTGATAATGATAGAAGAATAAGCGTTCTGGGCGGAGGAAATAATATTAATTCTGCCGGATTTAGTTTTGGAGAGATACGTAAAATGTTTGGTGGAGGCCGTTCAGTTAGATTTAACAGCAATGGAAGTTTTGCTATAGATGGTAGAAGTTTTGGAGGCGGTCAAGGCATTGTAAACAGTCGCAACATTGGTGCAAATTATACAGATCAATATACAGAAGAACTAGATGCAAGTATGGATTACTTTTACTCTGGAGCAAACGCATATGATGAAACCATAATTGCTAGAGAAAATATATTACCACAGGGAAGATTCTTTTCAAATAGTATATCGAGAAGCGATAGTAATGGAGATAATCACAATGTAAATACGGAGCTTAATTTTAAAAAGGATTCTACATTGCTAGTTAATATTAAGCCTTCATTTGAATTTGCAAATAGTGATTCTCGATATACAGCAGATGAAGAATCTTTAAATGAGATGGGAGAAAGAATTAACCAGTCATCAACTATTAATACATCCAATCTTACTGGACGTAATTTTGAAAATAGGTTGAGTGTAACAAAAAAGTGGGGGGATAGAGGTTCTTATTTGAGAGCACGTGTGAATACTGAATATAATCAACAAAAAAGCGAGGACTTTGTAGACTCTAGCACTGAGATTTTTGGAGATAATCCTGATACGATTATAAGAAATCAGTTTACAGATGGATCAACAGATTTAGAAAATTACAACCTTAACCTTACCTATAGAATTCCTTTAGTTTCAAAAAAACTTTTTCTGGATTTAGACGTAGGTCACCGCAATCAAAATAGAGATCGAAAGCAAAGTACGTTTGATTTTGATGAAGCAACACAACAATATTCTTTGTTTAATCAGACGTTGAGTACAAATTTTGAATCTCAAAATTTAAGTACAACTCCAGAAGTAGGGATGAATTATAATTCAAAAAAATTCAATGCAAATGTTAACGTAGGATATGTTTTTAAAACACTAGAGAACAAAGACAGACTTAGACCAGCTTCAGATATTGAACAAGATTTTGAAGCTTTAGAGTTTAGCACTTATATTAATTATAGATTTAGCCCTAAGATGTCACTGTATGCTAATCTTAGTAGACGTAATCAAACTCCAAAATTAGAACAGCTTAACCCATTTGTAGATGTTTCTGATCCTTTAAATATAACCTTTGGAAATCCCAATTTATCTCCATCAAATGCTTATCAATTTTATGCGGGATTCAACAACTATGATTTCCAAAAGGGTGGAGGATACTATTTTAATGCAAATGGAAGTATTACAAATGATGCAGTCATAGGTAAAACTTTTGTAGATGAGAATCTCGTACGTACAACAACCTTTGATAATGTAGATGGTAACTATAATGTAAGCGGCGGCGGCGGTTATAGCAAAAATGTCAAAATTGATTCTTTGAGAACCTTAAAATATGGCGTGGGTGCTTATGCCGTTATAAATCGTAATATCAACTTCTTTAACGGAGTACAATATGCTAGCAATACCAATTCGATTACCCCAAGAATAAACGTTACTTTTACTTGGAAAGATTTATTTGAAGTTAGACCTAATTATAATATCTCTTTTTCTAAGACAAGATTTGGCATAGATAGGTTTGAAGATCAAGAATTTATCACCCATAATCTTGGAATTAATACAGCACTATTTGTTCCAAAAAATTGGGAGTGGCGCAATGATATTAATTTTAATTATAATCCAAATATTCAATCAGGATTTCAACGAAGTGCTTGGTTTTGGAATACAACCTTAGCTTATTCATTTGCAAAAGATAGAGCGACAACAACCTTAAAGGTTTATGACGTGCTCAATCAAAATACAAATGCTCGCCGTACGGCAAATGCAAACTTTATACAAGACGTTCAGAGCACCGTTCTTGAGCAATATATAATGCTTAGTTTTAGCTGGAAATTTAACACGCTAGGTAAGAAAGGAGAGACTGGTAATGGAGGTATGCATTTCTTTTAAGATTACGCTTTCGCGAAAGCGTATACCTCTCACTTAAGATTTTACATATAAAATTGCTATTTTAGGATATCTTAAAATCTAATTATAATGCGTGCACTAGTCATTTCTGGGGGAGGAAGTAAAGGAGCTTTTGGTGGTGGCGTGGCTCAGTATCTGCTGCAAGAGATGGGCAAAAAGTATGATTTATTTGTTGGTACCTCAACAGGTAGTTTACTAGTACCTCATCTTGCTATAGATAACCTAGCAAAAATCAAAAAAATCTACACGTCTGTAAATCAAGATGCCATTTTTAATGTTTGCCCATTTGTTGTCAAGAAAGATAAATGGGGTGAGCAAACAATAGCTATAGATCATTTTAGTGTGTTGCGCAATTTTCTAAAGGGCTCAAAAACCTTTGGAGAAAGTAAAAAACTACGTAAACTTATAGAGAAAACCTTTACTAGAGCAGACTATGAAGCGTTGAAATCGAGTGGTAAAGAGGTTCTAGTTACGGTATCAAATTTATCTCTTCATAAAACAGAATATAAATCTAGTAAAGAAGAAACTTACGAAGATTTTTGTGACTGGGTATGGATGTCTTGTAATTACATACCATTTATGAGCCTTGCAAAAAAGAATGGTTGTGAGTATGCAGATGGAGGGTTTGGGAGCTTAGTTCCTATACGAGAAGCTGTAGAACGTGGCGCCACCGAAATTGATGTAATAATATTAGAAACAGAGGTTACATATTATAATAATTTACCATCTACAAATGTATTCTCTCTACTTAGTAACCTACATGAATTTATGATGGATCGTATTGAGAAACAAAACATAGCTATAGGTAAATATGCTGCAAATCAGCACGAGGCAATCATAAATTTTTATTACACTCCCACAGTACTCACCACAAATTCTCTTATTTTTAATAAAGAAAAAATGAAATTATGGTGGCAAAGTGGTTTTGACTACGCAAAACATAAAAATAGCGAACTCAATGAAATAAAGGTAGACGATGAGGTCTAGTCATTTCCTGCATTAATTTACGGTGTCTTTTTTAACTTCCTTAACGGGTTTCTTTTTCCCAAAGAGACCACCTATAATATCTTTTGCAACGTCTTTAATCACTGCATCTGTATTAACTGGAGGATCTATAGTACTAGTATTTGTAGTGTCTGTTGGTTTCTTTTGTCCATTGCCTAGAATATCCCCTAAAACATCGTTTATTTTATCACCTGCTTTATTCTTAACTTTTTTCTTTTGAATTTCAACAATCTTTGCGGTCAGACTAGAAATAGCAGCTTTTGTATTTACAGAGACGTTAGGTGATGTGAATTTACCAGAAAGTGTTACAGGAAGGATAACAGTTAGGCCCTCTTGTTCCTCTTCAGTGAGTTTAGAAAGCAGTTGTCCTAAGTCGCTTCCAAAATATTTTGCAGGCACATCAAGCCCTAATGTATAATTCATATCATTAGTAAAACTATGACCTCCAGATACATTTACTTTGATACCTTTTACATCAAAATCAAATGGCTTTACAGCTACTTTCCCATTACTAAATGTTAAGGCAGTTTGAAGATTATCGAGATTGATATCACTTAAATTCATAAAGTTAAGTTTTGAATTTAAAACCTTAAGAAGTGGCATCTGCTCTGGGTTTACTTTTGCTGTAAGTAATTGAGCAAATGCATCTCCAGAGATTGTATTTAAAACGGGGCTAAAGCTCTCGTCTAGATCACCGCTAACGTTAATATTAGTATTTAAACCACCTTTTAAGGCTTTTGCAATAGGAGCTAGACCTTGCAGCATTTTAAGGTTTTTGAATGATTGATCAATATCAATCTTTTTAAGGTCAAGAATGACACTAAATGTAGGTTTCCCTCCCCTTGAGGTCACATTACCTGAAAGGCCAGCCTCTCCACCAAAAATTCCAGAATTCAACCCTTTAATTTCGGCTTGTTCATTTGCAATTGATAAAGTCCCTCGAGCATTTGTGAGTTCAAGATTATCATAAATTACCTTTTTGGCTTTAAAATCCATATAAGCATCAAGAAAAGCAGGTATTTTAATGGCACTATTACCGCGAGATAGAGTTTTGTCAGTTGATACAGTTGTCTTTGTAGTGACAAAATCATTAAGGTTAAAAACATTTGAGGTAACTTTAAAACTCCCTTTGAGCACCTCGTCAGAAATCATAAAAGGTATTAGATTTTGAAGATTGCCTGTGGCGTTAATGTCAGTTGTGCCACTTTTAGCAGCAAACGAGTTAAGGCTAATGTTAGCAGTATTAAACGTGATTTGAGCCTTAGAAACTGTGATCGGATTGGGGAAATCTTCAGTGGCATATTGAAAATTAGATAGGCTGGCAACCCCAGTACTTTTAATATTTTGGTATTGTTTCTTTTCTATAGAATTCATATCAAAGGCGGTGGTCATATCTGTCACAAGCCTTCCTTGAAGTGGGGTGTCTAATTTTACTGGATACGCTTTTTCAATATTACTAAGATCAATCGTACCTTTTACAGCTAGGTCTACCAGCATATTACCTGTGAGGTTGCGCAGTGTTCCATTTGTGGTAAATGCATCTTGTTCAATCATAAATCTAGCATCATTTATTTCAATAAATGTTTCCTCCGCGATTCCTGTATTGTTGATAACCTTTATATCTAGGTTAATGTTACTAACACCTTTAGGTAACTGCGGGAATTTAAAGGATGCATTGTTTGAAATAATTGAGATATCTAAGTTTGGAATAGTTGTATCAGTTGTTTTGCCTTTTATAATTCCGCTTACGCGAAAGTCGCCACTAGTTTGTACGCCATCCAAATTGGACCTGTAGGTACTTGGAATGACGGCTAGAAAATTTTTAAAATCAGAATCTGGAGTTTTAAATGCTATATCCATTGCAGTACCATCGTCTACAAGTTGTACATAGCCATTAAATTCTAATGGAAGTTGATTAATAAAAGCCGTATTTTCTTTGAAAGTATATTTGTTTTGATCAAGATCCATTTCAAATACAGCGTTAAGCTTAAGCTCGTGGTTATCTAAATAGTTTATATTATCATAATCAAGAGAAACCATTGCCATTGTTTCTGTATTTAATTCTCCAGCTATGGCTGAAAAATCTCCAGATCCTTGGTGATGTATTTTTGTGAGATGAAGATGAGTTTTGTTAGAAAGATCTTTGTAATTGATTGTGGAGTTATTAATGGTATATTGCTGTAAGTTAAATACAAATGGAGTAGCTAGCGTATCTTGGCTAGCTTCTTTAGTTATGTCGTAATTTGTATTTTTATTTTTATCAACAAGAATATTAAGAACTGCATCATCAATCGTAAGTGCATCTACTTTTATAGGATCTTGAGAAGCATTTTTAAACAACTGCTTTACGCCCATTTCAAGCTGTATGCGTCTCCCCATAAGCAATGTGTCTTTTGAAAATGGAACCTCTGGAATTACCGTAAAGTTATTTACAATAACCGTTGCATCAGGAAAACTTCTGAATAAACTCAAATCCATAGATTCCCATTCCACTTGGGCAGTGAGATTGTTATTTATTGTTTTCTTTAGTAAATCCTCTAGTTTTCCTCTAAATAGAAAAGGAGAAGCTGCTAGAAGTAGCACTAGTACCAGCAAAACTATTCCTGTAATTTTTAATATTTTTTTCATATCAATCTTATATTCTTTTTTTGCCTAAAATACTTTTGACTCATTCTAGTCGTGTAGGGTGTATTACGCTTTCGCGAAAGCGTATTTAACCTTTAATAAGGTACTATTAATTCTTCTCCTTTTTTTAAATTGAAGCGTTTTCTAAGCAGACCCACCCCTAGGTATAAAAAGGGAGTGTCTATTGCAGCTATGATTATTTTAAAAAGTACACCAGAAGTAAATAATATTGGAAA
This sequence comes from Dokdonia sp. Hel_I_53, assembly GCF_007827465.1. Classification (NCBI taxonomy): domain Bacteria; kingdom Pseudomonadati; phylum Bacteroidota; class Flavobacteriia; order Flavobacteriales; family Flavobacteriaceae; genus Dokdonia; species Dokdonia sp. Hel_I_53. Next base: position 2,328,982 of record NZ_VISL01000001.1, read on the forward strand.
AATGTCCCATTCTAGAATATTAAAAACACATAGAAGCCCAGTTACCGAAGCTGTGTCTATTATTTGAGAAATGAAAGTAGAAAAATTGTTACGAAGCCATAAATGCTTGCCCTTTGTTAGTTTTTTCCAAAAATGATAGATATGAATGTCTATATATTGGGCAAAAAGATATGCGGTCATGCTTGCAAATACTGCTAGAGCGGTAGCTCCAAATACTTGAGAAAATAAAGTATCATTTACTGGTGAATCTGCCATAGCGGGGACACTATCTGCTACGTAGACAATAATTAATGAAAATAAAGATGCAAAAATACCAGCAGTCACCATTTGATTTGCCTTTTGCTTACCGTAAACTTCACTTACCAAGTCAGTTATTAGAAATGTAATGGGGTAGGGAAGTAATCCTACAGAAATTTTAAAGTTGTAGATGCCAAAAGGCTTCCAAGTAAAAAACTTTTGAAAAATAAGATTTGATACCACTAATGCACATATAAATAGCGCACCTAGTATGTAATAAACGCGATAAGCCGTACGTAAATCTCTTGGGGAATTAAGTGGTATTTCAGGGTTCATTTTTCTTAATAACTTCAAGATCAAAAGTACTTCTTTGTGGTTTTGATTTCCTTAATTTGTTGTGAAATGTTAATGACTTAAATAAATAGCTATTTCTCTACAAACCATTTATTTATCGCTAGGAAGTAATCAAGGAAACACATATGATTTACTTAATAAAGCTGTTCAGTTGTTATTTGAGCACGTGGGGCCATTGATTAAGATCTCTCCAGTGTATAAAAGTCCTGCATGGGGTTTTGAGGCTCCAGACTTTCATAATTGTGTGGTAAAAATGAGCACTTCGCTTTCTCCAAGTAGCCTCTTAAAAAAGACACAGTATATAGAGAAAAAATTAGGACGGGTAAAAAGTGATAATAAAGGTTATGAATCCCGCCACATAGATATTGATATATTACTGTATGGTGATCTTATTGTAAATGAACCTAATTTATCTATTCCACATCCATTAATGCTAGACCGTAAGTTTGTATTGCAACCACTGGTCGATATTTGTGGAGATGAATTTTCTGAAGTTTTTTCAAAGACTTACAGTAGTATTTTTGAAGATTGTAAAGATCAAAGTAAATTAACAAGACAATCTAAGTGGTTAAAAAATCCTATAGATAATATTGATTTAAGCTCTTATAATTATATTGCTATAGAGGGTAATATAGGTGCAGGAAAAACGAGCCTTGCCACAATGATCTCTGAAGAATTTAATGCTAAGCTCATTTTAGAACGTTTTAAAGACAACCCTTTTTTACCAAAATTTTACAAAGAGCCAGATCGTTTTGCATTTCCACTAGAAATGTCATTTCTAGCAGATAGATACCAGCAATTACTTGATGATATAGGCCAGTATGATCTATTTAAGGACTTTATGTGTGCAGATTACGATCGTTATAAATCACTCATTTTTGCTCAAGTTACCCTCCAAGAGGAAGAGTTTGCATTATATAAACGACTCCATGAAATGATGTATAGAGAGATGCCTCAACCTGATTTATATATTTATTTATATCAAAATACAGAACGACTGCTTTCAAATATCAAAAAACGAGGACGCGCTTACGAAAAAGGAATTGCACCTGAGTATCTTGAAAAGATTAATCAAGGATATTTAGATTTTATAAAATCACAACACAATCTCAATGTAAAGATTATTGATATTTCTTCATTAGATTTTGTAGAAAATAGAGAAGATTTTTTAAGTATAATAAATAAGCTGGGGAAAGGGCTTGTAAATTAATTACTTTTTTAAAGCATCAATATAATCATCTAAAAATAACAGACGTTTCTTTGTCCAATCCTGCATATACGCTAAACCTTCTTCGTCATAAATGAAGTCACCCCAAGCTAACGCCTCTCTTTCAAAAATGAGATTTTCTTTTAACGAGAAATAGGTTTTACGTTGTTTTTCTAATAGATTTTTTTCGCTGAATTCGGTTGCTCTAAGTGTTTTCCAGCGTTCTTGAAATTTTGAAATAAATCCATCTGCATCGGTTGTAATGAGCCTTCTTAATAGACCATTTGATAGAAAATCTTCTGTGGTGGGAATACGCTTTCCACTAAAAATGGTTCCAAAGCTGCCATCAAGATCCCAAGGTGCATAAAAATAGGGTTCTCCAGCATCATAACGTATGAGATATAAATTCTTACCTAAGTTATCTGGTGCTCTTAACGCGTTAATATATAAAAAGTAATCAATAGCGTTATTGATAACGAATTTATCTTTAATCTCTCTAGAAAAAGTAATATCATCACTCTCTATGACAAATTTTGTAAATGGATACACATTATCCCAATAGTGATTAGTAGGAGTAGGATATTTGATGTCATATCCACCCCAACTTGCTAAGTAATTTTTCTTTACTGGAATGGAGTCAAATGAGCTAGCCCCAAGATAACGTGCGCCTTGAAAAATCTCTCCACGTATGGTATCACCTTTAATTTTTTTAACTTTTACAAGCTTACGATCTACTTGCTCTTGCAATAAAAAAAGACCTTGATAATTATTATTTACAAATACCTCTGCATATTTTCCTGTAGCGCCAGCTTTTGCTTTAGGCTCTTTCTCTAGATAATGAGGCTTATAAATATCATTCCATAAATTAAGAGAGAGATATGAGCGCATTCTTAAGGGCTCATTATATAAACCATCTAGAATCCAATCATCATCACTTCTCATTCCAGCCAGTTTAAAATCTTGATTTTCCTTAGCATCCCCATCTTTGTAAAAATTAATATCATAAGTTTTTTTTGGAAATGCAATGGAGCTACTTCCTCTCAATTCAATCCCTGCATAGGAGGTAAGTGTTGTGTCTTTATAGGCATATGATATTTGTGACATACGCTTAGGTTCATTTACGATACCATCTGGCGCATCTATTTGAATAAGTGGTAGTGAGGTGATAAACGCTTTATAGGTTTTAGTACTTGAACTCAATATATGGGATGCTTCATATATATTTTTCTTTGATTCTAGCACAAGAGTATAATTGCTATTACCTAAAGTAAAAGAGGTTTCCTTATCTAGAGAAATAGATTCAGGTATTTGAATGACAGCGATTTTTAGTGAATCGTCTAGTGCAACTGTTTCAGATGTGAGATTAACTTGCGCGCAAGAAATGAGCGTAAAAAAGCAAGCACAGAGTAATAAGTAATATTTCACGATAGAGTGTTTTAAGGTGATAAAAGTAAAACAATCAGGGTGCCACAAATGACTAATTAAGAAAATATTAGTGTCAATATGTGTAAAAGTCTATGCTTGTACTTTTTAAAATCACCTTTAGATCCATAGCGAGATAAACCTTTAAGAGATGATGATTAAGTTAAATCTTAAATATTTTAATACGTTCGCTTCATCAAGCCTTTTCCAAAAATGCGCAGCAATTCTTTTTTATCTTCAGAAATATCTACATTCTCTAATGCAGTAAATGCTTGATTAGTGTATTTTGCTATTTCTTCCTCCGTAGCTTTAGCGGCGCCGCTATCTAAAAAATGCTGTTTAACCGTTTCAATCTTTTCTGAAGGATTTACAGGTGCAATCGAGAAAAAATGTTCTAACTCTTTTGCGTCATTTTTAGATGAATTTGCCACGGCTGTTAGATATAAAAAAGTCTTTTTATTTTCAATAATATCTCCACCTACTTGCTTGCCAAAGGTTTCTGGATCACCAAAGGCATCTAAATAATCATCCTGTAATTGAAATGCAATACCAAGGTCACGACCATAGTTGTAAATCGCTTGTTGACATTGCTCAGAAGCTCCTGCTACGATCGCACCCATTTTAAGTGCTGCACCTACAAGAACTGCGGTTTTATATTCAATCATTTTCATATACTCAGAAATGGTTACATCATCTCGAGTTTCAAAATCAACGTCATATTGCTGGCCCTCACAAACTTCTATAGCCGTTTTAGAAAAAAGCTGTGCAAGATTCTTGAATACAATACCATCGTAATTTTCAAAAAGCTGGTAGGCAAGAATAAGCATGGCATCTCCAGAAAGAATTCCAGTATTGATGTCCCACTTTTCATGTACCGTTTCTTCTCCACGTCGTAAAGGGGCATCATCCATAATATCATCATGTACAAGAGAGAAATTATGAAAGATCTCAATAGCAAGTGCTGCATCTAATGCTTTTGTGTACGATGTGTCAAAAAGGTCACAAGCTAATAATGTCAACACAGGTCTTAAACGCTTTCCACCTAAATCTAAAATATAATTTATTGGCTCGTAAAGATTTTTAGGTTCTTTATTGAAAGAATGACTTTTGAGATAGTCAATAAATACAGAAGTATATTCTGGAATAGAAAGCATATAAGGCAATTTTTTCGGTAAAAATACATCACAAGATCATATTATAAGCCATACAATTCTCAATAGTCTAGATAACAGATATAAATATAGTATAGCTCTAATTAAAAATATTTTAGTGAAAAATGTTAAAAAAAGGAAACTTCAAAAACTTTTAAAGTTTCCTGCGTACTTTTGTAAAACTTTATATGAAAGAAGAAATTTTAAAAAAAGCTACTCAATTATTTTTAAATCAAGGATTTAAGAGTATTACTATGGATGATATTGCTCGTGAAATGGGTATGTCAAAAAAAACAGTGTATACTTATTATAAAAATAAAGAGCACATAATCTCAGAAAGTGCCTCCTACCTTTTTACGTCTATTACAGGAGGTATCGATATAATTTGTAGTCGTAAAACAAACCCTATTCAAGAGTTGTATGATATTAAGCGGTTTGTACTTGAGCACCTTAATGGCGAGCGTACTTCTCCAATGTATCAGTTACAAAAATACTACCCTAAGATTTATCAAAAAATGAGACAAGGCCAGTATGATTACATGCAAAGTTGTGTTACAGATAACCTACAAAGAGGTATAGAGCAGGGACTCTTTATAAGTGATATTAATGTTCAATTTGTCTCTCGCATTTATTTCACTGGGATGACAGGAATCAAGGATGAAGGTATTTTTCCACAATCTCAATTCCCAGCTACAGATCTGTACGAAATGTATTTAGAGTACCACATACGAGGCATTGTAACTCCAAAAGGGCGTAAAATTTTAAATAAAATTATCCAATCAAATCACGAGTAAATGAAACACCTATTATTTTTAATGTTGTTAATGAGTTTCGCTTTCGCGAAAGCGCAAACTCCTCGATCCTTCACTATAGAAGAAGCAGTTAGCTTTGCCTTAGATAGTAACTATACGGCTATCAACGCACGTAGAGATATTGCAAAAGCAATTAAGAAAAAGTGGGAAACTACAGCGACGGGACTACCTCAAGTAAACGCTGTTTTAGACTATAACTACCAGATAAGACAGCCTACGCAGCTTATACCTGCAGAATTTTCAGGAGGAGAAGCAGGTACGTTTATACCAGTGGTTTTTGGCACACAGCAAAATGCCACCGCAACTGCAACTCTTACACAATTAATATTTGATGGATCCTATTTAGTAGGTCTTCAGGCAGCAAAAACATTTTTAGAATTTTCAGAGAATGCAAATGAGAAGACACAACTAGAAGTACGCAAAGGTGTTATTAATGCATATGGGGCAGTTCTATTAGCCGAAGAGAATGTGAGTATTCTCGATAGAAATATAGCCACATTACAAGAGAATGTGCGCGAGACTCGTATTATTTTTGAGAATGGATTTGCCGAAGAAGAAGATGTAGAGCAGCTACAAATTACATTACTTTCTCTCGAGAATCAACGAGCCAATTCTCAACGAATGGTAACCATTGCACGACAGATGTTTAATGTAGCAATAGGACTTGATATAGAAGAGCCTATCGTGTTAGTAGAATCTCTAGAAAGCTTAGCTATTCCTGCTGTAGGTTTATTAAATAATAGTGTAAACTTAGATCAAAATGTTGATTATAAGATAAGTAATAATTTAACCGAACAACGTGAGCTAGAACTAAAGTTAGAAAAGAGTAAAGCATTGCCAACTTTAGGGGCATTTATCAATTTAGGCACCTTTGCAGGAAGAAATGAATTTAACTTCTTTGATAGTGATAGAAAATGGTTTGCTTCTTCTATTACAGGTTTTTCTCTTAACATCCCTATTTTTAGTAGTGGAATGCGCAATGCTCGTACTGCGCAGGCAGAGATAGCCCTACAGCAAGCTCAAACAGATCGCAAGCAAACCGCACAAGAAATTTACTTGGCATACGCTTCTGCAAAAAGTGATCATGAATTAGCCATTGATAATTATACGACTGCTCAAAAAAATTTAAGACTCGCAGAGCGTATAGAAAATAAAAATCAAACAAAATTTAAGGAAGGGATAAGCAGCAGTTTTGATCTAAGACAAGCGCAAACGCAACTGTACCAAGTACAACAAGAATTATTACAGTCTATGTATCAAATGATAACGACAAAGGCAAGTTTAGAAACAATTTTAAATGTTCCTAATTATCGCAAAGATCAGTCACCTAGCAAATAAATTTACACCTGAGTGTAGATCATAAAATATAAACCACTATTAAACTCATAGAAATGAAAAATATTTTAGCCGTATTAATAATGCTTGTTCTTGCCTCCTGTGGAGATAATACTAGTGAGCAATCTGTAGAAAATGTAATTGCATCTGGATCAATAGATGAGATGGAAGCAAAAAAAACAGCTTTAAAAGATGAAGTAAGCTTACTTAATGAACAAATAGCAACACTAAACAGTGCAATTCAACAAAAGAATCCGCGTGATTCAAAGCCAGTGTTAATAACCACAAAAATGGTAAAGGATACTATTTTCAATCACTATGTTGAGGTTCAAGGTAATGTGGAAACTAAGAAAAATGTACTTGTATATCCAGAGTATCAAGGTACTTTATCCCGTGTGTATGTTAAAGAGGGACAGCGTGTTTCAAAAGGTCAAACACTAGCAAGAATAGATGATGGCGGTTTAAGTAGTCAAGTTTCACAAGCAGAGGCTCAAGCTGCACTAGCAAAAACGACTTTCGAGAGGCAACAAAGACTTTGGGAGCAAAAAATAGGTTCAGAAATACAATATTTGCAAGCGAAGACACAATATGAATCTGCACAAAGCCTGCTTAGGCAGGCTAAGAGTCAGTTAGGTAAAACTACGGTTAGTGCTCCTTTTTCTGGAGTAATAGACGAGGTAGTAACAGATCAGGGTACGGTGGTAGCTCCAGGTGTTGCTCTTTTTAGAATTGTCAACTTAGATGATATGTATGTAACTGCAGACATTCCTGAGAGTTATTTACCTACCGTTACAAAAGGTAAAAAAGTAATGGTAGCATTTCCAGTTTTAGGAGAAAGCGTAGAGGCAACGGTGCGTCAAACGGGTAATTATATCAACCCAGCAAACAGAAGCTTTACTGTAGAAGTGGATGTGCCAAATAAAAATGGAAGAATCAAACCTAACTTAACAGCAAGACTTTCTATCAATGATTATACTTCAGAGAATGCGATTCTAGTTCCATTAAATGTGATTAATGAAAATGCAGATGGTGAACAATATGTGTATATCGCTTCCGCGAAAGCGAATGAAAATAAAATGGTAGCTCAGCAAAAAATTATTACTACTGGAAAATCTCAAGGAGACCGTATTGAGATTTTATCTGGAATAAACGCAGGAGATAAGATTATTGTAGAGGGCGCGAGATCTGTAAAAGATAATCAAGAAGTAAAAATCTTAACATACTAGAGCAATGACAGATAAGAAAAAGAAAAATGTAGACAAGGAGTTTGCCATTTCTAGCTGGGCAATTGATAATCCAACGATTATTTACGTTCTAATGGCATTGTTTCTAGCCTTGGGAATGGGCGCATACCTAGGCATGGCACGCGAGAACTTCCCAGAGATAAATGAAACTAAGATATACATATCTGCTCCCTACCCTGGTAATACAGCAGAGGATATTGAGCGGCTCATTATTGATCCCCTAGAAGATAAACTTCAAAATTTATCTGGGGTAGTAGAAGTGTTATCGACCTCTCAAGAAGACTATGGTATTATCACTATAGAATTTAATGAGAATGTAGATGTTCAGGTCGCAAAACAACGGGTTAAGGATGAGGTAGATTCTGAAACTGCAAATGAAGACTGGCCTACCTTTAATAACGCAAAAGTAGAGCCTAATGTATTTGACCTTAGTATGTCTGAGGAAATTCCCATTCTTAATGTCAATGTATCTGGTAATTATCCAGTTATTAAACTCAAAGAATTTGCAGAGTACTTACAAGATGAAATAGAGAGTCTTAAAGAAATTAAAGAGGCAACAATACGGGGAGCTCAAGATAGGGAAGTTGAAGTGGCTGTAGATGTATATAAAATGATTGCTGCTCGTGTAAGTTTTGATGATATTTTACGGGCTATTGGTAATGAAAACATGACACTTTCTGCAGGGAATTTGGTAAGTAGCGGCCAGCGTCGTAACATTAGAGTCATAGGAGAAATCCAGAGTCCTGATGAACTTGAGAACTTTGTGATCAAGTCAGAACGGGGTGCAGTTTATCTTAAGGATATTGCAGAGATACATTTTACAGAAGAAGATAAAACTACGTATGCGCGTGATCTCACACTTTACGAGGGAGAGTCTGTTAATAATGATGAGATAAGTGAGACGGTAGTAATGCTTGATGTAAAGAAACGCTCTGGTGAAAATATGATTGAGGCAGTAACTCAAATCAACGAGATCATTGAAAAAGCAACTACAGAAGTCTTTCCTCCAGATGTAACCGTACGTACCGCAAACGACCAAAGTGCAAAGACAGAAAATCAAGTAAATGACTTGGTAAACAATATCATTTTTGGAATTATCTTGGTTGTAGGCGTCTTAATGTTTTTCCTAGGTTTTAAAAATGCACTCTTTGTTGGTTTTGCTATCCCAATGTCTATGTTTATGAGTTTTATGATTCTCAACCTCATGGGCTATACAATGAACACGATGATTCTTTTTGCACTTATTATGGGACTGGGAATGCTGGTAGATAACGGTATTGTAGTAGTAGAAAATGTCTACCGCTTAATGGATGAAGAAGGAATGAGCCGAATCGAAGCTGCAAAAAAAGGAATAGGAGAAATCGCTTTCCCTATTATAATATCAACCTTAACAACTGTTGCAGCTTTTGTGCCATTAGGTTTATGGCCAGGTATTATGGGTCAATTTATGATTTACTTTCCTATAACCTTATCAGTTGTTCTAGGATCTTCGTTATTTGTAGCAATCTTCATAAACTCTATGCTAGTTTCTCAATTTATGAAGACTGAGGAGAAACCGCTTTCGCGAAAGTTTTTAATTCGCACCACTTTAATAATGATACCTATTGGGTTAATGATTTTATTCTTAGGTGGAAGTATAAGAGGTTTTGGGAGTTTAGTATTAGTGACAATTGCCTTTATGTGGATTTACAAGTATGCGTTGAAAGGTGCAGCAGATGTTTTCCAAAAAAGGTTCCTTACATGGTTAGAAAATAAATATAAAGCTTTCTTAGGATGGTCAATTAGGGGGTGGAAACCCGTTGGATTTGTAGGCGGAATTTTTTTATTATTAATTCTAACGTTCATGGCTTTTGGAGGTTCAGTAAGTGCAGGAAGAACAGCCATCGAATTTTTCCCAGATAATAAGCCTAATCAAATTATTGTATACATAGAATATCCGGAAGGAACCGCTATTGCAAAAACAAATGCAATTACAAAGGAAATTGAAGACCGTGTATTTCAGGTATTTAATGATCAAGAATATCTTGAAGGAGGAGATTATAATGCTTTGGTAGAAACTTCTGTTTCGCAGGTAGGAGAAGGAGCAGGAAACCCACAAACTGACGGGGGGAGTGCTGCAGAAATGCCACACAAAGCAAAAATCACGGCCACCATGCGGGAGTACAAATATCGTAATGAGGCAGATAGTGAAGAACTGCGATTTAAAGTGCAAGAAGCGGTAAGAGGTGTTTATCCAGGAGTTGTCATTACTGTAGAAAAAGATGCTGCAGGACCACCTCAAGGCTATCCAGTAAACATAGAGCTCGAAGGTAAGAATTATGAAGAGCTTATCGTGGCTGCAGAAAAAATGCGGAATTACATTAACAGTAGAAATGTTCCAGGTGTAGATGAGCTTAAGATTAATGTAAATAGAGGAAAGCCAGGAACAGAAGTGATTGTTGATCGGGAGAAGGCAGGTGAGTTAGGTATTGCAACAGGTCAAGTAGGGATGCAGTTAAGACGCTCTATATTTGGAGATAAAGCTGGAGTCTATAAGAAAGACGGTGAAGATTATGATATTTATGTACGCTTCAATGAAGAGCAGCGCTATGACAAGTCAGCACTGTTTAATCAAAATATTACTTTTAGGGATCCTGCTACTGGGCAAATCAAAGAAGTACCTATTGCTGCAGTAACCAAGACAAAAAACACTTCATCTTTTAGCGCAATTAAGCATAGAGACTCAAAACGCGTAGTAACAGTATATTCTAATTTAGCAGCTGGATATACAGATGCTGGAGTCGTAGTGGCTGCGGTACAAGAAGAAATGAAAAACTTTGAGGGTATGCCTAAGGATATCAAAGTAAACTACACAGGCCAAATAGAAGAGCAACAAAAGGAGATGAATTTCTTAGTAAGCGCATTTTTTGGAGGGCTTGCTCTAATTTTCTTTCTTCTAATTTTTCAGTTTAGCTCGATATCTAAACCTATTATTATCATGATCGCTATATTCTTAAGTTTTATAGGTGTTTTTGGAGGTATTATTATAAGTGGTTCTTCATTTGTAATTATTATGACGATGATGGGAATCATTTCTCTAGCGGGAATTGTAGTAAATAATGGAGTGGTACTACTAGATTACACACAACTATTAGTAGATCGAAAAGAAGTAGCCTTAGGACTCGAGGGCAAACAAATGTTAGATAAAAAGACGACCCAAGAACTTATCATTGAAGGTGGTAGAGCTCGATTACGTCCAGTTTTACTAACAGCTATTACAACAGTATTAGGATTAATACCGCTTGCGATAGGTATTAATATAGATTTCTTTGGACTATTTCAAGATTTTGATGCTGGAATATATGTTGGGGGTGATAACGTGATTTTCTGGGGTCCACTCGCATGGACAGTAATTTATGGATTAATCATCGCTACTTTTTTAACCTTAATTATTGTCCCATTACTCTATTATATAGTCTATAGAATTAAGCTTAAAGTAAGAGGAAGTAAGGCTACATCGAGAGATGAAGTGAGTTTTCAAAAAGCTTCATAGAAAATTTACAACGAAATGAAAAAAGCGTTAAATAGTATTTAACGCTTTTCTTGTCTCTGAAGTTACGCTTTCGCGAAAGCAAAAAACCCTCAGTGAATAACTGAGGGTTTACTATTTAAATTTAAAATTTTAGTTGTTTTCTGCCAGTGGTACTGGTAGTGTTGTGAAAACCTGATCACCACTACGATCTATAGGAAGTGATCCCTCTAGGTTGTAACGACGCACATCATACAATCTACTATTTTCAGCCCATAGGGAATATCTACGTTGTCTAAGTAGCTCAGAGGTCAAAGCCGCCTCACTCTCGTCACCCGTATAAGGGTCTAAAGTTGCAGAAGTACGAATTCTTGAGAGTGCAGTTACGGCATCATCAAAATTTCCAGCAAGTATGCTTGCTTCAGCATAAATAAGAATTAATTCTTCATTTCTAAGAATATCAATAGGAGCCGTTTGACTTGAGTACAATCTAGTTTCATAAGCCCCTGTGAGCCCATCTACCGATGCAGTTGGATCTGGTCGTAAAGCAGTTTTTGTAGTAACTCTTGAATCTCCAGATTCTGCATCATTAATCCAGCTATCATGCACAATGATATTATCTCCATTGTTTTGATCTTCCACAGTATTTGAAGGTGCTTTAAAAAGGCCATTTAACTGGTTTCCTCCACCAGCTCCAAAAATATGCTTAGGACCTGTGGTTAAATCACCATTTATACTAAAATAGGAGTTATCCAGCGCTGTTAATGCACCGTTTCCATCACCGTCATATACTGCAGCCATGGCTGCTATTGCTCTATTAAACTCAGAGAATGTAAAATCACCGTCAAAACCACTGCTTAATGTGAAAATTATTTCACTATTGTTTAATTCTTGGTTTGCTTCATCAAGAAGATTTCTAACAAATGAAAGAACTTCACTTTCACTAAGTAATGGACCTAAATTCTCAGGGTTTGCTGTATCAACACGAGCCGTTCCATAAGATTTGATCATTTGTATTAATTCGTAAGCAATCAAAGTTTTTGCAAATCCAGTATATCCATTGCGTTCTTGTTCGTCAATATTATTAGAATTAGTTGCAGCTTCAATAAGCAAATTAGCGTTTTTAATACAACGATAACTACCGTTCCATTGCGTAGTGCTGTAAAAAGAGTTATTGTCGAGCTGAATGCCATCTTTACCTAATAAGTCTCCAGTATTACGTGGGTCAGCATCAAATAGGTATAGCTCTCTAGCCATAGTTCCACTAGCAGTTGTCTCTACTGCTATGCCATTTCTTAAAGTGGATTCTACTCCTACTACAAGTTCATTAAGTTGCCCTCTCGTAGCATTTTGGATCACCCCATCTACACTAGGGCCATCTGGATCTATTACCTCATCTAGCGAGCAAGATGTCACTATTAACAGCGTAGCGGAAATTGCCAGTGCTTTTGAAATATTATATATATTATTTTTCATGATATTATTAATTAAAAATTTACATTCAAGTGAAAAAAGAACTGTCTTGTACTTGGAAAAGGAGTTACCTCAATTCCAGAAGATAGGCCTTGACCTCCATTTACAGAGACCTCTGGATCGTAACTGCTATAGTCAGTAACTGTAAAAATATTTCGACCTGAAACGCCTATTTTAACACCTTCAATTGCATTTCCTAAAACTCTTGTAAATATGTTTTTAGGGAGTCTATAATATACAGCGGCTTCTCTTAAACGCAAGTAGCCAGCAGGCTCTACGAATCGGATAGCATTGGCAGGACTCTCACGGCGTGCTTGTCCTGAAGGGGTCTCAAGATCTGGAGTAGTTCTTCCAATATCTGTTAAGTATTTTGAGAGGTTTAAATTTTCACCTCCAGACTTCAATTGAAATAATAAAGAAAGGTCGAAATTTTTATAGAAAGTCATGTTATTGCTCCATCCCATTTGAAAGTCTGGCTCTGTATTTCCTACCTGAGTAGGCTCAACTACGCCATCCTCGTCAAGATCTAAATTACCAACTATTTGAGTCACTGGTTGACCTTCCTCAATATATATAGAACCAAGTCCTAATCCAAATCCAGCTCCTGGAAGCGCAAATGCAGGGACATCAAGTCTTGTTACCTCGGAAGTATTCTTGTACCATTGCAAATTGGTATTCCAACTAAAATTGTCACCTTGTATTACATCAGCTTGCAAAGCAAGTTCTATACCCTTGTTTTGAAGCTCTCCTAAATTGGTTATTTCAGATGTAAAACCTGAAGAGCCAGGAAAATCTCTCTGTAATATAAGATCTTTTACTGTTTTTATATAGTATGTAGCAACAAGTGATATGCGATTATCAAAAAATCCAACATCAAAACCAGCTTCAAATTCTTGAGCAGTCTCCGGTTGTATATTTGGGTCGCCTTTTGCTCCAGCAACTGTTTGTCCGATAGGTCCACCTAAATTCACAGGGGCTAAGCTTGTGAAAGTTGATCCAAATCGAGCTGAATTCCCCGTTTCTCCATAAGCTGCTCGCAGTTTAAACTGGTTAATTACATCCACAGTCCAGAAATCTAGATTAGCAACATTCACTGCAACAGAGGCTTTCGGAAAGCCATATAATTTATTTTCATCACCATTTCGTGTTGATTTGTCCAGTCTATAACCTATTGTTCCTATAAATTGATCTTTATAATTAGCCTCAACCTGCCCAAAATATCCAAATTCTTTTTCTCTGCTTCGAGCTTGACTTACTTGTTGTGCAGCTGTTTGTTCCACACTCGTCTGGTTTGCAGCTAAACCATTACCTCTCGCATTGACAATATTTGCGTCTTGATAGAGATATGCTGTCCCTAATTGTGTAGTAAATGCAAGATCACCTTCCATTGCATCATGATCCCAAACCAGAGCAGACTGTGTGTTAAATTGCGTAAAGCTATTTTTACCTTGTGCTATAAATCCTGGATTGTCAAGTCCAACTTGAGCTTGATGTGTTTCCGGTACATATACAAAGGTCTCATTAGATAAATAATCCACACCAGCTCGGTTCGTAAAGCGAACTCGATTTTTATCATTGGTAAATAGTTTAGTGTTTACAGATAGTCCTTGTATAATTCGATTGTTAGAATCATCATTTTTTGCTTTGTCTCTTACAAAAAGTGGATTACCTGAAGCTGTTGGATTATTAGGATAGTTACCTTCAGCATCAGGATAAAGATTAGACCACGCACGAGTAAAAGCAAGATTATAGCCGTAACTAAGCCCACCATCATTTTCATTTCCAGTAAAACTTCGTTGTGCATTACTACGTACAAAATTTGTTGAAGAGGATATATCAAATACATCAGATATCTTATGATCTATATTTGCTCTCATCGATAATCTATCAAATCCAGTATTTTTTATAATACCTTCTTCATCCCTGTAAGACCCACCTACATAAAATTTAGTTTTTTCATTACCTCCCGAGGCACTTATTGCGGTTTCTGAAATGATACCTGTATATCCATAAATTTCATCTTCATAATCATAGAGTTTACCGTTTGCGGCGATAGTAGCATTATACTTATCTGCTTCATCTTGGCCATAAGCTTCGAGAACAGAAGCTTCAGTCCATGGTCTTAGTCCCAAAGGGTTTTGAATTTGGTTAATTCCAGAATCTTGTCTAAAATTAATCCGTGTTCTACCACCTTTTCCTCTTTTGGTTGTAATTATAACTACCCCAGCACTTCCACGTTGACCATAGATTGCAGCTGCAGAAGATCCTTTTAATATTTCAATGTTAGCTATATCATTAGGGTCAATATCTGCTAGTCTATTTCCTGCATTCTCTTCACTACCGCGATTAGCTCCAGAAGCAAATCGAAGCCCTGATGGAATCTCTACATTATTTACATACACTCCATCAATTATAAATAGTGGCTGATTGTTTCCTAGAATAGAACTAATACCTCTCAGTCGTACTGCAAATCCTCCTCCTGGTGCTCCAGATGATGATGTAATGTTTACACCTGCAACTTTACCGTATAGAGCTCCATCCACAGTGGACTGACTGGTTGTTCCAACAAGCTCTTCAGATTTAACTGTTGAAACTGCATTTGCAAGATTTGATCTTTTAATAGAAGAGGCAAGTCCAGTTACTACTACTTCACTTAATGACTCTGCAGATTCTTCTAAAATAATATTCATTGTTTGTGAACCCGATATAGGTATTTCTTTTGTTTTGTACCCTAGGTAAGAAACTTCAAGAGTACCGCTGTTACTATTTAAGGTTATTGAAAAACTACCATCAAAATCTGAGGTGGTACCGTTAGTGGTACCTTTTTCAATAACGTTAACAAACGGTAGGGGGTTGCTGTTTTGATCACTAATCGTTCCTGTAACTGTCCTTTGTGCGAGCAGCGCATAAGGAATTGATACTAGCAAAAAGAGAACCATCTTGAATAATGGATGCTTTTTTTTCATTTGTTTTAATTTTAAGTTTAAGAATCTAAATTATGTATTTAATAGATAAGAGCCTAGGAATGCTAATAATATCTTAATGAAAGCCTTAATTTTTCACAAATTAATCTGTGTTTGTCTAAAATTTAAAAATATTTTGAAATTTCTTATTTAAGTTAAAGGTGATTACGCTTTCGCGAAAGCGTAAAAAAGCCTTGTTAAAAATTGAGAATAACTAGTGTTGTATATGGGTAAGAGACCCAAAAGATTAACGTATTTTTATTTTCACTAAAATTGAAGATTTGGCAGCAAAGAAAGTAACTCCATTAATGAAACAATACAATGCGATCAAAGCAAAATACCCTGACGCATTATTACTCTTTAGAGTGGGAGATTTCTATGAAACTTTTGGAGAAGATGCTATTAAAGCTGCCAGAATTTTAAACATTACACTAACAAGTCGTAATAATGGTGGAGACCGAACAGAACTTGCGGGTTTTCCCCACCACTCTCTAAATACCTACTTGCCAAAGCTCGTAAAAGCGGGTTGTCGCGTGGCTATTTGTGATCAGTTGGAAGATCCAAAACAAACCAAGACAATTGTAAAGCGTGGTGTAACCGAGTTAGTCACTCCAGGAGTAGCAATGAATGACGACATTCTTTCTGCCAAAACGAATAATTTTTTAGGAGCTATTTATTTCAGTAAAGAGATAGTAGGAGTTTCATTTTTAGATGTTTCTACAGGAGAATTTTTGACTGCTCAGGGAGATACAGCTTATATAGATAAACTATTACAAAATTTTACACCAAGCGAACTTCTAATCTCCAAAAAACAGAAAAAAATGTTTTTTGAAACTTATGGCTCGGAGTATCATACCTTTTATCAAGAAGATTGGGTGTTTCAAACGGATTACGCGACAGAGTCTTTGCACAAGCACTTTGAAGTAAATTCTCTCAAAGGTTTTGGCGTTGAGCATCTAGAGGCCGGGATTATAGCCTCTGGAGCGGCATTGCATTACTTAGGAGAAACCCAACACCATAAACTTAACCATATCACACACATTAGTCGTATCGCTGCAAATGATTACGTGTGGATGGATCGCTTTACGATACGTAACTTAGAATTATACAATTCATCTTATGGTCTTAAGGCAATAACTTTGCTAGATGTGATAGATAAAACAACCTCTCCTATGGGAGGACGTTTACTCAAACGCTGGTTAGCACTACCATTAAAACGTCTAGATCAGATTGAACGAAGACATGAGGTGGTTTCGTTTTTACTTGATAATAGTAGTATTTATGATAAGATACAGTCTAATATTAAGAAAATAGGAGATCTGGAGCGACTTGTAAGTAAAGTGGCAACTGCAAGGATTAATCCGCGGGAGGTAATACAATTAAAAAACTCACTGGAGGCTGTCGTTCCTATAAAATCTATTGCCTCTAAAACCGATAACGAATCTCTTAAATTAATAGCAGAACAGCTTAAAGATTGTGAGGTGCTACGTTCAAAAATTAAAAAAAGCCTCAAGGAGGAAGCACCTGTATCTATTTTAAAAGGAGGTGCCGTTGCTTCAGGATTTCACCAAGAGCTTGATGATCTACGAGCCTTATCTCAAGGAGGAAAAGATTATTTAGAGAAGATGCTAGAACGCGAGACAGAGCGCACCGGTATCACTTCTCTTAAAATAGCATCAAACAATGTATTTGGGTATTATATAGAGGTACGTAATACGCATAAGGATAAAGTTCCTGAAGAATGGATACGCAAGCAAACACTGGTAAATGCAGAACGCTATATTACAGATGAGCTCAAAGAGTATGAAGGGAAAATTCTAGGAGCAGAGGAGCGTATACAGGCGATAGAACAGCAATTGTTCTCAGAGTTAGTGAATTGGATATCGACATTTATAGAACAGATACAGGCTACTGCAAGCCAAATTGCACAACTTGACTGTTTGCTCGGTTTTACTCAATTAGCTAGAGAGAATAATTATAAAAAGCCTACGCTAGATGATTCAAAAATTATTGACATCAAAAAAGGACGTCATCCTGTGATTGAAAAACAACTGCCACTAGGTGAACAATATGTAGCTAATGATGTTTTACTAGACAGTGATGACCAACAAATGATTATGATCACGGGCCCTAATATGTCTGGAAAAAGTGCTATTCTTCGTCAAACAGCTTTGATTGTTCTACTTGCCCAAATGGGGAGTTTTGTGCCAGCTGAGGCTGCACATATAGGTCTCGTAGATAAAATTTTTACAAGGGTAGGTGCAAGTGATAATATCTCGATGGGCGAGAGTACCTTCATGGTAGAGATGAATGAGACGGCTAGTATTCTTAATAACCTTAGTGATCGAAGTTTAGTATTACTTGATGAAATAGGGCGTGGGACAAGCACCTATGATGGAATTTCTATCGCTTGGGCTATTAGTGAGTTTTTACACGAACATCCAGGAAGACCTAAAACACTTTTTGCGACTCATTACCACGAACTTAATGAAATGAGCGATTCCTTCCAAAGAGTGCGTAACTATAATGTTTCTGTAAAGGAGCTTAAGAATAACGTATTATTCTTGCGTAAATTAGTCCCAGGCGGCAGCGCACACAGTTTTGGTATTCATGTAGCAAAAATGGCAGGAATGCCACAACAAGTATTGCGACGTGCTACTAAGATGATGGAAAAGCTAGAAAAATCTCACGGGAGTGAAAAGCTTACGGAAACACTTAAGAAAACAGCTGAAGAAGAAATGCAATTAAGCTTTTTTAATCTAGATGATCCGCTACTAGAACAAGTAAAAGAAGAAATTTTACATACAGATATTGATACGCTAACTCCTGTGGAAGCATTAATGAAGCTGAATGAGATTAAGAGGATGTTAGTAAAGAAAAGCGGATCTAAAGCGCACTAGGGGACTTTAAATTATAGAACATAAAAAAACCTCTTTATCAATGATAAAGAGGTTTAGTACTCGAGACGGGACTTGAACCCGTACGTCCTAATGGACATTGGATTTTAAGTCCAACGTGTCTACCAATTCCACCACTCGAGCATTTTCGCAATTGCGAAAAATTGGTATGTTTTATATGCCGCTTTCGCGAAAGCAGCAATAAGAGCGAAAGACGGGATTTGAACCCGCGACCCCCACCTTGGCAAGGTGATGCTCTACCCCTGAGCTACTTTCGCAGTATGTTTATGAACAAATGCTATTTCTCATAGCGGATGCAAATTTAAGTTTTTTCTGTAGTAAACAAAGTGTTTTTTATAGTTTTTTTTTATCTATTTCAGTTTATAGATAAAAATTAAAGATATTTTACTGGGCGCTAACGAAATCGGGGATTAAAATAATTCAAGTAAATTAATACTTCCACTATTTATTTTTATAAACCACCCCATTTTTCATAACAAACATAACGTTTTCTGTTGTTGAAATATTCTCAATAGGATTCTCTTTTGTGGCAATTATATCAGCAAAAGCACCTTCAGAAAGAACACCTATGTTACCTTCCATATCTAAAAGTTTTGCGTTAGTCACAGTTGCCGATTGTAGAGCAAACAAAGGAGACCAGCCGTAATCTACCATGTATTTAAATTCTTTTGCATTTTCTCCGTGTGGAAATACACCAGCATCCGTTCCAAAAGCGATATTTACATCAGATTGTGCTAGCATAGTAAAAGTTTGTTTAAGGGTTGCATCTACCTTCTCAATTTTAGGGATGATGATGTCTGGATAATATCCTTTTATCTCAGCTTTTGCTGCAACATACTTCCCAGCAGACAGTGTTGGGACAAGATGGGTACCGTATTTTTTCATAAGGGCTACAGTTTCTCTATCCATAAAAGAACCGTGCTCGATCGTTTGTACTCCAGCTTTTATAGCCCGTTGCATACCCTCTTTACCGTGAGCGTGAGCAGCGACATGCATTCCATATTCTTTTGCAGTTCGTACAATCTCATTGACTTCCTCCTGTCTAAATTGCGGATTTTCACCATTCTTGCTTATACTCAAAACGCCGCCAGTTGCGGTTATCTTAATCAAATCAGCGCTATTTTTATAACGTTGTCTAACCGCTTTTCTAGCATCATCAACACTGTTAATCACACCTTCTGCAGGCCCGGGATCGCCCATGAGTGAATTTTTATAGCCATTGGTAGGATCAGCGTGACCGCCTGTGGTGCCTATCGCTTTCTCCGCAGTAAAAATTCGAGGTCCCTTTATAGTGCCAGCATTTATGGCATTTCGTAAAGAAACGTTTACTCCTGTGCCACCCAAATCTCTAACGGTGGTAAATCCTGCGTTGAGGGTTCGCTCTGCTATTTCGGCAGCAGTAAATGCGATATCAGCCTCATTTTTAGTAAAGGTTTCTAAATATCTCTTGGGATTTGTTTCACCTTCAATATGAACATGCATATCAATAAAACCAGGCATTACTGTATATGCTTTGAGATTAATTATGTGTTCGTTCGATTTCGCGGAAGCGTAACCAGCTTCTACTTTGATAATTTTATTTCCAGAAACTGTGATGGTTTGTTTTGAAAGTACTTTTCCATTTTGAGTGTCTATAAATTTACCACAGTGAATAAGTGTTTCTTGTCCATAAAGCATACTGCTAACTATGAAAGTAAGCAGTATAGTGATGAGGTATTTCATAAATATGTTTTATCTACTAATAAAATTAATCACAGTCTGGGTGATAAAGGCAATCTGCTCATCATCAAGTTCCGTATGCATAGGGAGCGAGATACAATCTTTAACGATAGCATTGGTCACTGGGAAATCTGATTCATTGTAACGCTTGTCTTTATATGCCTTCTGGCTATGTAATGGTATAGGATAATACACACCACAAGGAATTCCGTTTTCATTTAAATGTGTAACTAAAGCATCTCTATTTGTATCCTTTACACGAAGTGTGTACTGATGAAAAACATGACAGTCACAGCTATCACAAATGATAGGAGTAATTATTTTTTCGTGATTTGAAAAAGCATCTGAATACTTCCTTGCGGCATCTCTTCTTGCAGTGTTGTAGGCATCAAGATGAGGTAGCTTTGCGCGTAGCACAGCGGCCTGTATAGAATCAAGTCTACTATTAACCCCTACTACATCATGATGATAACGCTCATACATACCATGATTCACGATACCTCTTATTGTATGTGCAAGCTTATCATCATTTGTAAATATGGCGCCGCCATCACCATAGCATCCTAGATTTTTTGATGGAAAAAAAGAAGTGGTGCCTATATGTCCTATAGTCCCAGTTTTAACTTTCTGACCGTTACGCCCAGTGTACGTTGATCCTATTCCCTGAGCATTATCTTCAATTATATATAGGTTATGTTCTTTTGCTAGATCCATGATGGCATCCATATTTGCTGCCATTCCAAATAAATGGACAGGTACAATAGCCTTAGTTTTTGGAGTAATTGCTTTTTTGATAGCTTCAATATCAATATTGAAATTTACTGGATCTACATCAACAAGTACTGGAGTGAGTTTAAGAAGCGCTATGACTTCTACCGTTGCTGCAAATGTAAAATCTGCAGTGATGACTTCATCTCCTTGTTCTAGACCTAAACCCATCATAGCAATTTGCAGTGCATCTGTACCATTTGCACAAGGAATTACGTGCTTAACATCAAGGTATTCTTCAAGCTCTTTTTGAAATTGATGTACTTCAGGGCCATTTACAAATGAAGTAGTTTCAATAACTTCCATAATGGAGGTATTTACACGATCTTTAATTTGCTGGTATTGGCCTTTGAGATCGACCATTTGTATTTTTTTCATTGTATGTGGGAGCGTTGAAAGTACCTACGCTACGGAGTATTTATTATAATAAAGACACTAAAATAGGTCTTAAACGAAAATACAAAATCTCTATCCCATGAACAATTTATTTATAGACAAAGCACTACTTTTACGAGATGCAGAGCCTCTATTCTTTCGTAATCATACTTGCACAATTATTGTTGCCAATTGTAGGATTTTTTAATAAAAAAATCAGAAAGTCTGTGATAGGAAGAAAAAATACAATGGCAACACTCAGGAGTGCTTTAGAAAAAGGTCCGCCTGTGATGTGGATGCATGCAGCCTCTCTAGGTGAATATGAGCAAGGTCTTCCAGTGATGAAAGCTTTACAACAACGATTTCCTAATCATCAGTGGGTGGTTAGTTTTTTCTCTCCTTCTGGATATGAAATAAAAAAGGATAACGCTTTCGCGAAAGCAACCGTCTATCTACCTATTGATACACCTGCTAATGCTTGTGAGTTTCTAGAAATCTTATCTCCAGATATGGCTTTATTTGTAAAATATGAATTTTGGCCAAATTATCTAAATGAATTAAAACGCCAAAATGTACGCACCTTTTTGATATCTGGAGTATTTAGAGAGAGTCAACCATTTTTTAGATGGTACGGCAAGTGGATGAAAGAGTCACTAAAAAGTTTTGAATATTTCTTCCTACAAGATAAAGCCTCTTCGGAAGCTCTAAAACAGTTAGGTTTTACAAATTATGCTGTAAGTGGGGATACCCGTTTTGATAGAGTAAGTCATCAAATTGAGATGGACAACACTTTAGATTTTATCGAGACATTTAAGCAAGGTAAACTTTGTGTCGTTTGCGGTAGTACATGGTCAGAAGACGAGCAAGTATTGCTTTCATTTATAAATGATGCTTCTTCTGATATTAAGTTTATTATAGCTCCACACGAGATAAAACCTGATAAAATTGCAGATTTAGAAAGTAGATTACTTGTTAAATCAACACGTTATTCTCAATACACTGAAGAAAATTTAAAGAAGGCTCAGGTTTTGATTATCGATACAATCGGACTACTTGCAAAAATTTACAGTTATGCAGATATTGCTTATGTGGGTGGGGCTATGGGAACAACAGGTTTACATAATATATTAGAGCCTGCCACTTTTGGCACACCGATAGTTATTGGCTCAAATTTTAAAAATTTTCCAGAGGCAAAACGCTTACAGCAATTAGCTGGGCTGTATTCGGTGTCTAATCAGGAGGAGTTAAATAAAATACTCACTAAATTAACCACTGATATAAATTTCAGAAATCAAACTGGGATGATCGCTGGACATTTCATCAACAGCAATACTGGAGCCACTAAGGCTGTATCAAATTATTTTGAATAATTGATTTTCTTTCCCAAGCTAAAAATTATTTTACACAGAAACAGCTTCCCGTAGGTATCTTCTAAAGGGCAGCATCTCTTGGTAAGCTGTAATAATAGTATCCTCAAAACCTGAAGAAACTACTTGCTTTCGCGTAAGCGTTAGTTCAACAGCAAATGTTTTCTGCCTAAGTAAATTTATATGAGGATGTTTCATTGAGTACCCTTTTGGCGCAGTAATTAATTGATGGTCTGTATACAGCCCTCCAAATAACTTCTTAAATGATTCTTTCTCTAGAATAGCTTTAAGATTTTCCCCATTATAATCAATTGCTTCACGAATACTATTTAAAATTTCTTTCTTGGGTCTCCAGTAGCCACCTGCAATTAAGTTCTGGTGTAGGCCAATTTCTATATAAAAATCACCTTGCTTTGTTTTTTGATCAAGACCTGCTCCAAAATGATCTTTATAAATAGGTTTTGTGGGATGAAATAACAAATTATTATTAATTCTATTGATAGCTTTCTTTCCAGGTGTATCAAAGTAGTCTTTATCAATCTTTAGGAACTTGTCATTTAGGTGGTCTAGCCATTTAATGTATAAGTCACGTACATGGTGATATTCTTTACGGTGGGTATCCATCCATTCCTTAGAATTATTTTTTTGCAATGTCTCTAAAAAATTGTACAACAACTCGAAATCCATAGGGTTATTTTAATTTAACAGTTTTTGGCGATAAAGATTAATAAGTATGAAATGTTAACTAATTTTTTAGAAATAATTGGTAATCAATTATCAAAGGTGTTGTTAATACCGACATACATTTGTCCCACTAATTAATATTATAATTATGAAATTACAAAAAGTAGCTATTGCAGCTCTAATTTTAGTAGGATTAAGTTTCACTAGCTGTAGGGAGACAGAAACCAAAGAAACAACAGTAGTCCGCGAGGTAGAAGTTGAAACTAGTGATGATGATGGTGGTATATTAGAACGTACTGCAAAGAAAGTTGACGATGAGGTAAATAAAGAAATTAACGAAGAGATTGAAAAGATAGGAGACGATAACTAAATTCTATTTGTTGATTTTATTAACTCAATAAATTTAAAAATTATGAAAACTCTGAAAATAGCAGTTGTAGCACTAGGTGTTGCAGCAATCTCACTTTCTTCTTGTAAAGAGAAAAAAACCGAAACTGAAACTTTGATCGAAGAGGCAAAAGAAAATGGCGCTGATATCAAAGAAAAAAACACAGATGACGGCTACAAATTAAAAGTCGAAGACGCCAATGGCGACGAGACAAAAATTAAAGTAGACGAAAACGGTGAAGTAAAAGTAAAAACTGACGATTAATCTGAAGTTTTTATAAATTTAAAAGAGTCAATACGAAAGTATTGACTCTTTTTTATGCTTTAAATTTTGTCATTTGTGCTTTTAAATCCTCCATAGATTGCTGGAGTTCTTTTAGTAAATTATTACTACTATTTTCATCTAAGCTAAAGGTCAACTTACTGTTAACTTGCCATATTTCTTGTATATTACTTACTTCAACCTCATAGGGAGCATATTCCTTGTTTATTGAAATAAGTAAAACTCGTGATGTATCTGGAAGCTTTTGTAGTTTCTTTATCACTACAGCATCCTGCATCACAATCACATAAACTTTATTGTCGCTAGCACTTTCTAATCCTTCTACGCCCTTTGCTAGTACCCAGTCTTCTGGTCTAAAATTGGGTAACATACTATCTCCTTCTACTTGAAAACCTCGGTAGGTTGCATTGCGATACTGTGGCAATGGTAAATCAAATGCGGGTAATTTTTGATACCACTCGACATCTGCAATATTGTTAGGGTAACCTGCGGCTGCTTTTTGATTAACTAACACCATATTTTCTTGATCGTCTTTATCTACTACAACGACTTTAGGACTTACGTCTCCTTTGTCAGTATTAAGGTGTTTTTGATTACTATATCCATAAATCCATAATGGATTGATCTGAAATAATCGGAGCAATTCTGTGATTACTTGACCAGAGAGTTTTGTACGACCACGTTCAATATCTGCTGTTGAGTTCTTTATTCCTAATTGCTCTGCAAATTCTGCTTGAGTAAAATCGTGATCTTCACGTACTTCTTTAAATCTTCTTATTTCTGAAGGTAAATCATTTATGCCCATAAGGTAAATATAAGTAAATTAGGAATATTTCCAATATGTCATTTAAATTATTCAAAAAAAAAAATCTCGGATACCGAGATTTTTTTTATAATTTTTTTCTATTCAGGAAGCTGTGCACTGCCTGCTGTAGCACTACGGTCAATTTTCTTAACAAGACCTTGTAAAACACGTCCGGGACCCACTTCAATAAATTCTGTCGCTCCATCTGCAATCATTTGTTGTATTGTTTGCGTCCATTTTACAGGAGCTGTCAATTGTGCGATGAGATTTTTTTGAATTTCACTTGCACTTGTAACGGCTTTAGCGGATACGTTTTGATAAATAGGACATATAGGGTCCTTAAAGATCGTTTGCTCAATAGCTTTTTCTAATTCTTCTCTTGCTGGCTCCATCATGGGAGAGTGAAAACCACCACCTACAGGAAGTACTAAAGCTCTCTTTGCTCCGCGCTCTTTCATAGTGGCGCAAGCAGCATTTATCGCATTTACCTCACCAGAAATTACTAATTGCCCAGGGCAATTGTAATTTGCAGCTACCACAATACCATCGGTTCCTTCACAGACTTCTTCCACAACCGAATCTTCTAGCGCAAGTACAGCTGCCATTGTTGATGGTTGTAATTCGCAAGCTTTTTGCATTGCTTGTGCTCTTTTACTTACTAGTAAAAGAGCGTCTTCAAATGAGAGCGCACCACAAGCTACCAAAGCAGAAAATTCACCTAAGGAATGTCCTGCAACCATCGCTGGGTCAAAATTTTCAAGAACAGCTTGAAGCGCTACTGAGTGTATAAATATGGCGGGTTGTGTCACCTTAGTTTCTTTAAGATCTTCGGCCGAACCTTCAAACATGGTTTCAGTGATATTAAACCCTAGAATGTCGTTTGCTTTGAGAAATAAGTCTTGAGCTACTGGATACTTTTCAAAAATATCCAGTCCCATTCCTGTAAACTGAGCTCCTTGACCTGGAAATATATATGCTTTCATAATAGTTAGTTTCAGTTGTAAAAATACAAATTGTATGTTGGAGATTCCGCTTTCGCGAAAGCGGAATTAACATTCTTAAATTCAATTTAAGCTACCTAACTTTCTTATAAGTCTCGTAGGTAAAACTATAGTTATGATTATCGTCTTTTTTGTGATGATGGTTCTCTATTAATTCCCATTTATCTTTGTCAATCACAGGAAAAAAAGCATCTGCATTAAAATGACCGTGAACACGTGTTAATTCTATATGAGTAGCATAGGTCAAGCCCAGTTTATAAATCTCTCCACCACCTATAATAAAAGTATGATCGTCGTCTTTACTATACGTAAGCGCATCCTCTATATTATGTACAACTATTGCATTTTCTGCATTATAATTTGATTTTCTAGTAATTATAATGTGAGTGCGGTTAGGTAGGGGGCGAGGAAAAGATTCCCAAGTTTTACGACCCATTATTATGTGATGACCCGTTGTGAGTTTTTTAAATCTTTTAAAATCATCGGGTAAATGCCATACGAGATCACCATCTTTCCCCAATTCGTTACCTTCTCCTGCCGCAGCAATCATTGTAATCATAGGGGAGTATTTTGATCTGTAAGTGGAAGATTCGGGTCTTTTAAAGATGGCTTTTTTTTTTCAGGGAGAGGCATTTTTTGTTGTATGGCCTCGTCTAACTCTGCAATTTTTAATTTTTGCTTAGTAACAAGTTTATCAAGTTGTTCTTTCTCCCATTCTTTATTCATAAAGCTACTCATAAATACGACATTTATTATGTGTACAAGAAAAAAGAAAGACCATAAGAGAATAGCCCAGACAAACCAGTCAATATTTAGGATTTTAAATTCTTTTCCTATGCCTAGGGCAAGGTTGAGAACAATTAATACGATTGCTCCAGCTAGAAATAAAACAAAGTGACGATAGAGTTTCTTTTTTTGTTTAATACGAGCCTGTGCATTCTCTATAAGTTCTCTTTGCTCTGGATCTATAGAAGAAGTGTTGGTTTTTTTTGAGAATAATGACATAATATGCGACCTTTAGTGGTGAAAGCTTGATAAGCTTTTGCTATATAAAATTACTATTTTACTAAGCAACAATAGAAGGCTTATGAAAAATTTTGCAAAACTATTTCCCATACTGGATCAATATACATATCTCAATACTGCGGCATCCGGTTTATTGCCACTTCCCGTAATGGAATGGCGTAGGCAGCATGATGCAGATTTTTTAGAAAAAGGAAGCATTCTCAAAGAAAATCAGGGCACTATTTTGTCTGAGGTTCGAGAAAAAGTAGGTAGGTTATTTTCTTGTGCATCAAATAGAGTAGCCCTGGTACCTAATTTTTCTTACGGTTTTAATACGTTGTTAGAAGGAGTTATACATTATAAAAATGTTTTGCTGCTAGATGGGGATTATCCATCTGTGAACTGGCCTTTTGAGAGCAGGGACTTTGGGATTAATTATGTTTCTATAGATGCAGATCTTGAGAATAGAATTGAAGACGCTTTTTCAAAATCCCAGCCTGATATTTTTGCATTTTCATTAGTTCAGTGGGTATCAGGGATAAAAGTGAATCATCAGTTTCTAAAAGATCTTAAAGCTAAGTATCCATCTACTTTGTTTCTTGCTGATGCAACGCAATATGTAGGCACTGAGGTCTTCGATTTTGACAACTCTGGTATAGATGTTATAGGAGCCAGTTGCTATAAATGGATGAATGCAGGTTATGGCAATGCCTTTTTTTTATTTAAAGAAGTGATTGCACAGCAAGTAGCTCCAAAAACAACAGGATTTAACTCTTTTCAGGGAAAATACAAGCCACAAGAAGGAAATTTCATAGGCCGTTTTGAGCCAGGACATCAGGACACATTAAATTATGGAAGTTTAGGAGTGGCTATAGATTTAATTAATGATATAGGAATGGACGTTATTCAATCAAACTTACAAAGTATACATCATAAAGTAAGTATTGCTTTTAAAGATAGAGGTTTATTAGAGGCTGATGTTGCAAACCGTATGGATCATGGGTGTTTTTACAATATTTCTGGAGATGAACATCTTTTGAAGTCTTTGCGTAGCAATAACATCATTGCTTCGTTACGCGGAGATGGTTTAAGGACAAGTTTTCATTATTTTAATACAGAGCGCGATTTAGAAGAATTGCTACACTATTTGGATAGACAATAAAAATGTAGTAGACCTGCTGTAATCTATTCTATGATAGAAACTCCTTTCCAGAAAGCCACTCTATTTTCTATATTTTTTGCTTTGTTTTTGGTATTTGGGTAAAACCATGCTGCATCAGTATTTTCTTTACCGTTGACTGATATTGAATAATAGGAGGCCTCACCTTTCCACGGACAAGTGGATTTCTGTCTGCTAGGTTTAAAAAACTCTTTTTTAAGGGTATTATGAGGGAAATAATGGTTGTTTTCTACAACAATGGTATCCTCGCTTTCCGCAATGACTTGGTTATTCCAGATAGCTTTCATATTTGATATTTTTTAAGGTGTTTCATTTTTGCTTTCGCGAAAGCAGAACCCTATCTTTTTGTAAATACATAGTTTTTGTAATATGAATTTTTATCTGTGAATTGATCAATAATTTGAAGTCCAGATTCTCCTGACAACCACTCGACGATAGTATCATCATATTTTTGGCTTATTTCTGTATGGATTGATTCCCAAGGTGTAAAATGAATCGTCAGGCCTAGAGAATTGATTGAAACAGATTGCTCTTTTGTACTTACTAAATAGCTTTTTGCAGTTCCAGATTCTGGATTGTAAACTTCCCAATGTTTGAAAGAATCTACGTCAAAATTTGCATCCATTTCATCATTGATACGGTGGAGTAAATTTTTATTGAATGCTGCTGTTATTCCTTCTGGGTCATTGTAGGCATCAAGAATAGTTTGTGGGTTTTTCTTTTGATCAAAGCCCATAAAGAGCAGATCTTTTTGACTCATTGCTTCTTGAATATTAGTCAAAAAATCTATGGCTTGAGGGTGTAAAAGATTTCCAATGTTAGATCCTAAAACCATAATCACTTTTTTACGACTATTATAATCTGCTACACTTTCTAGAACGTCAAAATACGAACCTTGCTGTGGTTTAATGTCTACTTTAGGAAGCTCCTCCTGTACACTTTTCTCCAGACCTTCTAGTACATTATGGCTTATATCAATAGGTAGATAGCAAAAATCATCATCCCGAGAAACGAGGTGTCTTAGTAATATTTTTGTTTTTTTACCGTCACCTGCTCCTAGTTCAATTAGGTCAAATCCAGAGGGGCTTGTAAAAGCCTCAGAGATAGCCTCCTTGTGTGTTTCTAAAATTTCAAACTCGGCGCCCGTAAGATAGTAGGAGGGCATTTCCATTATATCTTGAAAGAGTTTATCTCCTTTTTTATCATAAATATATTTTGAAGAAAGATATTTTGGAAAAGAACTAAGACCTTCTGCAGTGTCTTTTTCAAAATTAGAAGCGTATGTTATTTTTCTTTTAGTCGTCATAGACTTTAGCTTAACTGATAATATTGTATTACTTTTTCACAAGGCGAAGTCCAGTAAATTGCCACCTCAAGCTTGTTTGAAAAAAATTGCGGTAAGTGTGTCGTGTATGTTTATTGGGTGTGGCAACAGATCCTCCTCTTAGCACTTTTTGGTTAACCATAAACTTACCATTATATTCTCCTAACGCTCCTGGTGCTTTAGTGTAATTTGGGTAGGGTAGGTAAGCACTTTCTGTCCACTCCCATCTATCACCCCAATTAAAATGTTTATTTGCAATTTCCCACTCAAACTCTGTAGGTAAACGCATTTCCTTCCACTCTGCATAAGCAAATGCTTCAAAATAAGAGATATGAGATACAGAAGCCTTTAAGTCAATTCTCTCAAGAGCATTATCTAAAGTGTATTGATACCACTCACCATTGACTTTATGCCAATACATAGGTGCAGTAATAGCATTATTCTGAACCCAATCCCATCCCTCTGCATGCCAAAGAAGGGTTGATGTGTAACCACCAGCATCTATAAAATCGATCCATTCACCGTTAGTAACGAGTCGTGTAGATATTTCAAAATTTTGAATATAGACTTTATGTCTACTTAGCTCATTGTCATAACAAAAGCCTGCAGTTGCATGTCCTATATCATAAACTCCTTCCTTGATATTAATAAATGCGGGTGTAGAAGTTTTTTCGCTTTCGCGAAAGAGTATATCTCCCTCATATTTTGGCATTAAAGGGTTGTTCCCTAAAATATATTTAATGTCTGTAATGAGTAATTCTTGATGTTGTTTTTCGTGGTGGATGCCTATGGTGAGTAATTTTTTTACTTGTTCTGTTATTGGTTCTTCTAGTAGTTCCTCTATAGATTGCGTAACATAATCTCTATAGGAATATACTTGTGCTACTGTGGGTCTTGAGAGATTACCACGATCTGTGCGAACCACTCTTTTTCCTACGCTCTCGTAGTAACTATTAAACACAAAAGCAAAATCATCACTAAATAATTTATAACCTTGCTTGTGAGGTTTGAGAATAAACTCTTCAAAAAACCAAGTTGTATGACCTAAATGCCACTTAGGTGGAGAAACGTCAACTACAGGTTGGACTACATAATCTTCTACTTCAAGGGGTTTACAAATTTGCTCAGAATAAGCTCTAGTTTCACTAAAAAAATTAACTATTGTTTGTGTGGTGCTCATAGAGATATTTTAAGAAATTGGGTAAGGTTGTAGGAGCCAAGATCTTTATTTCTAAAATTACGAGTTTTTTAGAGAGATGGTTTAATTAATAACATAATTTTAAGTGGATGTAATTTAATAGGACACGTTACGGATGATAGTGGGTTACAATAAAACTAAAAAACTCCGCAAAGCGGAGTTTTAAAATTGAATACTTAATGAAGTGGTTTTAACCACTTATGAAATTGATTTACAATTTTTTTAAAATTGAAATGGTAATTCAAGTTTGCTTTCTTTTTTGGTTCCTCCCATATGACCTGGTTTTAATGTGGGAATGGTCATAACCGCATCACGTACTGCAACTTGCATTCCTGAGGTTCCGCCAGTAATCTTGTTAATGACGGGTTTACCTTCTTTACTAATTACCATATCAACAATCACCCTGGATCCGGATTTGTGATCATTAGAGAATTTCATATTTTTTACTACATGAGTAGCAAGTTTTTGTCTTAAGCAGTTGCTTTTTTGATTAATTGATCCTGTACAACCTGGCCATGTAGGAGGCACTTCTTCAATTTTTAATACGGTAGAGCGTTTCATCGTTACACCTTCTTGAGCCATAAGGGTCGCTCCTGCGAATAAAAATAAAAATAAAAATAAGTTCTTCATTAGTTTAATTGGGTTTGATTTGGGGATTACTAAATTATTTAAACGGCGACAGCACCTTTAATATGCGGATGTGGGTCATAATTTTCTAAAGTAAAGTCGTCAAAAGTAAAGTCAAAGATATTTTTTACCTCTGGATTTATTTTTAAAGTAGGTAATGTACGAAAATCCCTTGATAATTGAAGTTCAACTTGTTCTAGGTGATTACTATATATATGTGCATCCCCAAAGGTGTGAATAAAATCTCCTGCTTCGTAACCACAGACTTGAGCCATCATCATTGTGAACAGAGCGTAACTAGCGATGTTAAATGGTACTCCTAGAAAAATATCTGCACTGCGTTGGTATAACTGGCAGCTTAATTTTCCATCTGCTACATAAAATTGAAAAAAGGCATGACAAGGAGGAAGTGCTGCCTTTCCATTTGCTACGTTAGTTGAAAAAGATTCTTTAGTA
Organism: Dokdonia sp. Hel_I_53; assembly: GCF_007827465.1. Taxonomy (NCBI): domain Bacteria; kingdom Pseudomonadati; phylum Bacteroidota; class Flavobacteriia; order Flavobacteriales; family Flavobacteriaceae; genus Dokdonia; species Dokdonia sp. Hel_I_53. The sequence goes on from NZ_VISL01000001.1 coordinate 2,360,785, forward strand.
TCAGGTAAAACAGACGGGTTCCAAGCACTTACCAGCATACGTCTGCTATTTGGATTTGTTTTTAATGTTTCTACAATATCAGAAATTTGGTCAATTTCATCACCATTCCAGTTCCGCCATTGGTACCCATAAACGGGACCTAGATCTCCGTTTTCATCTGCCCATTCATTCCAGATCCTAACGCCGTTTTTTTGGAGATAATTAATATTTGTATCTCCTTGTAAAAACCATAGGAGTTCGTAAATAATAGATTTAAGGTGTAATTTTTTCGTGGTCACCATTGGGAACCCTTTAGATAAATCAAAACGCATTTGATACCCAAATACACTCTTGGTACCAGTTCCTGTTCGATCTCCTTTTTGATTACCATTTTCTAAAACGTGCTTTATAAGATCGTGGTATTGTTTCATTGTTTCAATAATATTATTTCAGTGAGTTCAAATATTAGTTTTAGAATCTGAGCTAATTTTATGCAAAATAAAGACACCTTCTGTTTTTAACAACAAAAGGTGTCTTGTGTTATAAAAAAGTTATACACTAGTTAGAACTCAGTGATGCTCTAAAATCATCATCTTTTTCGAGCTTACGTTGAATTTTTTTTATGGCAGTTTCAATAGATTTCTCAGGCTCTATGACATTAAATTCACCCCAAAAATCTGGGTCCTTAAATCCTATTCGTTCATTTGCCATAATGATAGATGGTTTAATAACTCTTCCTTTAAGAAGTTCTTCATTAGGTAAAATACGCCAGTCCGTAATTGCCATCTCGCAAGACAGAGTGTATATGGATTTGAATAGTTTACGTGGTTTTTTTACTTCAAAAGATAAGTTTGCTTTACTGTAGCCGTAATACCACTTCCCATCTTTTTCCCTATAATCAACTATATACGAGATGTCTCTTGCTTTCACGCGAACATCACTTGGTTTCTTTTTTACAAACATTTTATTCACCTCAGAGCTATTTTTGAGATCAAGGCTAAATGTAGCTTTCTGCAAAGCAAGATCGTCTGTACTTATAAAAAGTTCGCCTTTATAAAGTGGCGTTATAACATTCGGGTTTGGTTTAAAAGCAACAATCAACACATCTCTACCATTGAGGTTCGTAGTATTATTGAATGAGAAATCATAGGCACCCATAGCCTCTGGTGTAAAAATATACTCTGGATACTTCATAAGGTCAACATATAGTGTACTAAATGGACCTCCTTGCAATTTTAAAGTGATGGTATCTAGTTTACTATAATCAGTATCTTTTCTTGATTTTATAAGGCTAACCTTGTCATCTTTATTACTCGAATAGGGTTGCTTTTCTATAGAAACAACAGCCTCAGCAAGAGATGCATTTTTTCTCCTACTTTTTATCGTCTCTCGATAAAAGGCCATCATTTTCACCTTCTCTTGACTATAATTTATTCTTTTTTTGTCAAAAACTTTTGAGACAAGATCTTGAGCACTTTTGTAAGCGATAACCTCCACCTCATTAAGGCTTATCTCACTTGGCGTCATTTTGATTTTTAGTTTTTCAGATGGATCTATGACATCAATTATTAGATCTTTGTACCCAACAGCTTTTACCATCAGTGACGGTAATGTAGCCTGTTCAGGAAATTTGATAACAAAATCCCCTTCGCTATTAGTGATTGTACTTGTATTTGTGTTTTCTATTGTAATAGTAGCTCCTATTAATATGTCTTTAGAATCTTTGTCTTTTACAGAACCTTCTAAATTGATGAATTTTGTTTGAGCAATTAATGTTATAGGAAATACACATAAGATTAATAGCAAACGATGAGGAAGTATTGACGTTTTCATAACTATAATTTTTTTGAAGGGACGTAGGGAGACCTTAATGAACTTTTGAAAGTAAGAATTTTTTTTGAATACTTCACTAACATCACTGTTAATATTGTAATGATTGTCAATTAGTTGCCTTCAAAAAACACAGCTTGGTTTCACGAGGTGTAGAATTTACAATAGATTAAGTACAGGTGTATGTTTTTTCTAAGATGGCATGAAATAAATCTAGCCAATAAGCATCCCTGCGATGGTTGCTGTAAGAAGTGCTGCTACTGTACCGCCTATTAAAGCTTTGATACCAAAGACAGCAAGTGTCCCACGCTGTCCAGGCGCTAATACACCTATGCCTCCTATCTGTATACCAATAGAGGCAAAATTTGCAAACCCACAAAGTGCGTAAGTTGCAATGACTATAGATCTATAATTTGTAATAACTCCGCTAGCCTTTAGGGTGCTTAGGGAGCCATATGCATAAAACTCATTCAGTATTGTTTTTTCTCCTAAAAGTTGACCTACTGTGGTTATATCTTCGCTAGGTACGCCTATAAGCCAAGCTACAGGAGCAAAGACATTCCCTAAAATAAATTCCATAGATAGGTCATCATATCTACCATCTGTAACACTAGCAATGAGTCCGTTTAAGCCAGTAATATCACCTATTAAATCCCCAAGAAGCCAGTTAATAACACCCATAAGAGCAGTGAATACTAGTAGCATCGCTCCTACATTTACAGCTAGTTTTAAACCATCTGTTGTCCCTCTTGAAATTGCATCAAGAATATTAGAACCCACTTTTTCTTTTGAAATATCCAAAGTTCTGCTTACTTCTTCTGTTTCTGGGTATAGCATTTTTGCAATGATAATCGCTGCAGGAGCAGACATAATAGAGGCTGTAAGTAAATGCTTTGCAAAAATGGCCTGCTCTGCAATATTATCTCCTCCTAAAAATGCTATAAACGCTGCAAGTACGCCACCAGCGATGGTCGCCATACCGCCTACCATTAAACATAGCATTTCTGATTTTGACATACTTTCTAAATAGGGCTTAACCACCAAAGGGGCTTCTGTTTGACCTATGAAAACATTTGCAGCCGCAGCTAAGCTCTCTGCTCCAGAGAGTTGCATTGTTTTACTCATCACCCAAGCAAGACCTTTTACAATTATTTGGAGTATACCTAGATAATACAAAAGTGAAGTAAATGCAGAAAAGAAAACAATGGTAGGTAATACTTTAAAAGCAAAAATATATCCCATACTTGCAGAAGGATCTACTAATTTTCCGAAAACGAATAATGCTCCTTGTTCTGCGATATTTAAAAACTCAACTACTTTTGTTGAGATGTAATCGAAACCAGCAGCTACAAAATTTACTTTAAGAACCAATATGGCAAACAATAACTGCAAACCTAAACCTGTGAGTACAAGTCTCCAATTAATCTTTTTTCTGTTACTACTTAAGGCAAAACAAACACCCATTAAAAACAACATTCCTAATATACCCCGCCCTATACTATTAGCAGAAAGTCCAAGACTCACATCTGGATCAAGAGCAATACGGTTTGTGGAGTCTTGCGCAATAGCACTTAGTGATGTAAATACAAAAAGCACTAGTAATAAAAATTTACGCATAGAAATGGGGTTAGTTACGTTTTGAGATTTCATCTCTAATTTTTGCAGCAGCTTCGTAATCTTCATTATTAACCGCCTGTTCGAGTTCATTGTTAAGTTCTTGAAGAGACATGCGTTTATAGTCTCCAGCCTCATTTGAGGAGTCCTCCTCAAGAAGAATTTCATCCATCAAAACCTCGTCGTTGTCTGTAAATTCTTCAGGATTAGTATTTCCCTTAAGAAATATACCAGCTTTATCTAGAATATTCTTATAAGTGAATATAGGTGCTTGGAAGCGTAAAGCTAATGAGATAGCATCACTAGTACGTGCATCAATAATTTCTTCTATTTTATCTCTTTCACAAATAATACTAGAGTAAAACACACCATCAACTAATTTATGAATAATAACCTGTTTAATGATAATGTCAAAACGATCTGCAAAGTTTTTAAACAAATCATGTGTGAGGGGTCTAGGTGGTTTGATTTCTTTTTCTAAGGCAATAGCTATTGATTGTGCCTCAAAAGCACCTATAACAATGGGTAATTTACGTTCACCATCTTGCTCCGTAAGAATAAGGGCATAGGCACCATTTTGTGTTTGGCTGTAGGATATTCCTTTAATATTTAAACGCACTAAACTCATAAGTTGCAAAAATAGTAAAAAGCGTTAACAACTTGTTAAGTTAATTTGTTAAGGTAGTTACTTATAGTTGTCTTTTTTGAGAGTTTTATAATTCATTTAAATAAAAAATGAGCTAAAATATTTCTATTTAGCTCATTTTTAGATTTATAAACAAGAATGTATTCTAATTGTTTGCTGCCTTGAAAGCTTTAAGTTTTTCATTAAGTTGAGGTACAATTTCAAAAGCATCACCTACCATTCCATAATCTGCGGCTTTAAAGAAAGGAGCCTCAGGATCATTATTAATTACCACTTTTATTTTAGAAGCATTAATTCCTGCAAGATGCTGTATTGCTCCAGAAATACCGATAGCAATATACAAATTAGCAGCTACTGGCTTTCCAGTTTGACCTACGTGCTCTCCGTGTGGTCTCCACCCAAGGTCAGATACAGGTTTAGAACAAGCAGTTGCAGCGCCTAGTATGTCCGCCATTTCCTCTATCATCCCCCAATTTTCAGGCCCTTTAAGTCCGCGACCTGCAGATACTACAACCTCTGCATCTGCAATAGATACCTTATCTGTGGCTTTATCTACAGATTGTACGGTTACTCCTAGGTCACCTACCTCTGGATTAAACTCTTCTGTAGTAGCAGCGCCTGTACTTTCTTTAAGACCGTATGCATTTTTACCTAATCCTACTATTTTTATCGCTGTAGTAATCTCGGTATTATTAAAGGCTTTATTTGTAAAAGCAGTACGCTTTACTTTAAAAGGAGCAACACTTTCTGGAAGCGCGACTACATTAGACGCATAGCCTGCTTCAAGCTCGATGGACAATAGGGGGGCAAGATACTTTGCGTTTGCGCTCTGGCTTACAACTACTACTTTTGCATCCTCTGCTTTTGCTGCCTGTGCAATACTTTTTGCATAAGCTGCGGCATTAAACGCAGTAAGACTATCATTTTTGATGTTTAAAACTTTTTCTACGCCGTAATTACCTAAGGCAGATGCGTCACCTCCATTTACAGCAACTGCAGTAACAGATGTCCCCATCATATCTGCAATTCCTTTTGCATAGCTAGCTACTTCAAAAGCTGTTTTTTTGAAGTCTCCATTTTCTGATTCTGTATATACTAAAACTGACATATATTAATTTTTATAATTAAGAAATAAGAGCTTCATACTTATTGAGTTCCTATATTCTAAGGTGTGTGATAATTTAAGTGGTATACTAATGCTTTCGCGAAAGCGAATAAACTTCCACTAGATTGCTTTTGCTTCGTTGTGTAGTAAGTCAATTAACTCATCTACGCTATCTACAAGCTTTACGGCTCCTTTAGGTGCTGGTTTTTCAAAAGAAGCAGAGACTGTTTCTGTAGTTGCGCCTGTTGCTTCTACAACATTGAGTGGTTTTTTACGAGCCATCATAATACCTCTCATATTTGGAATACGGAGATCGCTTTCTTCTACAAGACCTTTTTGTCCACCTATTACTAATGGGAGAGAAGTGGCAACAGTTTCTTTACCACCATCAATCTCACGTGTAGCTGTAACAGTCGTACCATCTATGTCTAAACTAATACAGGTGTTTACAAAATTTGCGTCTATAAGTCCAGCAAGCATTCCTGGAACCATACCACCGTTATAATCTATAGATTCACGACCCGCAATCACAAGGTCATAACCTTCATCTTGGACTACTTTAGCTATTTCTTTTGCAACTTGATAACCATCTAAGGCTGGAGTATTAATTCTTATCGCTGTATCTGCACCTATTGCAAGTGCTTTACGTAATGTAGGTTCTGTTTCTGGACCACCTACATTTACAACATCTACAGAAGCGCCTTGTTTTTCTTTGAACCACATGGCACGCGTAAGTCCAAATTCATCATTGGGATTAATTACAAATTGAACACCAGCTGTGTCAAATTTTGTATCTCCTTCCGTAAAGTTGATTTTTGAGGTTGTATCAGGTACGTGACTGATGCACACTAAAATTTTCATATAATTTATTTTTTTTAAAGGTACGCTTTTATCTTATTGATAATATAATAGTGAAAAAAATGCGTTATCCTCGTTTTTTAATATTGCGAAACAAAAATAAGGTAAAAATTAATAATTTGCTATGCATGCATAGCAAATATTTTTAGGATTTTATGTTTTTTAGCCAATTGTTATCGGTAAGAGAATTGCTTATTTTTGATATCTTAAAAATTAAAAGAGTTGTATTGTATTACGATCTCTTATAATTATTAAAAGTTGATAACAAGTTTATATTTGCCTAGCAAATATTACAATATAACCAAAGGGGTATACTATTTATGAGAACGATCCAATTTAGAGAAGCTGTCTGTGAGGCGATGAGCGAGGAAATGCGCAGAGATGAATCCGTTTATTTAATGGGTGAGGAGGTAGCAGAATATAATGGTGCTTACAAGGCTTCAAAAGGAATGCTTGATGAATTTGGTGCTAAGCGTGTAATTGACACTCCTATCGCCGAGCTTGGTTTTGGAGGAATTGCTGTAGGAAGTACCATGACGGGATGTCGTCCTATCGTAGAGTACATGACCTTTAACTTTTCGCTAGTAGGTATTGATCAAATTATAAACAACGCAGCAAAAATCCGACAGATGTCAGGTGGTCAATTTCCTTGTCCTATCGTTTTTAGAGGTCCTACAGCTTCTGCAGGACAGTTAGGAGCTACGCATTCCCAAGCTTTTGAAAACTGGTTTGCAAATACACCTGGTCTTAAAGTAATCGTTCCTTCTAATCCTTATGATGCAAAAGGATTGCTCAAAGCCGCTATTAGAGATAACGATCCTGTGATCTTCATGGAGTCAGAACAAATGTATGGTGACAAAGGGGAAGTGCCAGACGGAGAATATATATTGCCTATTGGAGTAGCAGATATAAAAAGAGAGGGTACAGATGTAACCATCGTATCTTTTGGAAAGATTATAAAAGAAGCTTACAAAGCAGCAGATGAACTTGAAAAAGAAGGGATTTCTTGTGAGATCATAGATTTACGTACGGTACGACCTATGGATTATCAAGCAATTTTTGATTCTGTAAAAAAGACAAATCGATTAGTGGTTCTTGAAGAGGCGTGGCCTTTTGGAAACATATCTACAGAAATTACCTATCAGGTTCAAGATAATTGTTTTGACTATCTAGATGCGCCTATTCAAAGAATTAATACAGCAGATACACCAGCGCCATACTCACCAGTATTACTTAAGGAGTGGTTACCTAATAGTGAGGATGTTATTAAAGCTGTTAAAAAAGTGTTGTATAAATAACGCTTTCGCGAAAGCGGACTTATCTTTGACCCTTTCCAGAAACGAAAGGGTTTTTTATTTAATTAATGTTTAGACTATTAGATGCATTCTAAACGACTCAAATGTATTCCTTTTTTATGCAGCTCCTACTGGCTGTGAGGTTGAAAATGAAAAATCTATGAGACTAAAACATTTTTGTGCGATAGCAGCCCTACTTTTTGCTACGTTGTTAGTTGCCCAAACAAAAGTAAGCGGCGAAGTATTTGACACTACTGGTAACCCAATACCATTTGCAAATGTCATTTTTGTAGGCTCTAACGAAGGTACTATTACTAATGAAAATGGTCGATTTTACTTAGAATCTGATGCAAGTTGGAACCAAGTACGCTTTTCCTTTATAGGCTTTTCAAATAAAATACTGGATCTTGACAAAAGCGTGAATTATGATCTAAAAATCACCTTAGATGAAGAACAAGGCACGCTAGATGAGGTAGTTATATTTACAGGTAAGACAGACAAGAAAAACAATCCTGCGATAGATTTGCTTCGTAAAATTTGGGATAATAAGCGTGAGAACGGATTAAAGCAATACAACCAGTATGCTTATGATAAGTACGAGAAATTAGAATTTGACTTAAATACCATTGATAGCTCTCTCATTAATAGCAAAATATTTGATGGGATGGAATTTATTTTTGAGCAGACAGATACGAGTAAGATTACAGGTAAAACCTACCTTCCCATATTTGTAAACGAGGCTTTCTCAAAAGTATATGGAGATAATATAATAAATAAGGAAAAAGAAATTCTTGAAGGTAATAAGAATAGTGGCTTTAGTGAGAATCAGACCATTATTGGTTTTGTAAAGAGTTTGTACAGTGATTATGACATTTATGATAATTACTTACAATTTTTTGATAAAAGTTTTACCTCTCCACTTTCACGCACGGGTATACAAACGTATAACTACATACTAGCAGATAGTGCTTACAGAGAAAATAAGTGGTGCTATAATATTATTTACTATCCTAGACGCAAAAATGAACTCACCTTTAAAGGTGACTTTTGGGTAAACGATTCTACCTACGCTATAAAGGAGATAAATATGCAACTTTCTAAAAGTGCAAATGTAAACTGGATTAAAGAGATTTACATGGAGCAAGAATTTGATATTGTAAATGATTCCACTTTTTTACTTTCTAGAGATTATTTCCTGTCAGATTTTGCCATAAACAAAAAAGAATCTTCTCGAGGTATGTATGGTAAACGTACAACGCTCTATGACAATCACTCATTTAATAATGAATTAAACAAAGATTTTTACGACAAGGAAGTATACAATTACGATAAAGATATTTATAATCGTGATGATGCTTTCTGGGAAGAAAACAGACTCGAGAAGCTAAGTGATGATGAGCAAGGTGTTTATAAGATGCTAGACACGCTTAAAACTGTTAAAAAGTTCAGAAACTTATATAATGTAGGTTCTATTTTGGCTTCTGGGTATTATGAGATCCCTAGTCTTAACTTTGACTATGGTCCTATTTTTGCAACTTTTGGTTTTAATGAGGTAGAAGGATTAAGGTTAAGAGCTGGAGGTAGAACATACTTTACGCAGAATGATCCTTGGAGATTAGAAGGTTTTGTGGCTTACGGATTAAAAGATGAACGTGGTAAGTTTGGGATTTCTGGAAAATGGTTGTTAGACAAGAAAAGTAGACTTATACTGTCTGGAGGTTACCGTCAAGATGTAGAGCAAATAGGAGCAAGCTTAACGACCTCTCGAGATGTGTTAGGTAGAAATCTAGCATCTTCATCATTAGTAAACACAGCAACTAATGATAAATTGACAAATATCCAGCTCGTTAATGTTGCCGCCGAAATTGAGGTAGTACGTAATTTACAAGTTCGTACAGACTTCTCATTACGAACTTTAAAATCTGCTTCAGAAACATTTAGTCTTGATTATTATACTGATGAGACAGAAACCACCACCACTGGTGAGCTAAAACAAGCAGAATTTGTTTTTACCACTATCTGGGAACCTGGAAAGAAAACCTCTGGATTTGGAGTAGAACGTAGAGTGACTAATGAATGGTTTCCTAGTTTTTACGCCAGCTATACTAGAGGAACAGATGGAGTTTTAGGGAGTGATTTTAGTTATGACAAGGTGCAGTTTTCTGCAAGAAAAGCCATACGTCTAGGAGGTATAGGAACATTAAATGCCTCTACAGAAATAGGGAAAACCTTTGATGAAGTACCATTAGCCTTATTAAGTCCAGTACCCGGGAACCAATCTTTGTTTTCTATATTTAATACTTTTAGTCAACTTAATTTTTATGAGTTTACTACAGATGAATATGTTTCAGTACAATTAGAGCATAATTTTGGTGGTCGCATCTTCAATAGAATACCATTTCTAAAAGGTCTCAATTTGAGAGAGATTATAGGAGTACGCGGGATCATCGGTGATATCTCACAAGGTAATATTGATTTAAATAGACCTGCCTTTCAAGATTTATTATTTGAAGAGGGAGATATCATAACTGCGATTACTCCAGAGATGATAGCACCTAATCTTGAACCTTATTATGAATATAGTATTGGCGTTGGTAACATTTTTAAAGTGTTTCGTATCGATTTTAATTTTAGAGGAAATTACAGGGAATTACCAGACGCTAGAAAATTTGGAGTGACAGGTAGCTTTGGATTTTACTTTTAAAACTTAAGGTTAAAAATAATCTTCTAATCTTGCTATTACTGTTATGTAACCTAAACTTAACATGTAAAATTTTGGCAGTAAAGCTATTTCAGTGTATTTTTGCACCCCGAAAGAAATACTTTTGATTATTTTGGGTATAACAATCTGATTTATAAAATATTAAAAGTTCGCTTTCGCGAAAGCGTAATAGTAACCACATTTTAAAAATTTCTCAAACAATTTAGGAATGAGTGATTATTTAGATGTTTTTTCAAAAGATATGACAGCAGAAAAAGTAACAACATTTGATGTATTAATTGAGATTCCAAAAGGAAGTCGAAATAAATATGAATACGATTTTGAATTAAAAAAAATACGATATGACCGTATGATTTTTTCTTCAATGATGTATCCAGCAGATTATGGATTTATACCTGAAACGTTAGCACTTGATGGAGACCCTCTAGATGTTCTAGTACTTGTAACAGAGCCTACATTTCCAGGATGTGTGATTGAGGTAAAACCTATAGGTGTCTTTCATATGGCAGATGAAAAAGGCCCAGACGAAAAAGTAATTTGTGTACCTGTTACAGATCCGTCTGCAAGTAAACTAACAGATCTTTCTGACTGTAACCCGCACCTTATTAAAGAAATTGAGCACTTCTTTCAAGTTTATAAAGATCTTGAAGAGAAAAAAGTTGATGTCGGAGGATGGGGAGATGTACATGAAGCAAGAGAGATTGTCGCTAAATGTATCGTACGTTACCAAGAATCTGACGTACCTCGTAGTGAGGTAAGTATCTATTAAATAATATTGATGTGATTTAAAAATCACATTTCCACAGAGTTAGCCCCAAGCCTCAACGCATTGCGTTGAGGCTTTTTTAGTTTGAGTGATTTTCCTACATTAGCAGGTGTTAAAAATTTTAAGGGATTTATTGAAAATCCTTAACTAAACCAATTAAAAATTTATGGAATCAATAATGATTTACGTTCCTATCGCGCTAGCAGCTCTAGGTCTTATTTTTATGCTTGTGAAACAATCTTGGGTAATGAAACAAGATGCAGGTGATGGTAAGATGAAAGAAATATCTGACCACATTTATGAAGGTGCTCTCGCTTTCTTAAAAGCAGAATATAAATTACTTACCTTTTTTGTTATTATCGTGAGCATCTTACTAGCTGTGGTATCATTTATTGTACCTACTACACACTGGTTAATTGTCATTGCATTTATATGTGGTGCTGTCTTCTCTGCATTTGCTGGTAATATAGGGATGAAAATTGCTACAAAAACAAATGTACGTACGACACAAGCAGCTCGGACAAGCCTGCCTAAAGCACTTAATATATCTTTTGGAGGAGGAACAGTAATGGGACTAGGTGTTGCAGGACTTGCAGTATTAGGCTTAACTGCATTTTTTATATTTTTCTTTCACTTCTTTATGGGTGGTGTATGGACAAATACTATGGATATGACCATTGTTTTGGAAACACTAGCCGGATTCTCCCTTGGAGCAGAGTCTATTGCGCTTTTTGCAAGAGTAGGAGGTGGTATTTATACTAAGGCAGCAGATGTAGGTGCAGATTTAGTGGGTAAAGTGGAAGCAGGAATTCCTGAAGATGACCCTCGTAATCCTGCAACAATTGCAGATAACGTGGGAGATAATGTAGGAGATGTAGCTGGAATGGGAGCAGATTTATTTGGTTCATACGTTGCTACCGTACTTGCTGCGATGGTGCTAGGTAACTACGTAATAAAAGACATGGGCGGAAATATAGCAGATGATTTTGGCGGAATAGGTCCAATACTGTTGCCAATGGCCATTGCAGGTGTAGGTATTATCATTTCTATAATAGGGACGCTTTTAGTAAAAATTAAAAGTAATGATGCTAAGGAAGCCCAAGTGATGGGTGCACTTAATATAGGTAACTGGACTTCCATTGTTCTTGTAGCTTTGGCTTGTTTTGGATTATGTATTTGGATGCTTCCAGAGACGATGCAAATGGAGTTTTTCGGAGAGGGATTAGTAGAAATATCCTCAATGCGCGTATTTTATGCCACCCTTGTAGGTCTAATTGTGGGCGCGGTAATTTCATCAGTGACAGAATATTATACAGGATTAGGAAAATCGCCTATTCTCAAAATCGTACAACAATCGAGCACAGGTGCAGGTACAAACATCATAGCAGGTCTTGCTACTGGTATGATTTCTACATTTCCATCTGTATTATTATTTGCAGGAGCTATCTGGGCATCTTATGCGTTTGCCGGATTTTATGGAGTGGCGCTTGCTGCTTCAGCAATGATGGCTACAACAGCTATGCAACTTGCCATTGATGCCTTTGGACCTATTTCTGATAATGCTGGAGGTATTGCAGAGATGAGCGAGCAAGAGCCTATCGTACGAGAGCGCACAGATATTCTTGATTCTGTAGGAAACACGACTGCGGCTACTGGAAAAGGCTTTGCTATTGCATCTGCAGCTTTAACTTCATTAGCATTATTTGCTGCGTATGTTACATTTACTGGAATTGATGGTATTAATATTTTTAAAGCACCAGTCCTCGCCATGTTATTTGTGGGAGGTATGGTGCCAGTAGTTTTTTCTGCTCTGGCAATGAATGCTGTAGGTAAAGCTGCTATGGAAATGGTTCAAGAGGTACGTCGCCAGTTTAAAGAGATTCCAGGAATCATGGAAGGTACTGGAAAACCAGAATATGATAAATGTGTGGCAATCTCTACTGAAGCTTCCTTAAAACAAATGTTATTACCAGGGGTGCTTACCATTGGGTTTCCATTAGTAATTGCTTTTGTTCCACTCGCATTTGGGATGAACCCTCTTGATATAGCAGAAATGTTAGGTGGATATATGGCTGGAGTAACTGTGAGCGGTGTGTTGTGGGCAATTTTTCAAAATAATGCAGGCGGAGCTTGGGATAACGCTAAGAAGTCTTTTGAAGCTGGTGTAATGATTAATGGAGAGATGACTTACAAAGGTTCTGATGCACACAAAGCAGCAGTTACTGGTGATACAGTAGGGGATCCTTTTAAAGATACTTCTGGTCCATCCATGAATATATTAATAAAACTTACCTGTCTCATAGGTCTTGTGATAGCACCTATTCTAGGTGGTCATACGGATGATATTGCTTTAAAAGGTGACATAGATATGGCCGTAGCAGTTATAGAAGCTGGGACTGACGCTAGAGAGTTTAAAGAAGTTCAAAAAGAAATTCGTTTCTCAGTAGCAGAACGTGCGAATTCATTTGTAGGGACAGTTGAGGTGATCACAGATGATAACGGTGTTAAAACTACAGAAACAAAAGAATTTACAGGAACAGAAGCTGAGGTCAAAGCACAGATGAAAGCATTTGAAAACCAATTGAGGAAAAAATAGCTATTTTTTCACTTTATTAAACCAATTCTAACCGCAAGACTTCCTAGGTCTTGCGGTTTTTTATGCACAACAGTTAGGGTTTAATAAAAGTAACGTATAGCCGTAAATAAATTAAGGTTAACAAACCTTTACATTCTCTTTAAGGCTTATTAGTATGGTCTATAACTATCTTTAAATAAAAAAAGATATGATTTTACCTAGAAGCGAAATGCCAAACTTAGAACTAGAGTTAATAAATGGAACTAATTGGAAATTATCTGACCAAAATCCTGAAAACTTTACACTGCTTACTTTTTATAGAGGACTTCATTGCCCAGTTTGCAAAAAGCAGTTAAAAGATCTCACCTCAAAGATTGAAGACTTTACAAAGCGAGGTGTAAACTTAATTGCAATAAGTATGGATTCAGAAAAGCGTGCAAATAAAGCCTCAGATGAGTGGGAGCTTACCTCACTGCCGCTGGCTTATAATTTACCTGCAGAAAAGGCAAAAGAATTAGGTCTACATATTTCTGAGGCCGTTTCAGATAAAGAACCAGATTTTTTTAGTGAGCCAGCGATGTTTCTTGTGCGTCCAGATGGGACACTGTATTTTTCATCAATCCAAACGATGCCTTTTGCAAGGCCTCAATATGAAGATGTTTTAAATGCTATAGATTTTGTTCTCAAAGAAGACTATCCTGCACGTGGAGAGCTTAAAGGTATCCCAAAAGCAGTGTCATAGTATGCAACTAATTTTTAATTAAAATTAATCCATACGCTTTCGCGAAAGCGTAACCTCATAACAACCCATATAGCATATGTTTTCAAAAAATAAAGACCCCATTCAAATAGACGGCTATCAATCTTATGGTACAAAAGATCATCTGTATCTCATAGGTAGGGCATTAGAACATGAGGGAGTTAATTTAGAGAAAACAGGTTTTATTTCTGCGTTTAAAAACGCTTTTAAGCAATTTGCTACAGATGAGTTGAGACATGCTAAATTAAGAGTAACATTGCCCGATGATAGCGTTTTTTATACCACTACTGATGCAGAAGGCTATTTTAAAGTAGATGAAAAAGTAGAAGGTCTTGGAGAGTTAACTAATAGTGAGGGATGGCTACAATTATATGTAAGTTTTGATGATGTAGATAAAGATGTGGTAGTGATTGGAAAAAATAAATTCCCTTGTGAGATGCTCATTCCTTCTCAAACCGCAGAGTATGGTGTTATAAGTGATGTAGATGATACAATTTTGCACACAGGTGTGGCATCATTGTTAAAATGGCGGGTTATTTTTAATACTCTTTTTAAGGACGTTGGAAAGCGCACTTCGCTAAAAGGTGCCCCCGAGTTATATCAAAAATTACATAGAGGAAAGTCTGGAACAGCGGCAAATCCAATGTTTTACGTAAGTAATAGTCCTTGGAATTTATATAAATATTTAGAAACTTTTATACGTAATCAATTATTCCCTAAAGGACCTATCTTACTAAGAGATTTTAGAGGACCCTTTGAAAAAACACCAAAGCCTGAGAAGCCTCATAAGCAGCATGAGATTCGCAATATTCTAAAGACGTATCCAGATCTAAAGTTTGTGCTTATAGGTGATAGTGGTGAGCATGATGTAGATATATACCTAGAAGTTGCACAGGAATATCCAGAGCAGATTCTAGCGGTATATTTGAGGAGTGTAAATCACAAGAAAAAAGTGCTGCGAGTTCAAGGTGTTCTAAAGAAATATGAAACTACCCCCGCAGTACTCGTAGAGAAAAGTGAATTTGCAGAAGAACATGCAAGATCAATCGGTTTGATTAAGTAACTATAAATAAAAAAGGCTGTCTAAGAGACAGCCTTTTTTATATCTAAATAAGATGGTTGTTTTACATTAAAAAAGCCCATTTAATTCCGCATCAATACGGTTGATAATGTTTCCAAGATCCTCGGGGTTATCTACAAAATTAATATTATCTACATCAATGATCAGTAACTTCCCTTTATCGTATCCGTGTATCCATGCCTCATAACGTTCATTAAGGCGACTCAAGTAATCTATAGAAATAGAATTTTCATATTCCCGCCCACGTTTATGTATTTGTGATACTAGGTTAGGTATAGAACTACGTAAATAAATCATAAGATCTGGAGCATCTACAACACTCTCCATTAAGTCAAATAAAGATTTATAATTATTAAAATCACGATTTGTCAATAAGCCCATTGCATGAAGGTTAGGCGCAAATATGTACGCATCTTCATAAATTGTGCGGTCTTGAATGATTGTTTTTTTACTATCACGAATGTCAAGTAACTGACGAAAACGACTGTTTAGGAAATATATCTGTAAATTAAATGACCAGCGCTCCATCTCGTTGTAAAAATCGTCGAGATAAGGGTTGTCTACTACATCTTCGTATTGCGGTGTCCACTTAAAATGTTTTGAGAGAAGTTTCGTCAAGGTAGTTTTACCTGCCCCGATATTACCGGCGATGGCGATGTGCATATGATAACTTATTTAGCTAATTTAATTCTGAAGGCTTTTACCTTTTGGTGGCTGTAAATATACAGGATTTCATTATTCAAATAAAGTTGTTCTAGCGGTAATTCTGGTAAATTTATCTTTAAAAATTCCCTTGCATTTTTCTTTTTGTATTGAAATATTGTATTTGCAGATAGTAGTAAATTTCCATGAGACTGGCTCATAAATTCAATATTCTTTAAGTGATTTTCATCCAGAAAACTGCCATAAATATTATACTCAGAGAGTGAGTTATCATCTGCAACCCAGGCAAAATTAAAATTACTCACTACTAAAGTTTCATTAGACTTTCTAGGAGGAAATTGAGTAGTAATTTTTCGTAGTCCCCAGTCATAAATTTCTAAGCGTTGTTCATCTGTGTTAAAAATCCAAAGCTTACGGTCCCCCGCATTAGATGCATGACTTATATTTCTATATGCAGGAATAGTACTAAAGTTAATCCGTTCTATTTCTGAAAGGGTATTGTCAAGAATTACCACTGTATTTGAATTGTCATAAAAAACAATAATCTTTAGAGGATTGAGGATATCTATAGAAGTAATTTTTCCTAACTGTAATGCACTAAATTGCATAGTTATGTCATCCCATTGTTTAATTATTTGATTGTCTTTTGCGTAGTACAAGGCATTGTAATCATCTACTCCAATAAAAAAATCTGCTTTAAGGGGCATCTCAAAAACAAGTTCAGCCGAGTATTCTTGAGCTCTAGATAGTATGGCTGAAGTAATTAAAAGGATGAAAATCATCTTTTTCATAAGAAGGCAAAGTACAAAATATTAGTCTATCTAGTATCTTCACATCATGAAAGAAGATCTTAAAAATAGAGAGGATGTGTATTCCCTTGTAACTAACTTTTATACAAGAGTGAGAGCAGATGTACTTTTGGGACCTATATTTAATAGGCACATTAAAAATTGGCCCTCCCATTTTGAACACCTTACAGATTTTTGGGAAGGTAACCTTTTTATGAAACGTATTTTTATAGGGCACCCATTGCGCGAGCATAAAAAAGTAGACCGCGCAGAAGGGTATATTATAAATGAACAACATTTTAACCTCTGGTTAAAACATTGGGAGCAAACTGTGGATGTTTTGTTTGAAGGCGAAAAAGCAGAAACTGCAAAGTTCAAAGCGAGAAAAATAGGTGGATTTTTCTTGGTACACTTATTAGATATGAAACCTTAGCACTAAGTATTTGAGTTATGCTTTTGCGAAAGCGTGACTAAAAAAAAGCGATCTCTATTTATGAGATCGCTTTATTAGTTTAATATAAACTCTTTAATGTTTATTAAAGATTAAACGCAGGTTTCACCTTATCTACATAATCTAACTTTTCCCAAGTAAATAGCTCCACTTCGACATCTGTTTTCTTACCGTCAAAACTCTCAAATGTTTTTGTCACAACCTCATTTGTTCTACCCATATGACCGTATGCGGCAGTCTCGCTATAAATAGGGGAGCGTAATTTTAGTCTACTTTCTATAGCAGATGGACGCATATCAAAAAGTTCGGTTACTTTTTCTGCTATTTCTCCATCAGTAAGATTGACATGCGAAGTTCCGTAAGTTTCTACAAAAACTCCCATAGGTTCTACTACACCAATAGCATAAGATACTTGCACTAAAATCTCATCTGCAACTCCAGCAGCTACAAGATTTTTTGCAATGTGACGTGTCGCATACGCGGCAGATCTGTCTACCTTTGAGGGGTCTTTTCCTGAAAACGCTCCGCCACCGTGAGCACCTTTACCTCCATAAGTATCTACAATAATTTTTCTACCTGTAAGACCAGTATCTCCATGAGGGCCACCTATTACAAATTTACCAGTTGGGTTGATGTGATACTTAATATTGTCATTAAAAAGACTAGCGATATCTTCAGGTAACATACCCACAACTCTTGGAATTAAAATATCTTGTATGTCACCTCGTATACGTCCTAGCATTGCCTCATCTTCATCAAATTCATCATGCTGTGTTGATACTACTATAGAATCGATGCGTTGAGGTACATTGTCATCACTATATTCAATGGTGACTTGTGCCTTAGCATCTGGACGTAAATACGTGATTTCATCGTTTTCACGACGTAAATTTGCCAGTTCTTTAAGAAGTCTATGAGATAACTCTAATGCTAAGGGCATGAAGTTATCTGTTTCTTTGGTGGCATAACCAAACATCATACCTTGGTCACCTGCTCCTTGCTCTTCTTTTGTTTTTCGATCTACTCCACGGCTAATGTCGTCAGATTGTTCGTGTATAGCAGAGAGTACACCACATGAATTTCCGTCAAACATGTATTCTCCTTTTGTATATCCAATCTTATTAATGGTTTCGCGGGCTATTTTTTGAACGTCTAGATATGCTTGACTCTTAACTTCACCAGCAAGTACTACTTGCCCTGTAGTTACAAGGGTTTCACAAGCAACTTTAGATTCGCTATCAAAAGCTAGAAAATGATCAATTAGTGCATCAGATATTTGGTCTGCTACTTTATCTGGGTGTCCTTCAGAAACAGATTCTGAAGTAAATAAATAAGCCATTTAGTATGGTTTTTAAATTCTTGTTTGTACTCTAGAAGGTGATTTGACGTATGCGCCTCAAGAAAATTACACAGAAAAGAATATTCTATGAATATTTCGATTTTAGGCATTTTTTTATGAGGTTGCAAGCAGTCAAATCTGTCCTCTTTACTTATGCAGCAAATGTATAAGGAATTTAATTGGTATGCAAGGTTACGGTAACTTCCTCATGTATGTAAACGTGTTTGAATAAAAAACCCGCTCTACAATTATAGAACGGGTTTTGCATTATTAAAATTTTCGCGAAAGCGTAACTAAATTATTTTTTCGCTAGGAATGGATACCTATAATCCGTAGGTGTGACAAAGGTTTCCTTAATCATACGCGGGCTCACCCAACGTAGTAAATTTAAAGCAGAACCTGCCTTATCATTTGTTCCAGATGCACGAGCACCACCAAATGGCTGTTGCCCTACAACTGCTCCCGTAGGTTTATCGTTTATATAAAAGTTACCAGCAGCATTTTTAAGCGCTTTTGTAGCTTCTTGGATTGCATAACGATCTGTAGATAGTACTGCGCCAGTTAAAGCATATTCACTTGTTTGATCTACAAGCTTAAGCATCTCGCTCCAGTCTTTATCCTCATATACATATATTGTCATTACAGGACCAAAAAGTTCTGTGTGCATAGTAGCATACTTTGGATCTGTAGTTACGATAACTGTAGGCTCAATAAAGTATCCTTTTTTCTTATCGTGACCTCCACCTACAATAATCTCTGCATTTGCATCCTCCTTTGCTTGGTCAATATATTTGGCAAGCTTATCAAAAGAATCTTCATGTATAACGGCCGTAATAAAATTGCTCATGTCTTCTGGAGATCCCATTTTAAAAGATTCTACATCTTTTATCACAAGCTCTTTTATCTCTTCCCATCTAGAAGCAGGAATGTAACCACGACTAGCTGCACTACATTTTTGTCCCTGGAACTCAAATGCACCACGAGAGATTGCTGTAGCTACTTGTTGTGCCGGTGCACTTGGGTGTGCTACAATAAAATCTTTTCCTCCAGTCTCACCTACAATACGAGGATACGTCTTGTAGGTGTGTATGTTTTCACCAATCTTCTTCCAAATATCTTTAAATACATGTGTAGAACCTGTAAAATGCAACCCAGAAAAGTCTGGACTTGCCAGTACTGTATCTGTAATCATTACCGGGTCACCGTGTACTACTTGAATCACACCATCTGGTACGCCAGCCTCACGGAAAATATCTAAAATAATTTTTGCAGAAAGCATTTGGCTATCAGAGGGTTTCCATACAACTACATTGCCCATTAATGCACAGGCAGCAGGTAAGTTTGCCGCGATTGCCGTAAAGTTGAAAGGAGTAATTGCATAAATAAACCCTTCGAGTGGTCTATATTCTAATCTATTCCAAGCTCCAGAAGTAGACTCTGGTTGCTCGCTATAAATCTCTGTCATAAACTGTACGTTAAAACGTAAGAAGTCTATTAGCTCACAAGCCGCATCAATCTCAGCCTGATAGATCGTTTTAGACTGATTGATCATTGTAGCGGCATTGATCTTAGCACGATAAGGTCCTTGAATGAGCTCTGCAGCTTTTAAGAAAATACCTGCGCGTTGCTCCCAAGGCAGTTCTGCCCAAGCAGTACGAGCTTCTAAAGCTCCAGCGATCGCCTGATCAATATGTGTTTTTTCTGCTAGATGATATTCACCTACAACCTTTTTATGATCATGTGGTGGGTGAATGGTACGTGTATCTTTGGTGCGTACTTCTTTCCCGTTGATGTACATCGGTACTTCTGTATGCGCGTTAAATAATTCTTTATAAGCTGCAGCAACGGCCTCACGCTCTGGAGAACCAGGAGCATACGATTTTACTTCTTCATTGACAGCAATTGGAACTTGAAAAAATCCTTTTCCCATAGTTGTTTTGTGTTTTTATTTTAAGAGCTGCAAAGTTACAAATTCTTAAAGGGATGCTATATTGGTTTAAGATCCCTCTAACAATTTGAGTAGTTACGCTTTCGCGAAAGCAAAACTGCATACCATTTTAGATTTTATGTCTACTATAGAAACGCTGAAACAAAGTTTCATGTTTTTGAATTTGATACGTTTAACCATTTTTTAGGCAAAAAAAGTCCGAAGCCTAAGCTTCAGACTTTTAAGTATGGATAGTGAACTTCTAGAAAATCCCTCCTCCTTCTTTTTCATCTTTGTTACGTCTCTTTCTTGATTTTGCCCGATATTTATTGCTGCCTAACCTCACAGAAAGTGCTGCATTAATAGTGTTACTTTCCCAATTGAACTGTATGTTCTGATTGAAAGGCCTTGTTCCTGTGCCTTGAAATTTCATAGTATTAAAAACGTCATTGTAGTTAAGGCTAAAGGTTGCTTTGTCTTTCCAGAAAGTATAGCGTGCTCCTACGTTTGTCATGAACATGGGGTCTATATCAAATTGAACATTTTGGTTGGGACCTCTATATAACAAGAAAGCAGAAAAGCTAAGTTTTTTTGTAGCCTTAAAATTGTTGAAAACCCTAAAATTGTATACAACATTGTCAATCTCAAAATTTGCATCCTCAATGTCATTTACTGTTGGGTCTGTAATGCTTGGATCTATTGTTTCTGTGAAAGAGGTCTGTTTTTGAGCAAATAGGTCAAAGCTTGCATTTATGCTCCACCATTTTGTAGGCTTATAGTTAGAAGAAACTTCTACTCCATAAGATGCCGTATCATCAAAGTTGTCATTTGTAAATACTAAGCTGTTAAGGTTAGGATCTGTACGATTGTATAGTAGGGCTTGATTAATCATATCTGAAACTTTACGATAAAAAAGGCCTGCAGTAATTGATCCCTTTTTTAAGGTGCGGGTATAGTTTACCTCGACTGAATTTGTGAATTGTGGAACTAATGATGGATTTCCAAAGCCTGATAATAAAGGAGTACTAAACTCTCTGATAGGGTTCACTTGTCCTATGCCCGGACGATCTACGCGACGACTATAGCTAAATTGATATTGGTTTTTTTCTGAAGCGCTATAGGTAAGAAAAAGGGAAGGGTAGAGCTGTTGGTAATCATTTCCAAATATTCTAATTACACTATTTCCTGCTCTAGTCACCTTTACAGAAGGATCTGTTTCAAAACTAGAAAGATCATCTGTAACAATACCTTCTTCAAAAGTTTCATTTGTTCTAGCATTTACAGAAACAGACTCTACTCTAAGTCCAAATTGAGCAGACCACTTATCCCATTTTTTGTTTAAGGATCCATATAAGGAATAAATATCTCGTGAATAATCAAAATTTGTGGATGGAGAAGGGATAAATGTTTCAGGATCAGAATTGAGATTAAAGGGGTTGATCACGAGCTGATTGGAAGATCGATTTATTTTGGAGTCAAATATTCTAGCTTGAGCTCCAGCTTCTACTTTTAAACTTTCTGATATTGGATGTTCATAATCCAAATTAATAGTAGTTCTATTGCGCTCTGTATCAATTAAGTCATTATAATCTTGCGCAGTATTTACTCCCAAGAAACGAAAGTCACCACTCTCATTTCCATCAAAAATGTTATGGTCTATTTCAAGTTCTACATAGCTACCTTCTTTAGCTAAATCTACTTTATAATCCACGTTGTATTGCTCTGAGGTATTTTTATTCCCGTTATGAAAAGTTTGAAAAACATCATTTTCATCTACGTTAAAATCAACATCTGCAGTGCCATCTACATAACCATTAAAGAGATTTTGATTTGTGAATATAGAAAGCGTGTTCTTATCGTTTATATAATAATCTACCCCTACTTTAAATAAATTGGAATTGTTGTCATTAAAAAATCCAAAATCTTGATAGATGCTCTCATTAGGTCTATCTACAAAACCGTAGTTCCTTTCTTTATTGTAATTTCCTCCCCAACTGCTATAGAGATTTACTTTTCCATTTCTGTAATTGAGATCTACTCCAGCATTCCATTTAGGGTTGTCTTGATACGTAAACCCTGTATTTAAGGTTGCATTATACCCTAAGTTCGAGTTCTTGTGAAGTATAATATTTATGAGTCCGCTCATTCCTTCTGGATTGTATTTTGCAGAGGGATTGGTAATCAACTCTATCTGCTTGATAGATGTAGATGGTATTTGTTTTAACAATTGGTCAACGGGAACATTAGATAGTTTTCCGTCTACCATTACTTGTACATTTTGATTTCCTCTAAGTGACAAGGAACCAGTTTGTTGATCAACACTAACAGATGGAAGGTTATTCATAATATCGCCAGCTGTTGGACCTGTAGTAGAAAGGTCTTTTCCTATTGTTATTACTTTTCTATCTACTTTTTGCTTGATAGTCGTTACCTCTGCAACCACAGTCACTTCGTTTAGTGTGGCGGCTTCTTCTTCTAAAGCGATGACCCCAAGATCTATCTTTTTGTTCTTTTTGGTAACATCTATTTTTTGAGAGTATGTTTTATAACCTATAAACTGGATTGCAACGGAGTGCTTACCTTCAGGAATCTTATCTACAAGAAAATTTCCATTATCATCAGAAATACCCCCAGTAATAATACCTCCATTTGCGTCCAAGATTGTTATAGTAACAAATGGTAATGGCTCTTGTAATTGTTTATCTATGATAGTTCCATTTATACTTCCCGTACTTTCTGGTGGTTCTGCTATGTTAGAATAGCTAAGGTTTGTGAGGAATAAGAGTATTCCTAAGATTAAATTTCTCATGTGATTAAATTTTTTGATTGATGAAATGCGAGGTGATATGTAAAACAAATTACTTTGTAATGCATACTAGATATTCACAATTAGTTTGGTTTATATTTAAAAGACTAGAATTTCGAAGTTTTGTTACATCATTTAATCTTTTATTTATAAAAATCTTGCTTTCAGTTTAGATTTGAGAAATATTATCTCGTATGTTTCTAAAAGAAAATCAGAAATTGATGGATAAAATTCTAGGGTTGAGATTTATATAACAATTTGGTTTTACTTAAATAACTATTTCCATAGATTCATGTCCATTAATTACAATGCTTACAGTTTCTTGCAGTTAGTAAAGAAGAAGGGAAGTTTGATATCTTTCTAACACTGGCTGACATACTTGGAGAATAAATAAAGTGTAGAATTAATTGAGCGCAAAAGGAGCGCTTAATTTAAACGTAGGAATGCATACTCTAAATTTACGAGTAGTAGTAAAATTAACCATTTGATAAAACCCTTCCATCGCCCCAAATGGGGACATTAGTAAGCATCCAGAAGTATAGGTGTGAGATTCTCCAGGTTTCAACACAGGTTTTTTTCCTATTACGCCTTCCCCTTCTACAGTTTCAGGTAAATTTAATGCGTCTGTTATTCTCCAGTGGCGTGCCATCAATTGTACGCTATCTTTACTTTGATTTTCAATAGTTATAGTGTACCCAAAGGCAAAGTGCATTTTATGATTTTTATAAAATGTGCCTTCAAAAGATGTCTCTACTGAAATCTTAATACCTCTAGTAACTTGTTGTACCATTATTAAAATAAAATCGCTGTAATCGCAAAAAAGAAGAAGGCAAATACAGATGCCCCCATCATAAACACGAAATTTAAAAATACAAATTTTATTAATGTAATGAGTCTCTGTTGTTTATAAAAATTACGAAGTGCTTTGTAAAAATAGAAAGGTCCTATAAATAGGATGATAATGCTGGAAAGTAAGTGATCGCCAGGTAGAAGTATATCTGGTAACAAGCAAATAATTAAAACGACAAAAATCCAACTGAAAATGTGAAATATAAACACCAAGTGTTCCATATAGTTTGCTTTCTTTTTACTATAAATAATCCAAAAGAATAGCGCAAAAATAGGGGCGAAGAAAAATAGAAAAAAAGGTGTTTTTGAAGCTAAATAGCTGGCAAATCGCACAGGATTTTCTTTAATTCTATCATAGTCTTTGTTTTTTGAATACAACCATAAGTTCATCTTTGTTTTTTCGTAGTGAATACTATCTAAAGCTAGATCTGCATTCTTAATGTCTGTGGTTTCGTAAAACGAATGAAAAAAAGCTCCTTTTTTTGCTAAACGATTAATAAAATTATGTTTTTTTATCTCTTCTTCAGAAATGTAGACATAGGTGTTGTCTTCTTTTTTATCCTTACTTTTTTTAATAGAAACAATTCCAGCTTTTATTTCTTGATTAAGTTTTTCTTCGGCTGTATTTAATTCGGATTCATTTGTGATGTTTTTTAGACTTTTTAAATCTAAATTAAGTGAGTCTTCATTTATAGTGTTTAAAGGAACCTCTTCACCGTTTACAGTTATTTTATTGTCCGTAAAACTAATCTCTTGAGGGGTTTCAAAAAATCCTACGATGGCAAGTAGAATAAAGTAAAAAATAGAAGCACTTAGAAAAAAGCGAAATGGATTTGCATATTTCAGGCGCTTCCCTTTAGCATAATTTTTTGTTATCGTACCTGGTTTAAAAAGCAGGTCTTTCAGGGTGTATCTAAAACGTGAATCATAGGTAAAAACACTCAATACAAATTCATTAAAGAAGTCTGCCAGAGATAGCCTTTTTGTGGTATTAATTTGCCCACAATAAGCACAAAATCGATCCGTAAGGTCGAGAGGATGTCCGCAATTGAGGCACTCAACACCACGATAGTGCATCGCTTTACGGCTAGATGGCTTGATATCTGTTTCTTTCACAATATAAATATAATGGTTTTATATAGTTGACGTGAAATTTTAAGCAGTGTTACGCTTTCGCGAAAGCGTACACTAAAAGAAATTTAGTTTTAGGTCCATTAGAAGTGAGATAGTTTATCTTATTTTAATTAGTTATATCAGAAGAGTTAGTCTGCCCGTATCCTAATAACTCATCATATCTGCTGCCAGGGCGGCGATAGTAAGCAAGTATCTTGTAATTATTTTCTGTTTGCCAGTAATTACCATCTATATTATTCTCTTGATCTCTTGTGCCATCACTATTTAAAATAACATACCTATAGTTGTAAAATCCTTGCTTAAGTAAATAGGGAAGTTCATACCGTTGCGTTTTTGGGTTAAAAGAAAGCTTTGTACCTTCATCTGTAACATAATTATTGAAACCACCATAAATATGCACTGTCTGATTATCTAGCAATTTTGGGTGAGCCAGTGAGAAATGAATCCAAACATATTCTGACTCTGTAACAGGTGTACGACCTTGTAATGTGGTAATAACAAAACCTCCATTTATATCAGGATTATAAGTATACGATTGGTCATATCGTGCAGGGTCTGTATATAAGTAATTGTGATATAAGCTTTTAAGTTCTATACTTTGTATAGCTGCTGTTGCTGCTCTCACATCTTTATTTTCAAAGAAGAAGAATTCATTTCCTGCCCAGAAAGCTGTTTCCTCATCATATCTGTATTCTAACTTAGAGCCCATAGTATACTGAGGCTGCACTCCAGTAATAGCATTTCTCAAGTCATTATTTTGAACCAGTAGGGTATGAAGATTCCTCTTTGGGTTGATGATAGCATTATCACCGCTATCTATGAAAAACCTAAGCGTTTGCTTGGTGTTAACATATTGTAAGTCGCGAGATCTCTTAACTTGAGCACCTATAGAAAAAAGAGGGTCATATACCATAAATTTTCTAGAAAAAACAAGTTGTTCTTCTTCGTCATAAATACTTAACAAGTAGTTGCCACTCTTTAATAAGCGTTTAGTCATGTTATTAGGGATTCTCAGCTTATAGTTTGTATACAATTGTAATGTGGCAACAGAGTTTTCAAAATTGAGTATTCGTACATTGTCCATCCCTAGCATATATTCAGAGCGAGCGAGTATACTGGGAGTCCAGTCTGCATTATGGTGGGTAATCTTATAAAAATAATCTCGCTCATCTCCTATAATATCATCAAAAGATAGCTCTAGGGATTCTCCTAATCTTAGTATAGGAAGCTGGCCAGTTTCTGAGCCTCCGCGCAATTGTATCGTTTTTATAAATGGAGGTTCGGGAGTCTCTTGAGCAACTTGTGCAATTTGAGAAAATGCAACAAATAATAAAACAAGGGTAAGAGGGTATTTCATAAATATAACAATAGGTGTTAAAGATAAACAAATTTAATGCCGAGCTACGCTAGCCATATCTTAGAGGTTATATTCGCTTTCGAGAAAGTTTAACCCCCACTATACTTTACGATCATGATAGCGAACAAGACTAGGAGGTATCATTATATGATAAAAAGTTTCAATAGTTAGAATGTCAAAATTCTGATATTATTTAGAATATTTATAAATAACACTTTCCCTAGGTCCTACTCGGAAAAAAGTCTTCTATGTTGTAAATTTGCACACCTCAAATTTAGAGGATTTTAGATAACATTAATCTACTGACATATGTCTAAAGACATCAGAATCAAAAAGGGTCTTGATATCCGATTAGTGGGCGAAGCAGAAAAAACAATTTCTGAAGGACCTAGATCGCGTACCATAACTATTAGACCTTCAGATTTTCATCTCGTAACTCCAAAAATGGTGCTTAAAGAAGGGGCGACTCTACAGGCCGGAGACGAGATTTTTTATTCAAAATCTCAAGAAGAAATCAAGTTTTTGTCTCCTGTAGCGGGTACAATCACAGAAATTAAGCGTGGCGCACGACGTGTGATCACAGATATCGTGATTGAAGCTGATTATAATGGGTTGCAAAGGGATTTTGGGATCTTGCCTGTTAATGCAACAGCCGATGAAACCAAAGAAAGATTGCTTGAGGGTGGCGTTTGGCCTTTTATAAAGCAGCGTCCCTACGATGTGATTGCAAAACCTACAGTAACTCCAAAGGCTATTTTTATTTCTGGTCTTAACACGGGGCCACTTGCTGCAGATCTTGACTTTGTGCTTTCAGGTAAAACTGCAGAGCTTCAAGCGGCGGTAAGTGCATTAGCTAAGCTTACGGATGGTGGAGTGCATGTTTCTATCGCTTCAAGTGCTTCTTTATTCTCAGGATTGAGTGATGTTACTACATATACGGTTAAAGGACCGCATCCTGCAGGAAATGTAGGAACTCTTATTAATAAAACAAGTCCTATCAATAAAGGGGAAACTGTTTGGACGGTGGCTGCTCAAGATCTAGTGATCATCGGTGAGTTACTGTTAACTGGAAAATTTAATGCGCAACGTATTATTTCAGTTTCAGGATCTGGTATTAAAGCTCCTAAATATTACCGTACCATGATAGGAGCTGAGGTTTCTACATTTGCATATGATGCAGGTGTTGAGGGTGATAATAATAGGTTTATATCTGGTAACGTTCTCACCGGTAATAAAGTAAGTCCTGAAGGTGCTTTAGGTTTTTATGCAACTGAATTTGTGGCAATACCTGAAGGTGATGATTACGAATTCTTTGGGTGGAACAAGCCAGTTTTTGATAAAATATCGCCATCAAGAGCACTTACATTTTCGTGGATGCAACCTAAGAAAAAATATGATCTCGACACGAATACAAATGGAGAACATCGTGCCTTTGTAGTTACAGGGAATTATGAGGAAGTTTTTCCTTTAGATATCTATCCTATGCAAATCTTAAAAGCTTGTATGGTAGAAGATTTAGATGAAATGGAAGCACTAGGAATGTATGAGGTAGCTCCAGAAGATTTTGCTCTTACAGAATTCATATGTGTGTCTAAGCAACCACACCAAGAAATTATTCGTAAGGGATTAGATGTTATGTATAAAGAAATAGGGTAAGTTATGGGAATGAAAGAAAGTTTACATAAGCTTAAAATGAAGTATGAAGGCAAAAAAATGGCTCCGGCCTTTAATGCGCTTCACACTTTTTTATATGCTCCTAATGAGACTACACATAGTGGAGGTCACATACGAGCGGTAGATGATTTAAAAAGAACAATGAATACGGTAATTATAGCGCTTATTCCTTGTTTGATTTTTGGAATATTTAATGCAGGATATCAGCATTATTATGCAGTTGCTGAGGTAGCTGGTACTGCTGCAGAGTATAAAGTGACTAGTTTCTTTGATACAAATTTTTGGAACTGGGATAACTTTGCAATAGGAGCCTGGACGGTATTGCCATTAGTGGTTGTTTCATATGGAGTAGGACTTCTAGTGGAATTTATTTTTGCCGTAATTAAAGGGCATGAAGTAGAAGAAGGGTACTTAGTAACAGGAATGCTTGTGCCACTTATCGTACCTATTGATATTCCACTATGGATGCTGGCTGTAGCAGTTGTGTTTGGAGTCGTTATTGGTAAGGAAGTATTTGGAGGGACAGGAATGAATATTTTAAATCCAGCACTTACCATCCGTGCATTTTTATTCTTTGCATATCCTACGTGGATGTCTGGAGATAAAGTTTGGGTGCATCAAGCAGTAGAAATGGCAGGACAACCTGACGCAATATCTGGAGAAACTATCTTAGGTAGCTACGCGCAAAATAGTGCAGTGGTTTATGATTATTGGGATATGTTCTTAGGATTTATACCAGGTTCTGTAGGAGAAACTTCAAAAGTCCTTATCGTATTTGGTGCAGCTTTTTTAATTTTCACTAAGATTGCAAGTTGGAGAATCATAGTGTCTGCTATTGTAGGAGCACTGGTAATGGGTCTTGTATTTAATGGTGTTGTTGATGCGGGTTGGATTGATAATTCAAGCAAATTCTACGGATTAATGAGTGTTCCATTCTGGCAGCATTTATTAATAGGAAGTATTTTATTTGGTGCCGTTTATATGGCTACAGACCCAGTTACAGGATCTCAAACAAATAAAGGGAAATGGATATACGGATTTTTAATAGGATTTATCTCTATCATGATACGTGTATTTAATCCAGCATATCCAGAAGGAGTATTCTTAGCAATTTTATTAATGAACGTTTTTGCACCTACTATTGATCACTATGTAGTTCAAGGTAATGTGAAGAAAAGAATGAAACGTCTTAAACTTAAAACAGCATAACCATGGCAAAGACAGACGGAAACGGATATACAATTCTCTTTGCTACGATTATGGTAATCGTAGTAGGAGGTGTGCTTGCAGGACTAGCTACTGGTCTTAAGCCAGCTATTAAAGAAAATGAACGCTTTGAAAAGCAGCAGAATATTCTGTATGCAATGGGTGTGAATGAAAACGTAGAGGGTGAAGGGAGTGTAAACTTTATTCCTACTGATAGAGTAGAGGCAGAATATGACAAGTATATAAAGGAAGCTTACATAATTCAAAATGGTAATATTACTCAGAGTGACGAGGCTTTTACTGTAGATATGAAAAAGCAAAGTAAACTTCCTAAGAACGAACGCAAAATGCCTTTGTTTGTAGGTGAAAAAGACGGTCAGAAATACTACGTAGTTCCTATGTATGGAAAGGGGCTATGGGATGCGATCTGGGGTTACGTTGCATTAAATGATGAGCTAATTGTGCAAGGTGTTTATTTTGATCATAAAGGAGAAACCCCTGGACTTGGCGCAAATATTAAAGAGCGTTATTTTATGGATGATTTCACTGGAGAACGCATCATGCAGAAAACGCAATACAGCGGTATTACTGTTGCAAAAGGGAATAATGACCCAAAAAATGAGCGTAAAGATGACAATAAAGTAGATGCCCTTGCGGGTGCTACAATTACTGGAGATGGAGTAAGTGCAATGATTAAAACCACTCTAGGTAATTACGTTCCATTTATTAAAGATTTTAAAACTAAAGCATAATGGCGATACTATCTAAAAAAGACCAGCGTCTCATTCTTGATCCGCTAGCAGACGACAACCCAATTACAATTCAAGTATTAGGTATCTGCTCTGCACTTGCGATTACTGCACAGCTTAAAGCATCCATCGTGATGGCTGTTTCAGTATTATTTGTACTAGGTGTAGGAAATGTTGTGATCTCGCTTATGCGTAACATCATTCCATCTAAAATTAGAATCATTGTGCAACTTATCGTGGTTGCAACGCTAGTAATTGTTGTAGATCAAACGCTCAAAGCATTTGCTTACGAGCTTAGTAAAGAACTTTCAGTTTTTGTAGGTCTAATTATTACAAACTGTATCATTATGGGTCGTTTTGAAGCGTTTGCTTTAGGTAATGGGCCATACAGATCATTTTTAGACGGTATTGGTAATGCATTAGGATATGGTGTGATACTTATTGCTGTAGGTTTCTTTAGAGAACTTTTAGGTTCAGGAACCCTACTAGGATTTAAGGTGCTTGGAGATCCTATTGAGAAAACAGGTCTCTATGCATTTGGATATGAGAATAACGGTTTTATGCTCTTATCTCCTATGGCGCTTATCGTGGTAGGATTAATTATCTGGGTACAACGTAGTAAGAATCCAGCATTAGTAGAGGAAAACTAGTATAAACTTTTTCACGCTTTCGCGAAAGCGTAAACCTATAAAACAAAAGATATGTTAGAGCATATTGAATTATTTTTTAAATCCATTTTCATCGATAATATGGTATTTGCAACCTTCCTTGGGATGTGTTCATACCTAGCGGTGTCTAAAAAGGTATCTACTGCCGTAGGATTGGGAGCAGCCGTAATATTTGTACTTGCTGTTACTGTACCCATCAACTGGCTTTTAGATCAGTACATTTTACGTGACGGTGCCCTAGCTTGGTTAGGACCTGAATATGCAGAGTATGATTTGAGTTTCTTATCATTTATACTCTTCATTGCTACTATTGCAACCATGGTACAGCTAGTAGAGATTGTAGTGGAAAAATTTTCCCCTTCACTTTACAATTCTTTGGGTATTTTCTTACCACTTATAGCCGTAAACTGTGCTATTTTAGGGGGGTCTTTATTTATGCAGTCTAGAGATATTCAAACGTTAGGACTTGCTTTTAACTATGGAATATCATCAGGAATTGGTTGGTTTTTAGCAATTTTAGCAATTGCCGCAATACGTGAGAAAATCAGATATTCAAATGTTCCACCTCCATTGAGAGGGTTAGGGATTACATTCATCATAACTGGGTTAATGGCAATAGGCTTCATGAGTTTTGGAGGAATGCTCACTGGGGGTGATGAAGAAGAAGGTGTTGCTTCTCCTACAACAGAATCTGCACAGACTTTAGAAGAAAATGAAAACAATCAGCCGGTAGCTATGATCGATGCTGAAATTGCAAACGAAAAAGAAAACTAAATATGATACTACTAGCATCTATGTCTGGCGTTGTTATCGCAACCATTGTAGCTTTTTTAGTGCTAACTTTACTTCTTGTGGGATTATTGCTTTTTACAAAGCAAAAATTATCTCCATCAGGTCCAGTTACAATTACTATTAATGGAGAAAAAGAGGTTGAAGTTGCCTCTGGTGGAACTTTACTCTCTACATTAGGAAATAACAAGATCTTTTTACCATCTGCTTGTGGTGGTGGAGGTACTTGTATACAATGTGAATGTCACGTCCTTGAAGGAGGTGGTGAAGCCTTACCTACAGAAACACCACACTTCTCACGTAAAGAACTTGCTCATGGAGCACGTCTAGCTTGTCAAGTAAAGGTAAAGCAAAATATGAATATCACTATTCCAGAGGAGGTATTCGGAATTAAGAAATGGGAAGCTACAGTGGTTCGTAACTATAACGTAGCCTCCTTTATTAAAGAATTTGTAGTAGAGATTCCTGAAGATATGGGGTACAAAGCTGGTGGGTATATTCAAATTGAAATACCTGAGTGTACCATAAACTATAAGGACATCGATATTACAGCGCATCCAGAGGAGCACGAAACACCTGATAAATTTCAAGCTGAGTGGGATAAGTTTGGCTTATGGCCATTAACCATGAAGAATAATGAAACTGTTGAGCGTGCTTATTCTATGGCTTCTTTTCCAGCAGAAGGTCGTGAGATTATGCTCAATGTCCGTATTGCTACACCGCCATGGGATCGCTCTAAGAATCAATGGATGGATGTAAATCCTGGAGTAGCTTCTTCATACATTTTTGCTCAAAAACCTGGAGATAAAGTGACGATTTCGGGACCTTACGGTGAATTCTTTATCAACGAGTCTGAGGCAGAAATGCTTTACGTAGGTGGGGGAGCAGGAATGGCACCTATGCGCTCACACTTGTACCATTTATTTAAAACCTTAAAAACAGGACGTACCGTTACGTATTGGTATGGTGGACGTTCAAAGCGTGAATTGTTTTATCTAGAACATTTCCGAGAGTTAGAGAGAGAATTTCCAAACTTTAAATTTTACCTAGCTCTTTCTGAGCCTATGGAAGAAGATAACTGGAAAGTTAAAGAATCTACCGAAGGAGAAGGAGATGGTTTTGTAGGGTTTATACACCAAGTGGTTATAGATCAATACTTAAGCAAACATGAAGCTCCAGAAGATATTGAACTTTATTTCTGTGGGCCACCATTGATGAATAACGCTGTTCAGAAAATGGGTGAAGATTACGGTATTCCAGATGAAAACATCCGTTTTGATGATTTTGGAGGATAATATATAATTTCCTTTGAGAAATATTACAAACCCGATACTACTATGTGTCGGGTTTTTTTATGAAAAATTGCTGGATATCATGCATTACAATACTATGTAAATAATTTATGACTAGTATCTTTGTAGTATGGCAAAACTCCTTACAGAACAAGAGCTACATAACCTAGCGATGAACATCGTAGGAGATGATCTAAAGAGTCAAGGTTATGAATTTATGGCAGTAAATTCCAAACTTAAAAAAGATCCACAGTTTGTAGCATTAAAAGACAAAAAGCTACATTTTGTGATTGTACGTGCACGTACGTTTCCAGAAGATGCTAATGTGTATGATGAGGCACAGATGATAAGAATGCGAGATCATGCGCTCAAATTTGAAGCGCGTACTTTTTATGCCGGAGTAGGGTTAGGTCATGGAGATAATTATCAATTACCAGTCGAAAAGGACAAACCATATAGAGAAATTTATAACGGACTTCAAGAAATTTTATAATGCGTTTTTACTACTTTCTAGTTATACTAATATTTTTTAGTTGTAATCAAAAAAGGACTTCTGATGAGATAACTATTTCAGGACAAGCTTTTGGTACATTCTATTCGGTAATTTACTTTGGTAAGGGTAATGAGGCTCCCCGTATTCAGAAAGGAGTTGATAGTGTGATTTATAAGGTGAATAAATCAATGAGCACCTATATACCGGCTAGTGATATTTCTAAAATTAATCGTGGCGACAGTACAGTAGTTGTGGATGATATGTTTATAGATGTTTTTACGCTTTCGCGAAAGCTTTATAAAGCCACTTCAGGATATTTTGACCCTACTGTTGGAACATTGCGTAATGCTTACGGATTCGGTGATACGGAAGCTATTAGAATAATGGACAGCACAAAGTTAGATTCATTGATGCGATATGTAGGTTGGGATAAAGTAATACTTAATGAAGATCATACTATTACCAAGCGTAGTCCTGAGATTTATTTTGACTTTAATGCGGTGGCAAAAGGCTATGGTGTAGATCGAATAGCGGTGTACTTAAAGTCTAAAGGATTTGAGAACTTTCTTATAGATATAGGCGGTGAAATTGTTGCTTCTGGAATAAATTACAACAAGAATAAGCAATGGATAGTAGGTGTAGAGGGTATAGATTCAAACGTCTTAAATCGTTCCGCTATTGCTTCTGTAAGATTAGCGAATAAGGCTATGGCAGGATCTGGTAATTATAGAAAGAACCGTGTAGATGAAATTACGGGCAAAGAATATGTACATACTATCAATCCGCTTACGGGTTCTGCCGAAAAAAGTGATGTGCTTAGTGCAACTATTATAGCAAACGATTGTGCGACGGCAGATGCTTGGGCGACCGCATGTATGGCCATGGGGTTACAACGTTCTATAGAAGCTCTAAAAAACCATGATGTGGAAGCATATTTAATATATGACGGAGGTGTTTTTAAAACTGATAATTTTGAAGTTTTGAATCCATAAAAAAGTCATTCTAATTATATTTAGAATGACTTTATAAAGTTATAGCAATTTTTATAAGGTTATTCGATATCCACCTTAACATTCAAGTTAGAAGCACGTTGCAAAAGATTTTCAACAAGCATAACTTGTTGTTCTACACGATTCACTTCTGCCATACGCTCAGTATATTGAGCCTCAGATATAGCACGCCTCCTGCGCCTTTCTGTTAGGACTTCTAGAGCTTCATTTATTCGTTCCCTCGCAGTACGCGTGCGCTCTGTAGATACTCTTACCGTTCTGGTTAATACTTGTCTTCTTTCATCTCTTTTGAGTCTAGCTTGTCTAGCACGTTCTTGTCCAAATTCTCTACCAGTTAGATTTCCCTTATTACGACCGTAAGCATTTCCATTATTGTTATTACCATTTTTAATTTTCTTGCTCTTTAATTTTCCATTGTTGTCCTCGTCATAAACATCATCCGTAAAGATTCCATCATCATCATTGTAGACCTCACCATCATCATCATTATAATCACGTTTATCTCTTTCCTTTGATTGAGATTTACGACGGTTGTTTTGCGATGTATTCTTTTTAACTTTTGGGTTGTTCTTGTTCTTATTGTTATTTCCCTTACCGTTGCCATTTTGAGCAATAGCTGGTTGAAAAGCAAGTATTAACATAACAAGAATAATTTTTACTATTGCTTTCATACTTAATCATTTAATTCGTTTAACATGTCATCTAACTTTTCTGAAGATTTTTCAATTTGAATATTCAAAGAATCAAGTTCCTCAATTTCGTTATCTATTTCTTTAATTTCTTGTTCAACCGCTTCATTCATAGGCTCAGGTTGATTAGTTTCTTTTTTTTCTTGACATCCTACTAGCATTGTAAGTAGAAAAATCATTGATAGTATGTGTTTCATAATCTTATAATTAGACAATGAAAATACTATAAATGTGGAGAATTAGAAATTGTGTTATCATTAATTTATGATATACGTTAAACTGATGTTATACAGATATCACTTTAAAATGATTGTTATTTATAGCATATAGGTAATATCTCGCCAGGAGCTAGTCTATATCTATCAACTTCGTGACAAGAAAGCTGTTTTGTATAATCTATCTCTTCAACTTTAAAACCTATACTTCTTAGTTTGTCAAAGTAGTCGCGGCCGTAGACACGCACGTGATCATATTGTCCAAATATTTTAGCACGTTCATCGCGGTCTATAATGGTGTCATCTTCAAAAGTTATGGCTCTATCAAGTTCTTGCGGTATTTGTAAAATGGCCATCCCACCTGATTTTAAAACGCGATATAACTCTTGCATTGCCCTAGTATCGTCTGGAATGTGTTCTAAAACGTGATTACAGAATATGAGATCGTAACTGTTTTCGCCGAAAGGCAAATTACAAATATCTGCTTTTACATCTGCCAGTGGCGAGTTGAGATCAGTAGTAGTATAATTTAGATGATGGCTTTCGCGAAAGCGGGAATAAAAAGCTTGCTCTGGAGCAAAATGTAATACTTTTCTAGGAGTAGAAAAAAAATCTGTCTCTCGTTTGAGCCATAACCATAATAATCTGTGGCGTTCAAGTGACAGGGTAGATGGAGATAGCACATTTTCTCTAGGTGTACCGTAGCCGTATGGTAGAAACCTCTTAAATGTCCTACCATCTATAGGGTCTTCATATCTATCTCCCTGAAGTGCAAACGCTAATAGCGGGCGTACTAGGTAACTCAGCCTGATTAACACTGGCCGAGGTATTGTATTGAGGAAATATTTAAAGACTTTTTTCAACCTCTATAGCACTAAAGCTTGCTGTCGAAAAGGAGTTTCCTCTTCGCTTTCAATACCTAATGCTTTGTAGATGTATGCAAACGTAGAGAGTAATTCTGGTTTACCATCTATAATTGCAACGTCATGTTCAAAATGTGCACTGGGCTTATTGTCACGAGTAGTAATGGTCCAGCCATCACTATGTTGTTTTATATTTTTTGTTCCCATATTTGTCATAGGCTCAATAGCGACAACCATTCCTTCAATAAATTTTTTACCACGACCTCGACGGCCATAGTTAGGCATTTCTGGATCTTCATGCATTACAGCGCCTAGACCATGCCCTACAAGCTCTCTTACAACACCATAACCATGATCTTCTGTAAACTTTTGAATCGCATAGCCTACATCACCTACGCGGTTTCCCAACTTAAATTGTTCTATGCCTTTATATAAAGATTCTTTAGTAACTTCCAGTAATTTTTTTACTTCTGGAGTAACTTCTCCCACTTCAAACGTATACGCGTGATCACCATAATAGCCATTTTTTATAGCACCACAATCAATAGATATGATATCTCCTTCTACTAGTGGTGTGTTATTAGGGATACCATGTACTATTTGTTCATTAGGACTAACACACAAAGAATTAGGAAAGTCATACAAGCCTAAAAATCCTGGGATAGCATCTTGTGAGCGTATATATTCTTCGGCTAGTTTATCTAACTGAAGCGTGGTTACTCCTGGTTTCACCTCGCTTGCTAGCATACCTAAAGTCCGAGAAACTACTAGGGCACTTTCTCGCATTATTTCTATTTCTTCTCTTGTCTTTTGTATAATTGCCATTGTTATTTATCGTCTTTAAAAAGTTCTTCTATGCGCGATATGAAACTTTTATAAGTTTTCTTCTTTTCTGGTTTTCTCTTTCTTTTGTGAACTTCTTTACTGGATTGATGTGTACTCAAAAGTTGGTAAATTTCTCCCCAGCCCATC
Organism: Dokdonia sp. Hel_I_53; assembly: GCF_007827465.1. Lineage (NCBI taxonomy): Bacteria > Pseudomonadati > Bacteroidota > Flavobacteriia > Flavobacteriales > Flavobacteriaceae > Dokdonia > Dokdonia sp. Hel_I_53. Next base: position 2,397,950 of record NZ_VISL01000001.1, read on the forward strand.
ATGCCCCTCACATCACGATCGTCTATAAATACATCTGCATTTATTTTGCGACTTATTTTTGTACTATATTCCTCTTCTGGATAACTTTTGTTCACTGCGTAAAACACGATTCCATTTTTTGCACAAAAATCAAGAGCCTCTTCCAGTTTATTTCCAGATCTATAGGTCCATAAAATGATTTGATGACCTTCATGTTGCAATCTTTTGAGTGTGTCAAAAGCAAATAGCAATGGTTTACCTATTGCAGGATATGCATTTTCAACGATGGTTCCGTCAAAATCTACAGCTATGGTTATCGTTTCTTTAATGGGAAGTGATTTTTAAGCAAAGATAGTAATTAGCAAAAGAGATTAGCTTGTAGAAATATTCATAAAAAAGAAAACCTAATTATCAGTTTACTGAAATTAGGTTCTTTGATGAATTACGCTTTCGCGAAAGCGTATATATTCTTATTTAATTACTCTGCATATGCATGTGTGTAGTCTTCTCCAGTAAGAATTTTAACCATATCTTTTTCTAAACTCTCTAAAGGGTACTCAACTATACGTCCTAATTCCTCTCCATCTTTTGTGAAAATAAAAGTAGGTACATTTGTGATCTGTTTATCTTTAACTAGGTCTGCAGGTTCCTCTTTATCTTCAGAAACCATAATGAGGTTTACAGAATCACTGCCATAATCTATTTCATCTAGTATTTTGAAAAACGCAGGGACTTCACGCTGGCTGTCTTCACACCAACTTCCCATAAATACAGTAACACGTACGTCTTTAATATTTTCTTTTACAGCCAGTAATGAAGATTCATCTAGCGAATGTGCTTTGTAGTTCTCAATAAACCACGTATTGTAAGGATTAGCCTCAAGTGTATCACGAGTAAACTCGCCTAATAGCACAGGTATCTCTTCTATTACATTATTTATTGTATCATTTTCTTCTGCTACTTTCTCTTCTAGCTCTTCTGTAACTTCTTCTACAGATTTGTGCTCTTTACAGGCAACAGTTAGTAATAGTGTTACTAAAATGAGTATCCATTTATTTTTCATAAGCATGTTTATATGTTTCTCCATTAAGTATTTTAATCATATCCTTTTCTAAACTTTCTATAGGACGCTCTACTATACGTCCTATCTCTTTACCATCTCTTTTAAAAATAAAAGTAGGTACGCGTTTTATATTTTGACCTGAAGTAAACTCAGTTGGGTTTTGTTTCGTACGATCTACTGTAATAAGTTCTAAATCACTGTTATCAAAATTTGCAACGTCCAAAATTTTAAACATACGTGGTGTCTCACGTTTGGAATCACCACACCAAGTACCCATAAAGGTTGTTACCGTTACTCCATTAAGTCCGTTTGTAATATCTGGTATTAATGTTTTGTTTACACTATAATTAGAATAGTTGGTAGTATACCAGGTATTAAATGGAGCTTCTTCAAGCGCTTTCCTATCTTCTTTTCCAACTAACATTGTCCTCATTATTTTCTTCTCAGGTTCTGGTGAAGCAACTTTTTCACTACTTGTGTCTATAGCAACGGTCGTGGACTGGCTAGTATTATCTTTACTTGTAGATTTTGTACTTGAACAACTTAAGCAAACGATTGCTAGGCTTAAACTTAGTGTAACATTCTTCATTTATGGTGAGTTTTATTTTTTAGATTAAAGGTACGCAATCCATTACTTTTGGTTGTTCAACGCCAATTAATTTCAATATTGTAGGAGCCACATTAGACAGTATTCCGTTATTGATAGTAGATAATTCTTTGTCAATAAGAAGTATAGGCACAGGATTTGTAGTGTGTGCCGTGTTAGGTGATCCATCAGGATTTATCATTACTTCTGCATTCCCATGATCTGCTATAATAAGTACGGTATAGTCGTTATCTATAGCAGCCGTAACGATATCTTGAGTACATCTGTCCACAGTTTCACAGGCTTTAATGGCTGCATCCATAACTCCTGTATGTCCAACCATATCAGGATTTGCAAAATTGAGACAAATAAAATCGGCCTCGCTTTTACTAATTTCTGGGAGAATTTTATCCCTTATTTCATATGCACTCATTTCTGGTTGAAGATCATAAGTTGCTACCTTGGGAGATGGAGCGAGTATTCTAGACTCACCTTCAAAAGGTGTTTCTCTTCCTCCAGAAAAGAAAAATGTAACGTGAGGATATTTTTCAGTCTCTGCAATGCGTATCTGTTTTTTACCAGCCTTTCCTAGGGTTTCTCCTAAGGTATCTGTAAGATTATCTTTGTTAAATATGACATGCGTATTCTCAAAAGTCTCATCGTAGTTAGTCATTGTTACATAATGAAGGTCAAGTTTTTTTGTATACTGTTCTTCAAAATCTCTCTGGGATAGCATCTCTGTTAATTCCCGACCACGGTCTGTTCTAAAGTTAAAAAAGATAACAACATCCCCCTCTTGAATTGTAGACTTATGATCCTTCTCAAGTGTAATGAAGAGTGGTTTGAGAAACTCGTCTGTTGTGCCTTGGTCGTAACTTTCCTGTATAGACTTACCAATATTAGAGGTCTCTTTTCCTATTCCATTTACGATAAGATTATACGCAAGCGCAACGCGATCCCAGCGATTATCTCTATCCATTGCATAATAGCGACCTATGACGGAAGCGAGCTTTGCATTGTATTCCTTACTAAAAGTGTCTATGTCTTCAATGAATGATTTTCCAGATTTTGGGTCAACATCGCGTCCATCTGTAAAGGCGTGAATGTAGGATTGGGGGACACCAGCGTTTTTGGCAGCTTTAATGAGACCCTTGAGATGGTTGATGTGAGAATGCACACCACCGTCAGAAACTAATCCTAAAAAATGAACGGATTTGTTATTTGCTTTCGCGAAAGCGAATGTCTCTTGTAAAACCTTTTCGTCTTTAAGAGAATCTTCTTTTATGGCTTTATTAATTTTTGCAAAATCTTGATACACAATTCTTCCAGCACCTAAGTTCATGTGGCCTACTTCGCTATTACCCATTTGGCCATCAGGAAGACCTACATTTTCTCCGTGTGTGAGCAATTGGGCATGTGGATAGTTTTTAAATAAACTATCTATAAAAGGCGTATTTGCTTGATCTACAGCAGACACTTTTTTGTTTGGAGCCATTCCCCATCCATCAAGTATCATTAGAATCGTTTTTTTATTCATCGTTTTAGCGTTGAAAAGTAAAGATAAAAACAAAACCTCGTGAAGACGAGGTTTTGAGTATGTTTTGACGCAAACGGTTGCGTAGGGAATCGTTTTTATGCTTAGAGTTTTATTACATGGTTTTTGGACCTGTATAACCGTATTTTTGAATACTCTCTTCTATTTGTTCAATACGATTTTCTGGATCAGGGTGTGTGCTAGCAAATTCTGGTTGTCTACTACCACCACTTGCCGCTTTAAGAATTTTCATTACTCCAATCATTTGATACGGATCATATCCAGCACGTATCATAAAGCGTACACCTAGATCATCGCTTTCTAACTCATCATCGCGGCCATTACCCATAAGAATACTTTGTCCTATAGACCCAGCGGCTGCACCAGCACCTCCACCTACTTCGGCTCCCATAGAAATGGTTTGCCACATATCAGAATTTGCCATACGCTCGGCGCTATGTTTACCTAAAACATGGCCTATCTCATGACCTAATACGCCAGCGACTTGATCTTCATTCTCTAGCTTAGAAAGTAGGGCATAGGTGATAAAAATTTGACCTCCAGGTAATGCAAATGCATTTACCGTTTGCTCATCTCGTAAAAGATGAAATTCATAATTATAAGGTGTTTCCCTTGCCATAGTATTGTCTACCAGTTTCTTGCCTACTTGATCAACAAATGCCTGTAGTTGTTTGTCTGGGTGTAAACCTCCATGCTGTTTTGCCATTTCGGGAGCATATTGTAAACCCATAGCTATTTCCTCTTCTGGAGAGACAGAGATGGCCTGCACTTTTCCAGTATAGGGATTTTCTTCACGATTACTACAATTTTTAAAAAGCGCAAAGGCTACAATTGCGACACCTATTAATAGTCTAATTTTAAGGCCACTACCTCTTCCCATAATTCTGATGATTAGTTTGTGGCTCTAAGTTAATAAAAAAGTGAGTAGTGTTCTGGAAATAGCTTAGAGTTTAGCACCATTTTAAGGAAAACAAAAAAATCTCAATTTCAAGTAGAAATTGAGATTTTTTAAAGTATGAACGTATACGTTTCTTAGCGTTTTACTTTACAACAACCCTCCAGCCGTATTTATCCTCTGCTCTGTTATACTGTATATCATTTAGCATTTTTTTAAATTTCAACCCGTAGCTATTTTCGGGAGCATTGAGTTTATGGTTCACATCCTGATACCCAAAGCTCTTAAAAGGAACGACTACAGCAGCGGTTCCTACACCAAAAATTTCTTTAAGTTCACCAGCTTGTGCTGCCGCGACAATTTCTTTTACAGATACTTGTCTCACTTCAACGTCAATACCAGCATCTTTTGCAAGTTGAATAACGCTCTTACGTGTGATTCCATCTAAAATTCTATCATTTGTGGGAGCTGTAAGTAATTTATCACCTACGCGAAAGAATACATTCATCGTTCCTGCTTCTTCAAGAAACTCATGCGTACTTGCGTCGGTCCAGATTATTTGTTGATATCCCTCTTTTTTAGCAAGATCTGTAGGGTAGAACTGTGCAGCGTAGTTACCCGCAGCCTTTGCAAAACCTACACCACCATCTGCTGCACGACTGTATTTTTCTGCAAATACGACATTCACTTCTCCTGCATAATATGATTGAGCAGGTGAAAGTATAATAATAAATTTATAGCGATCTGAAGGTGATGCAGATACCCCAGACTGCGTCGCGATTACAAATGGTCGTATGTAAAGCGAGTTGCCTTCACCTGATTTTATCCAAGCATCATCAAGTTTTAAGAGCTCTTTGAGGCCCTCCATAAAAGATTCTTTAGGAAATTCTGGCATCGCTAGTCTAGCGGCAGACTTGTTAATACGAGCCCAGTTGTCTTCTGGGCGGAATAAAAATACTTTCCCATTATCATCTTTAAAGGCTTTCATTCCTTCAAAAACAGCTTGTCCGTAATGAAAAACTTTAGCTCCAGGATCCATGGGGATTGGTCCGTAAGGTATAATTTCAGATTGTTGCCATTGCCCATTTACATATTCACAAGAGAACATATGATCTGTAAATACACTCCCAAAAGGAAGATTATTAAAATCTACGTCACCTATCTTACTATTACTACGCTTTTCTATTTTAAGAGTTGATATTGTTTCCATATCACAAATTTAAGAATTTAGTATGCTCAACGCGCTTTATTTATCTAATTTTGCATTGTTGTAAACAAAAAGCAATGATTATGAAGATATTAGCAATGATTTTCTTAATAGCAGTATCAATAGTGAGCTGTAAAGAAGCGCAGAATGAGAATGATAACGCTTTCGGGAAAGCAGAAAAAGAAGAATTATTGACACCAGAACAAGAAAATGGTCAAAAAGGCTATGGTGAACCTATTAATTTAGATAATGTTTTGACAAAGAGTGAGGTAGCTCAAAGATATGCAGCTCTTAAAGAAGGAGATACTACTGTGTTAAAATTTAAAGCTCCTATCAATGCTGTGTGTGCAGAGAAAGGATGTTGGATGCGTTTAGACATCACAGATGAGCAACAGGTTTTTGTAAAGTTTAAGGATTATGGCTTTTTTGTACCTACAGATACAAATGGGGGACAGGCAATAGTTCAAGGAAAAGCATATTTAGAAGAGGTCTCTGTTAAGGAATTACGTCATATGGCAAAAGATGGTGGAGAATCTGAAGAAGAAATTGCTACCATTACTGAGCCACAGCGCGAGTTACGTTTTATGGCAGATGGAGTCTTACTTACCTCAGAATAATTAATAAACTTCCAGCACAACAAAGGGTAGGTGTAAACCTACCCTTTGTTGTGCTAAAGAGTTTTTTAGTATCTCATAACACGTTATTATAATGAAGCGAGAAATCATAACAACAGCAGACGGCTCAAAAACGATACACATTCCAGAATGGAATGAACAGTATCATTCCAAGCATGGAGCAATACAAGAAGCAAGACATGTTTTTCTTGAAACTGGACTTTCACATTATATGGGTAAATTTCCAGAACAAAAAGAAGTTGCGATTCTCGAGATGGGTTTTGGAACAGGTTTAAATGCATTGCTAACCTATTATGAAGTTGCAAAATATAATGTTTCATTCAATTACGTAGGTGCAGAAGCCTATCCGGTCTCCCTAGAAGAAGCATCAGCTATGGAATATGCCAGACAGCTGCAAGACGGTAGTGCAGAAATGATTTATACTAAATTACACAATGCAAGTTGGGAGCAAGAAACTAAAATTAGTGATAATTTTAAGCTTACGAAGCGCAAGCAGCGCTTTGAAGATATTGCAGATAGCGAGGTTTTTGATGTAATCTATTTTGATGCCTTTGGCCCAAGGGTTCAGCCTACATTATGGACAGAAGAGATTTTTACAAAAATGTTTAATGCCTTAAGGCCTAGTGGTGTTTTGACAACCTATTGCGCTCAAGGAGCTGCAAGAAGAGCCATGCAAACCGTAGGTTTTCAGGTAGAACGATTACCTGGTCCTCCAGGCAAGCGTGAGATGTTGAGAGCGACAAAGGTTTAGAAAAATAAATAGACAGCACCATAGCTGCCAAAAGATTTAAAAAACGGTATCCTGTGTTTCGTCCGTAAAAAGTTCCATAAATTTCATGCCACGATAAGAATTACCATGCGCATTTAATTTTGGACTCCATGTGGCAATCGTATATTGATGAGGTAATAAGGCAATCATACCCCCGCCTACACCACTTTTTCCAGGCAAGCCTACCTTAAAAGCAAACTCTCCTGCTTCGTCATAAAACCCGCAGGTTTGCATGATGGCATTGATACGTTTTGATTGTGAAGGAGTTACAATAATGTAATCTGTATTGAGCTGTTTGCCATCGTTTGCTAAAAAACCAAAAGTATAGGCGATCTCTTCACACGTCATTTCTATAGAGCATAGATGAAAATAGAGGTCAATGACTTGATCACAATCATTTTTAATATTGCCGAATGATTTAATAAAATTAACAAGCGCATAGTTACGATAGCCCGTTAGTCTCTCTGAAGTAGCAATTGCTTCACTATACTCAAGATTTTTAATTCCAGAAACCATTCTCAAATAGTCTAGTAACTCTCGTTTTGGATCTTTAAAGAGGTCACATAAAATGTCACAAATCACAATAGCGCCAGCATTAATTAATGGGTTTCTAGGAATACCATTTTCAGTTTCTAGCTGTACTAATGAGTTAAAGGCCGTGCCAGAGGGTTCAAAATCCATACGTTTCCATAGCTCATCTCCTAGTTTTGATAGAACTAAACTTAAGGATAATACTTTTGCAATACTTTGAATTGAAAATTTTGTTTTTGCATCACCAGCGGTATGTACGTGACCATCTATTGTAGTAATGCAAACCCCAAAATAATCTGGAGAAACTTTTGCAAGTTCCGGAATATAAGAAGCCACCGCTCCACTATCTGGAAGGGTTGCTATTCTAGAAAAGGTATTATTTAATATAGATTGGCAGCTAGACATGATTAATTATTTTGAGGTTGGAGTTGGTGTAATAGCCGTACCCCTTGTTCTGTTTTTTCAATAAGGTAGGAAGTGCTTTTTCCTTGATAAAATTCAGGGTATTTAGCGCTTTGTTTACGCTTTCGCGAAAGCAATTCTATTATAAATAAGTCATCTACAGTTTCAGTAACGTAGAGTTGATATATTGATCTTTGCTTGTCACCAGCTTTTTTAAAAGATTTTAAGGTACTAGGATTATATAGAAAATCACCATAGAAGTTTGAAAATTGCTGATTTATAAATCTTGTGATCTCTCCATCTAACCAAAAGGCGTAGGCTTGATTTCTGAAGCTTACCGTCTTTTTGCCAGTTGCAAATTGAGTAGTTGCAAAAGCTGGTTGCGTGGCTCTGATTTGAGCTATCGCATGCTCATAAATTTCACTGGTTTCTTGAGCAGTTATCAACTGTGAATAAAAAAATATACAGATAATGAGAACTACTTTTTTTATCATGAAATATGTTTTTTTATTTTTTTCCATATCGTCCATAGGGCAAATCCAGCAATGATTGTAAAGCTCAACGCAATACTTCCATTTTTTAAATTCCCATATAGAAAATAGCCAGTCGTAAAGAGTGCTCCATATACAAAAACACATCCCAAAAGCATTGCCAGTATACCTTGTGGAACGCTCCATTCAATACTGATGTCTGCTTTGTCTTCTGGTGATAGTTGATCAATCACTTTTTTCCAGCCAGGACCTCCTGGGGAAGTCCGTTTGTAAAATCTGGTAAGTGTCGCTTGTGTTTCTGGTTGTGTAAGAAAGGTCACCACTAGCCAAATAATAGATGTAATAAGTACAATAAAAGGAAATTGATAGTAGCCAGGCATAAGGGCATTTTCTCCAAAGAGATATGTACCTAGTGGAGTAAAAGTGAGTATCATAGATAGCGTTCCAGATGCAAACATGGCACTTATTTCTGTCCAAGCGTTGATGCGCCACCAAAACCATCTCAGAATGAATATGAGTCCTGTACCAGCCCCAAACATAATGATGATATTAAACAACTGTAGCGCATTTTGTAGGGCTAAGGCCATAAGTGCACTTATAATCATTAAAATAATAGTAGATAGTCTCGCGACGTATACTTGTTGATTTTCTGACGCTTTTGGGTTTACCTGTGCTTTATAAAAGTCATTTACAACATAAGAAGCTCCCCAGTTAAGATGCGTAGAAATAGTACTCATAAATGCTGCTGCCAAGGATGCCAAAACTACTCCTAATAGGCCGCTAGGTAACTTAGTTAACATAGCGGAGTATGCGAGATCTTGACCTAGTTTATCGTCAGAAATGTGAGGAAAGGCCGTTTGAATACTCTCTAAATTTGGGAATACAATGAGCGATGCAAGTGCAACTAAAATCCAAGGCCATGGTCGTAATGCGATATGCATAAAATTAAAGAAAAAAGTAGCTCCAATAGCGTGACTTTCATCCTTAGCAGCAAGCATACGTTGTGCCACATAACCACCACCACCAGGTTCACCGCCAGGATACCAACTACTCCACCACTGCACAGCGATGGGAATTATAAAAAGTGTTATGAGCAGCTCTTTTTCGTTTACACTGGGTATAAATGCAAGTTTATCTACCACGTTGGGATGTGCTACAAGATTTCCAAGACCACCTACTTCTGGTAAATTTATGATGTAATAAGCAGCACCTATAGCGCCAGCCATTGCCACGAAGAACAAAATAAAGTCCGTGTATACCACCCCTTTAAAACCTCCAATCGTACTAAATAATAGTGTGATTGCTCCTGCAATTGTTATAGTGATCCATCCTTCGAGACCCAGCATCACTTCACCTATTTTTATAGCCGCTAGCATTACACCAGCCATGGCAAACATATTAAAAAACACACCGAGGTAAATTGCTCTAAATCCTCTTAAAAATCTAGCGGGCTTCCCGCCATATCTAAGTTCGTAAAATTCGATGTCTGTTTTTACATTGGATTTTCTCCATAGTTTTGCGTAGACAAAAACGGTAAGTAAACCTGTAATTAAAAATGCCCACCATACCCAGTTACCAGCAACCCCATTTGTACGTACGATATCTGTTACAAGATTTGGTGTATCAGTAGAAAATGTTGTAGCAACCATAGAAAGGCCTAATAACCACCATGGCATATTACGACCTGAAAGAAAAAATTGATTGGTGCTTTTTCCTGCAGATCGGCCCATATAGAGCCCCACTCCTAGAATTACTGTAAATAAAGCAATGATTATTGTTAAGTCAAGGATTGATAGATTGATCATATAATTTTGGTTTGAGCCTTTGTAATTCTTTGTGTGGAGAAAGATACTAATAAGCACTCAAAACTACGCGCTAGATTGAAGCGATACGCTTTCGCGAAAGCATAATTTGAATATAAACTGAAATGGATAAAAAAAGGAACAGCAGTTTATTTAACAAGACTGATCTGTTGTCGCTTTAAGGTAAAAACTAAACGATCATTGTATTTTTTATGAGCGCGACATAGTTGCTAAAGCAGTAACTTGATAATCTTATATAGGGCATTTGCCCCCTAGAATTAGCATTATTTTCTAATTAGATCACTCAAACTTTACTCTAATTTTGAAAGTAACAACTTGCCAGTCGAATAATTTAAGGTTTGATTGCAAGCAGGAAGCTTTTGGGAGAAGGCTCCCTTTTTTTAAGCTTACTGAAAATTAACAAGTTTAATTCTATGGTTTAAACAAACCATTTTTGAGTGCATAGATGACTAAACCAGTGCGGTTTTTAAGGTGAAGCTTTGCAAAGACACTATCTCTATAGCCTTGTACTGTCTTAGGGCTTAAAAACATAACCTCTGCTATTTCATTATAAGTCATCTCTGTACATGCATGCTTAATAAACTCTATTTCTCGATCTCGTAAAGCATCTATATTGTGACCATCTAATGATTTTACTAGGAGCTGGCTCACTGTATTTGAATGATAATAACCATTTGTAGCAATTTCATTTAAGGCATTTTCTAATACTGATTTTTCTGTGTCCTTAAGTAAATATCCTTTTGCGCCCGCTCGTATCATTTTCAAAATGGTGTGATCATCTTCTTCTACAGATAATGCAAGTACTAGCATCTCGGGAAAGTTCTCTCTTAGATAAGCTGTTGTTTCAATGCCATCCATAATAGGCATATTGACATCCATTAAAACAATGTCAGGTCTTTTATTTTCAAACCGGATTTGATCTATAAACTCTTGTCCATTTTTACAGGTGTATAGTACTTCAAAATCGTTAAAAGAATTTACCAAGCTGCTTATTGCCTGACTTAATAATGTATGATCATCTACTATTACAATTTTTTTCATACCGTTTGTGGTTTGTAAGTAAGGTTAATAATAGTTCCTTCTCCTAGTTGCGAGTTATATTCAATGTTAGCCCCTATTAATTTTACTCTCGTTTCTATATTAGTGAGACCAATGCCGTTTTTTGCACGCGCTGCTTCATAGTCAAACCCTACGCCATTATCTTTTATAATAACGTGCAAGGTGTCGTTTTTATACACAATAAGCACGTCTAGATTTGTTGCTTTAGAGTGTTTTATAGTATTTGTAAACAGTTCTTGTAAAATTCTAAAAATTATGATTTGAATTTTTTTATCAATGGTTATTGGAGTACCAGATATTTCTAAAGTGGGTATAAGGTATGCCATACGGTTAAACCGTTCAAGTTCAAGATCAATAGCTTCTGGAAGAGACATATTCTTGAGTGCTTCAGGATTAATGAGCTTAGATAAAGCTCTAATCTCTGTCAATCCTTTTCCTATGGTTGCGGCTGCTTCGTTGAGATCTTTCTGACTGCCTCCACAATTTTGAGTTTGAATTTTTGCAAGCGTAAGTAGTTGACCTATGTTATCGTGTAATTCCCAACTAATATTGCGTAAGGTCTCTTCTCTAATTTCTATTTGTGTTTCTGCAATCTCTTTTTCAAATCTTTTTTTTGCTTGTTCTTTTTCGATTAACAAGGTGTTTTTACGTTTCATAAACACAGAAAACAATACTATAACTATAACAAGTAGTAATAGCAATATAGTGATTGCTACGAGCACTATAAATAAAGTGCCGTTATCTTGATTTTGACTGCTAATCATAATACATTTTGGGGCTCTAATTTAGAGAATGTAAGATACTCAATACGTAAGAGTTTTCCGATAGGGCATTCGCCCCTAAAACTGAGATGTATTCACAAGAGTGATACTTAGTTAAAATTACTTATTCTCAAATTCACTACTTGAGGCTTCTTTTGTACTTATAATAAAGCCAAGCGAGAAGATGGAGTACATAAGTATTACTACAATAGCCATTAGATAACTTAACCCTAAAGAAGTAGAATCTTCACTAACATAAAAAGTTCTAGCCACCAATATAACTGGTGATGCTACAAAAAATAAAGCAAACCCTAATAAAAAGTAGGTGAATAGTTGCCGAAATGGATTTGTAGTTATATTAGATTGAAACTGGTTACTAATATAAAGGGAAAAGGATATTACACATATTAAAGGTCCTAAAGTTTTTGAAACAAGCCATACTTCGTATGATCCTTTGTAAATGAATTCTATTATAAATATCAACAAAGACAAGAAAAATAAGGTAATTGATGTGCTTTTCAATTTGTCTATATCAATTTTTTTATAGGTAATCCATAAAACGTAGTTTACTGTAATAAAGCTATACAGATTAACCAATTGGAAGTTCAGAAGACCAGCTTGTTTCAAATAAATAATCACCATCTCGTTTATAAATACATACCATAAATAGACTACAAAAAACTTAAGATTTGCTTCTTTAATTTTTTTATAATAAAGTGTAGCTCCTACTGCACATAGTAGCTCTGTTAAATAGGCTATTAATAGTAGCGTATTCATGTGGTAGATTATGTTAGCTATTAATGATAATCATTTGGATCGTTTGGTTTTGGTGGTGGTGGCCATCCAAGCTCATCACCAGCTAGACTTTGTGTATCACCTGTCTGCAGTATAAGATTAGCTCCTTTTGGGATTTTGTTGTCTAATACACTACCCACAGTAATCGCGGTTTTTTTACCATCGAGATTTGTATGTATAGCATAAGAGATATCACCTTCTATGCCTTTAAAAGGTTTTACTGGATTCATGTACACAGTTTCCCTACCAGGCTTTCCTTTTTTAGGTTTTGTAGCCCCAAAGTAGATACGCAATCCTGTAGGTTTTACACCAGCTGCCTTAGATTCTTGATCTATAAAAGCGATATAAGCTTTCATTTTTTCATAATCTGCCGTGACAAACCGTGTAGCTTCGTACGGCTTCTCAAGACCTTCAAAAACTTCATTTACTCCATTTTCTATAAACGGTGCACGGCTCCTGCCGTAGGTTTTGTAAAGACTATCTGCAGACTGCACTGTAATAATATTATCGGGTGCAGGAATAGCCTCTGGATGTTCTGTAGGTGGGGCTTCTTTATCTGGAAGCTCTTCACAAGAGAAAAAAAGTAATGCACTGCAACCTAAAATGGACAGTAGTTTTAATGTTTTCATAAAATTGTTAATTTGATTGGTTAATTAATGGTTCTAAGATAGTAATTTACAAGTATACCATCATTTACCAGTTTGAGGTAGGGGCAAATGACCCAATTTAAAATTCTGAGGGTATAGGCGCTTGCTTGTTCTATTGAAAGTAAAATATCCAAAGTATGTACATACTTTGGATATTTTTTATGGGGTTGCGCTTTCGCGAAAGCGGTGAAAAATCTGATATTAAAACGCTGCACTACCAGGAAAACGAGGATACGGTATTACGTCACGTATATTTGTCATGCCAGTTACAAATAGTACTAAACGTTCAAAACCTAGTCCAAAACCACTGTGAGTACAAGTCCCAAATTTACGAGTGTCGAGGTACCAAGAAAGCTCTTCTTCTGAAATATCTAGCGCCTTCATTTTCTCTTTAAGAACATCAAGGCGTTCTTCACGTTGAGATCCACCTACCATCTCACCTATGCCAGGGAAAAGTACGTCCATAGCACGCACGGTTTTTCCATCTTCATTGAGACGCATATAAAAAGCTTTAATATTTGCTGGGTAATCAAATAAAATAACAGGACGTTTAAAGTGTTTTTCTACTAAAAAGCGTTCATGCTCAGACTGTAAGTCTGCCCCCCATTCGTTAATAGGGAATTTAAATTTCTTCTTTTTATTAGGTTTACTATTACGTAAGATGTCTATTGCTTCTGTATAACTTACACGCTTAAAATTATTTTCTACAATAAATTTAAGCTTGTCACGCAGCGCCATAGGCGCACGCTCTGCTTCTGGTTTACTTTTATCTTCTTGGATTAATCTGTTTTCTAGAAATTCGAGATCATCTTCACAATTTTCTAACGCGTAGTTAATTACGTATTTTATAAAATCTTCTGCCACATCCATATTGCCAGCCAGGTCGCAAAAAGCCATTTCTGGTTCAATCATCCAGAATTCTGCAAGGTGACGAGAAGTGTTACTATTTTCTGCTCTAAACGTAGGGCCAAAAGTATAAATCTTACCAAGACCTAGTGCATAGGTTTCTCCTTCTAATTGGCCAGAAACAGTAAGGTTTGTTTCCTTCCCAAAGAAATCTTTGCTGTAATCTATTTTACCGTCCTCTGTTTTAGGTAAGTTTTCAGGATCTAGTGCGCTTACGCGAAACATTTCACCTGCTCCCTCTGCATCACTCCCTGTAATAATAGGTGTATGTGCATAGAAATATCCATTCTTATTAAAATATTCGTGTACAGCAAATGAAAGCTTAGAGCGTAAACGCATTACAGCGCCAAAGGTATTTGTACGCACTCTTAAATGTGCTTGCTCACGTAATTTCTCTAGACTATGACGTTTAGGAGAAAGAATGGTAAGTTTAACCTCCTCAGGATCTGCATCACCTTCAATTTGTATTTCCTGAGTCTTTATCTCGACGCGCTGTCCACCCCCTTGGCTTTCCTCAAGGGTGCCTTTAATTACTACAGCGGCGCCCACAGTAATTCGCTTAAGTAAGGCTGGGTCTGTATTTTCAAAATCAACAACACACTGTAAATTCTTAATGGTAGAACCGTCATTAAGTGCTACAAACTGGTTTGCGCGAAAAGATCGTACCCATCCCTTCACAGTAAATTGTTGATGAATTGCTTCACTTTCCAGCAAATCAACTATTGGTGTATGTGTCATTGTTATGATTTTTTATCGTTTTATGGGAGAAGGCAAATATAAAAGTTGTTTTAAAAATTACCATTGTAAACCTCCGCAAATGTGACGTTCTTTTAGTAAGACTACATCAGTATTTATAAGCGCTCATAATTGAGATTTGTTTAATGTTGTATGCTGAGTTGTGTGTGGCTAAAAAAGCTTTGAGTAATTTTAATTTTATGACAGATTTCTATAAAATACCCAGTAGTGGGTATTTTATAGAAATCTGACTAACAGTATATTTGAATAATAAACCATTGAGAATTTTGGGGGAAATATTGGTGGTTTCTACAATTCCTGCTGGAAACGGCAGGAATTTTATTTAGTATATCTCCTCAAAATTTTTGATTTTTTTCATATCTGAGATTTAGTATCAGATGGCTCATCATCATCATCACCATCTCTCTCAACAATTTGAAGTGAGGGTTCTTTAAAAGTTTCTTTGTTTGCAATGTCTTTTTCTAATGAAAGTAATAATGAAGGAAGTAGCAATAAATTAGCAAGCATCGCAAAAAGTAGCGTAGCGCTTACTAAACCTCCCAAAGCTACAGTACCTCCAAAACTAGAGATCATAAAGACCGAAAAACCAAAAAATAGAACAATAGATGTGTAAAACATACTCACTCCTGTTTCTCTTAAAGCTCCGTAAACAGATTTTTTTATTTTCCACTTATTAGCCTTGAGCTCTTGTCTATACTTTGCTAGAAAATGTATGGTGTCATCTACAGAAATTCCGAAGGCGATACTAAAAACCAAAATTGTTGAAGGTTTGATAGGTACGCCTATAAAACCCATCATCCCTGCGGTAACAAGTAATGGTAACAAGTTGGGTACTAGAGATACGATGATCATGCGCAAAGATTTAAACATCCAAGCCATAAATAGTGCAATTAAGAGTATAGCGAGTGATAGACTTATTACCAGATTCATTACGAGATAATCAGTTCCTTTTTGAAACACAAGTGCTTTACCTGTCATAGTTACATCATAACGATCTTTTGGAAAAAGTTTATCTATTTTCAGTTGGATATTCTCTTCAGCACGCTCCATTTTATCAGTTCCTACATCTTTCATAAAGGTGGTGATACGTGCATATTGCCCCGTGCTATCTACATATGCACCCATAAGATTTTTTTCATTATTAAAGCTTTTTGCGTAAGGAAGAATAAAATTTCGCTCATTACTTGTGGGAAGTTGGTAGTATTTAGGATTCCCATTAAAGTAGGCTTGCTTTGCATATTTTACCAAGTTAACGATAGAAATAGGTGCAGAGAGCTCAGGTTGCTCTTCTATAGTGATGCTAAGCTCGTCCATGCGCTTGAGAGTAGATAGCTTCATAACACCTTGCTTACGCTTAGTATCTATGAGTATTTCTAAAGGCATAATTCCATCAAACTCTTCTTCAAAAAATTTAATATCCTTATAGAAACCTGTTTTTTTAGGCATATCCTCAATGAGAGAGCCAGAAACACGTATTTGATAAATACCTATGATACTTAACGCAAGCAAAAATACACTCGTGATATAAATGGCGATTCTTCTGTTGCGTACCATTTTTTCCATCCAGTTCACAAAACCTTCCATCCAGTTTTTACCTAAATGTTTAAGGTGTTTGTCTTTTGGTGGAGACATGTAGCTATAAATGATAGGTATGATCAATAAACACAATAAGAAAATCGCGATTATATTAATACTTGCAACAACACCGAACTCTTTTAGAAGAGAACTCTCAGTAAGAATAAAGGTGGCAAAACCAGAAGCAGTTGTGATATTAGTCATTAAAGTAGCATTGCCAACTTTTGTAATGACACGTTGTAGCGCTTTTACTTGGTTACCATGATTCTTATATTCTTGCTGGTATTTATTGATAAGAAATATACAATTAGGAATTCCAATCACAATGATAAGAGGAGGGATAAGTGCCGTGAGCACAGTAATCTCATAACCCAATAAACCTAAAAAGCCAAATGCCCACATCACACCTATGATTACTGTAATCATTGATATAAAGGTGGCTCTATAAGACCTAAAGAAAAAGAAGAAAATAAAAGATGTTACTAATAATGCAGCGCCAACAAATAAACCAATTTCATCTACGATATTTTGAGCGTTAAGTGTACGTATGTAAGGCATACCGCTAGTACGCACCTTAATGCCATATTTTTTTTCAAATTGTTTTATTGCAGGAACTAAGTCTTCTACGATAAAATCTCTTCGAGCTGCAGTATTTATTATAGCTTTGTCAAGGTAAATGGCAGAGCGTACCGTTCCAGTTTCTTTATTATAAATAAGGTCTCTATAAAACGGGAGATCATTAAATAATTTCTCCTTATAATTTTTAGCAATTTGAGCAGTAAGTGTACGATTACTCATAAATGGTTCTAGGTCAAAACGCTGGGGATCTTCCATTTTTTTCAAAACTTTCAGATCCTCAAGTGAGAGGGTAAGAGTTACAGCGGGTGACTCAGCAATCTGGGAAGAAAGTGCATTCCATGCAGATAGCATCTTTGGTGTAAACAAGCTGTCATTTTGAATGCCTAGGACAACTAGATTTCCCTCTTCACCAAATTTATCTAGAAAAGCATTGTATTCTAAATTTACTTCATGGTCATCTGGGAGAAGGTTTGCCTCAGTATACGTAAAGCGCATATGCTGCCATTGAAATCCAAGAAAAACAGTTATTCCGGTAATAAGTAGTAGAATAAAGAGCCGGTTACGTAAGATCATACTTGCTATAATCTCCCAGAAACCTCTACTTAAAAATTTTGCCATTGCCTTATCTTAAAAAGTACAAAGATATTGTTTTCAAGAATAGTATGTTTGAGCTGTGTTCGCTTTCGCGAAAGCATACTTATAAGTACAGAATTCGTTCTTACAATTTCAAATTAAATGTAAACTTAAAGGCAAGGTTATCTTCCCAATCTGGCAAGTGGTAGGCTCCATAACGATAGGTGAGGCTAGTACCAAAGCCAAATAGTAATTTATTGATTTCAAAACCAGACTCTGTGTAACCTTTTTTTAAGGACTCAAAGCTGGTGTCAAGGTGATCTTCAGGCCGACTTATATCACCTATTGCAAAGCGCGAAATGAAAACCAGTTCTGGTTTAAAATTATGACTTATATTAAAGGGGCGTAGTCTGTGTTTGATTTGGGCTGTAATAAGCTTATCAGAAAAAAACTCACCAAAGTACATCGTTTCAAAACTATTGACACCAGCGACTGAAAATCGCTGTAAGATCGTTTCTTTTGTGGGTGCATTTGGATACGCATGGAATAGATGTGTGAGTGGAATGTCTCCAAATCCAATATTTCCTTCAACCAAAAATTCTGTTGCAGATTTATTTAATCTGTCAAAACGATAATATGCTTTTGCACCTAATCGCGTAAAGGATAAATCACCTCCTAACCCTCTAACAGCTTGTGAAATTTGTCCAGAAAAAATAGGGTACCCTTCATAAACGGGTAGGACATCACTTTCTGTTTTTAGGTATTTATTAGAGGGACTCCACCTAAATGCGGCTGTGGCCTCTGTAACATCATAATTACGTATAATTGTCCCGTTATGATTGTATCTATAGGGATTTACTTGATCGATGCGCCTATTTGAAATTTGAAATTCTGTGAGCATTCGTGGTGTGAGCCTATACTCTAAATTTACACGTGAAGTTCTATGTTTATAGAATTGAGTTATATTTACTAGACGAGGTTCAAATAGGGAATACACACGTCTGTCTGTGAGGTATGAAAAATTACCTACTTCTTCAATATCGCTATTAAAGGTTCCAGAAAGCCACATTCCTGTATCTGGGTGCAGTAAATACCCGCCACCTAATCCATATTTAAAATTTTTATCCTTAAAGCCATAAGCTCCATAACCTTCTACTCTAAATCTCTCAGAAAATGCAGCATTTGTCACGCCTCCAAGACCTAAACGTAGTCCTTCGTAGTTGTTAAATTTAACTGGATATGTGAGGTCAAAATCAAAAGCCTCCACGCTAAAGTAGCCTATACTAAAATTATTAATGGTACCTAAACGTCGTTCAATGTTTTCTGCATTAACTATTTTTTCTAATTCTGAAAAACTACGAACATCTTTGTTAGATAGCGAATCTACACGATATGACCGCCAGAATGTTTCATTCTTATTGTTTGCCTCAGGTTCAAATGTAATGGCATAATTTGTTGAAGGGATATTAATGACTTGGTTTACTTTATAACCTGTCATTTCTGTTGTCGAAATTAAGAATTTCCGATTAACCATATCCTCAAGGACTTCTGTCTCTATGGTTCCTATCGATATTCTTCCACCAAAAAAAGATAATTTTCTATTATCGCTGCCTTTATCTAAAAATAGTTCCCTATTTGATGGGACATAAACCCGCGCGTCTTTTAAATAAGTATAGCGTTGATTGAGTTGTATATTCAGTTTATCATATATGATAACGTTGATGTCCTTAAGGGCATACGTTTTTTTATCGAGTACCATTTGGCCAGTAAGTCCAGGAACACGCTTCGGTTTTTTTGGGGAAAAGGCGATTAAATAATCACCTTCTTCTGTTGTGCTTACAACTTGATAATTGTAATTATCTAATCCTCTTTTAGAAAGTATACCTGCATATTTCGTATTAAAAATGACAAAATAGTGATCATAAAAAGATCGAGATTGGACATTTACAGCAAACACTTCATAGCGGGGTTTCTCAAATCCAGCTAACTGATATCCTATAATTTTTTCTGTAAAGCGATCTTCATCTGTATATTGAAATTTACTCACTTTTTCAGAAAAAAAGCTGTGAGTACTTCCGTTAAGACTATCTGTTATTACCGTCTTTTCGTATGCTCTGTAGGTGTAATTGTCTAAAACCTCTCTTGGATCATTCAGAGTTCTATTTACAATAGCTTGACTTACAATCTCAGAGGCAGAGGAAGATGACGTCTGTGAGTAAGAGAACGCACTAAGCAAAAAAAACATAAAAGAAAAGAACTTTGCCATACATTCAGTTGAGACGTAAATGTATTAAAAAAGCGACCTAAGGTCGCTTTTTTTGTATTTGTTTAACGTCTGTATTATACAGTCATAATCTCTGCTTCTTTAGTATTAAGGACATCTTCAATTTTTTTAATATGTGCGTCCGTAAGCTTTTGAATGTCTAATTCAGCATTTGCTTTTTCATCTTCAGAGGCGTCGTCAACCTTTTTGATATCATTATTTGCTTGCTTTCGGTCATTTCGCACTCCTACTTTAGAGTCTTCTGCTTCACTTTTAGCTTGTTTAACAAGATCTTTACGACGCTCCTCTGTAAGTGGCGGGACATTTATTATAATGCTCTCCCCATTATTCATAGGGTTGAAACCAAGGTTTGCGTTAATAATAGATTTTTCAATTTCTGGGATTAAATTCTTTTCCCAAGGTTGTACTGAGATGGTTCTTCCGTCTGGTGTAACAACATTTGCCACCTGGCTTAGTGGTGTAGGACTCCCATAGTAATCTACCATTACTCCTTGCAACATTGCAGGGCTTGCTTTACCAGCACGTATCGTTAATAATCTTTTGCCTAAGTGTGTAATGGCATTATCCATTGCTTCCTTAGCTGTATCTATGATAAATTTTAAATCTTCGTTCATTAGTTTAATATTGTAGTCACAAGTTTACAAAAATCGATCCAATTTTAGACATTACTTTACGGTTGTCCCCACTGCGTCTCCAGAAACAACCTTCATAAGGTTACCTCTTTTATTCATGTCAAACACAATAATAGGAAGCTCATTCTCTTGACTTAATGTGAAAGCAGTGGTGTCCATAACTTTAAGTCCCTTTCTCAACACGTCATCAAAAGAGATATGATCGTACTTGATAGCTTCTTTATCTTTCTCAGGGTCAGCATTATAGATCCCATCTACGCGTGTGCCTTTTAAGATAACATCTGCCTCTATTTCTATCGCTCTAAGTACGGCAGCACTATCTGTAGTGAAATAGGGATTACCTGTACCCCCACCAAATATTACAACGCGTCCTTTGTTGAGGTGAGCCATCGCTTTACGACGTATAAATGGCTCTGCCACTTCATTTATTTTTATAGCAGATTGTAATCTTGTTTTGATGCCATTTTGCTCCATAGCATCTTGTAAAGCTAGGCCATTAATTACCGTAGCGAGCATTCCCATATGATCACTCTGCACGCGATCCATACCTTTTGAAGCGCCAGCAACACCGCGAAAAATATTTCCTCCTCCTATAACAATGGCTACTTCTACACCTTTGTCAATGATCTCTTTAATGTCCTCAGCATATTCTGCTAAGCGTTGAGGGTCTATACCATACTGTCTATCGCCCATTAAGGCCTCGCCAGATAATTTGAGAAGGATTCTTTTATATTTCATAGTAGTGTAAGATTGTGCAAATATAATATATAATGAAGAAGATATTATAGAGATTTTTAGGTTGGCAGAGATAACTTCTTGAGAAAATTTAAATTTCATTGTAATGCCTTATTCCAAACTTTGGGGTATTTCAAATTAATTTTAAACTAAAAACGCCTCCAATTGGAGGCGTTTAGATATTGATAAAGAGGTAAGTAATTATACTAAAGAAACTCTTTTAAATGCAACAACAGTAGCATTACCTTTAGAAGCTACATATTCTGCAACATTCTTACTTTCATCCATGATAAAACGTTGATCAAGTAATGCTTTCTCGTGATCTAAGGTTGTGTTATCTGCAACAAAACGAGCTACTTTTCCAGGTACAATGTTATCCCAGATTTTTTCTGGTTTCCCTTCAGCGGCAAGTTGCTCTTTAATGTCAGCCTCAGCTTTTGCTAGTACTTCTGGAGTAAGCTGTGACATAGAGATATATTGTGGTACGTTCTTTTGAGTTTTCCCAAGACGTCCAAGTTCAATATTTTCTTTTTCGATAGCTGCAATACGTGCTTCTGTTTCTGACGCTACAAAAGCAGAATCAAAATCTTTGTACGAAAGTGTAGACGCTCCCATAGAAGCAACCTGCATAGATACACTCTTAGCAATTTCTTCAGCATTAGCTGTAGCTTCAGAAAGACCTGTAAGAGCACCAATCTTATTACCGTGTACATAAGAACCTACAAATGGCGCTTCTAGTGTTTCATACCCACCAATCTCAATTTTCTCACCTATCACACCAGTTTGCTCAATAAGCTTATCTGCAACAGTCATTCCGTCAAAGTCTGCTGCAAGCATTTCTTCTTTAGAATTTACAGAAAGCGCGATGCCTCCCATTTTATTTGCTAGCTCTACAAAAGAATCATTCTTTGTTACGAAGTCTGTCTCACAGTTAAGTGATACAACAACGCCACGAGTGTTGTCTGCATTTATTTTTGCTACAACAACACCTTCAGAAGAATCTCTATCTGCTCTCTTTTCTGCAACTTTTTGTCCTTTCTTACGAAGTACAGTTACTGCATTATCAAAATCACCTTCTGCTTCAACGAGGGCTTTTTTACAATCCATCATTCCAGCTCCAGTAGCTTCTCTTAATCTTTTTACGTCTGCGGCGGTAATATTTGCCATTATGTATCAGTTTTAAAATTAAAAAAAGTCGTCTATTCAATTTCAATAAAGAAAAGAAGTAGACGACCTTTACGTATTATCTTGTTGATTTACTCTTCTTCTTCACTTGCAGCGACTTTCGCTTTTGGAGCTGCAGCTTTTTTGGTTTTCTTCTCCGCTTTTGGAGCATCATTACCTTCATTGCTAGCATCTTTTCCAGCTTTACGCTCTGCAAGACCTTCAGAAATAGCGTTAGAAACGTATCCTACAATCTTATCGATAGACTTAGAAGCATCATCATTAGATGGGATTAAATAGTCTACTTCTCTTGGATCAGAGTTAGTATCTACCATCGCAAATATTGGAATGTTTAATTTCTGAGCTTCTTTAATCGCGATATGCTCTCTCTTAATATCTACTACAAATAATGCACCTGGAAGGCGAGTCATATCTGCAATAGAACCTAAGTTTTTGTCAAGCTTCTCACGAAGACGATTCATTTGTAGTTTCTCTTTCTTAGAAAGTGTATCAAAACGACCATCTTGTTTCATGCGGTCGATTGTTTGCATTTTCTTAATCGCTTTACGTATCGTGATAAAGTTTGTAAGCATTCCACCAGGCCATCTTTCTGTGATGTACGGCATGTTTGCATTACGCGCTTTTTCAGCTACGATATCTTTAGCTTGTTTTTTGGTAGCTACAAAAAGTATTTTTCTACCAGAAGCAGCAATCTTGTTTAGAGCCTCGCAAGTCTCTTCAATTTTTGCTGCAGTTTTGTAAAGATTGATAATGTGAATCCCATTACGCTCCATATAAATATACGGTGCCATGTTAGGATCCCATCTTCTTGTGAGGTGTCCAAAGTGAACTCCTGCATCAAGCAAATCTTTTATTTCGATGTTGTTTGCCATTTTTGTAATAGTTTACGTTCCGTTGAGAAATTAATAGTAGCAACTCCGAGCTCGTCGGGGTTTAGATGCTAAACTAACCTTGATTCATTTTACTCTTTCGCGAAAGCGAACCAAGCAACGACAACATTTCAATTAATTTTAAATTTAAATAGTAATCAATTCTAATTCTACTCTTTCCAGCTTGCGCCAGATAGGAGTAAAGCGGTATATTAACGCTTTGAGAATTGGAATTTCTTACGTGCTTTCTTCTGACCGAATTTCTTACGCTCTACCATTCTTGGATCACGAGTAAGAAGCCCTTCTGGTTTAAGGATCCCACGGTTTTCTTCGTCTAGTTCACACATTGCTCTAGAAAGAGCAAGTCTGATAGCTTCAGCTTGACCAGTGATACCTCCACCATATACATTTACATTAATGTCAAAGTTCCCTTCATTGTTTGTTAAAACAAGTGGCTGGTTTACTTTGTACTGTAATGTACCTGTAGGAAAGTAGTTGTTCAGTTCCTTTTTGTTTACAGTAATGTTTCCTTTTCCTTCAGAAAGGTAAACACGAGCTACTGCAGTCTTACGACGACCGATTTTGTGTAAAGTCTCCATTACTTAATTTCGTTAAGGTTAATGGTACGTGGCTTCTGCGCTTCCTGCTCGTGCTCTGCTCCTGCATACACTTTAAGGTTGCGGAAGATAGCACTTCCCAATTTGTTTTTTGGTAACATCCCTTTCACGGCAGCTTCTACTACACGTGTTGGATCTTTTTCGTAGAGTTCTCTAGCTGTAAGACTACGTTGCCCACCTGGGTATCCAGTGTGACGGATGTATGATTTTTCCGTCCACTTGTTTCCAGATAATTGCACCTTTGCAGCGTTTATGATAACAACGTTATCTCCACAATCTACATGAGGTGTAAAACTAGGCTTGTACTTACCGCGTAAAAACTTAGCTACGATAGAAGACATACGTCCTAGCGTCTGTCCCTCTGCATCTATCAAAACCCACTCCTTGTTTACGGTAGCTTTGTTTGCAGATACTGTTTTGTAACTTAATGCGTCCACACTAATTAATTTTAATTAAACATTCCATTTCCCGCCTAAAAACGGGTCTGCAAAAGTACAATTATTTTTACAGCTACCAAATAGCTGAGCCACTATATTTTAATGTCTTTTTTATCAACCCTATTTATAGTTAATCAAATATCACAAAAAGTGCCTTTTAGCTCCATTTATTCAATCAAAAAAGATACATATACGCTTTCGCGAAAGCGTACTATTTCCTTTTATTTGTTAATGTACTCTTAAAAATATGTGATTAGTGTCACATAGATTGGCTTGGTCCGTCTTTTAAATACATCAATCAAAATTATTTTAATGTTACTAACCACTCATTCATTAAGAGCATTTAGCATGCTTTCATTATTCTTTTGCATAACGTTACATGCACAAGAAGACTCTACAGAAACTATTATTGAACGTAAGGTCTATACCACTAAAGCGGTACAAGGAACAGCTCCTTCTATAGACGGAGACCTTGCAGATAGAGCATGGGAAGCCGTGCCATGGTCTACAGATTATACACAATTTCAACCTGATATAGGTAAGCCCCCTACGCAACAAACCAAAATGAAAATCACATATGATGACAAAAACTTATATGTAGCGTTTCTATGTTATGAAAGTGATTTGTCTAAAATCGAAAAACGACTAGGAAGAAGAGATGATTTTCCAGGCGACTGGGTAGAGATAAATATTGATAGTTATAACGATGACCGTACAGGTTTTTCATTTACAGCCTCAGCCTCTGGAGTCAAAGGGGATGAGTTTATTTCTAACAATGGTAATTTTGACTCCAGCTGGAATCCTATCTGGTATCTCGCCACTGCAGATCATCCAGAAGGGTGGACAGCAGAGATACGCATACCACTTAGTCAGTTGCGCTTTAGTGCAGAGGATGAACAGGTGTGGGGTATACAGTCCACCCGACGTTACTTTGCAAATGAAGAACGTTCTACTTGGCAAGAACTGCCAGCAAACCCTCCTGGATGGGTGAGTGAATTTGGAGAGTTACATGGCATCAAAGGAATCAAGCCTCAAAAGCAGTTAGAGATTCAACCCTATGCACTGGCGCAATACAATACGTATGAGGAGGAAGAAGGAAATCCTTTTAGAGATGGAGATGATTTTAGTGGGAACGTCGGGCTAGACGCAAAAATTGGGATTACGAACGACTTAACGCTTGATCTTACGGTAAATCCAGATTTTGGACAAGTAGATGCAGATCCTGGAGCGATTGCACTTGATGGTTTTGAAATATTCTTTCAAGAACGTCGCCCATTCTTTGTAGAAAATAAAAGTGTTTTTGATTTTAGAGTAGGTGGTGGATCTGATAATGTATTCTTTCCAAGACGTATTGGGCGTACACCACAAGGTTATACCACTAGAGATGGGAGTAAAGCAGAGTTTGAAGATTTCCCTAATAACTCAACCATTCTTGGTGCGGCAAAGTTTAGCGGTAAAACGAAAGATGGTTGGACTATAGGGGTGCTAGAAAGTGTGACTGCTAAGGAGTATGCAGAAATAGATTTAAATACGCGTGAAGAAATCACCCAGCCATTAGCAGATATCAATGAACTTGGTACAAAGCGTAGAGAATTAGTAGAACCACTCACTAATTATTTTGTGGGACGTGTTCAAAAGGATTTTAATGATCGCAATTCCTTTATTGGTGGGATTTTTACGGGTACGCATAGAAACATGGAGCGCGGCTTAGATTTTCTACATACCCAGGCATATTCTGGAGGTGTAGACTTTAGACATAACTGGAATAATCGCAAGTATTATATAGAAGGAAGGGGGATCATAAGTCGGGTAAATGGTAATCCACAAGCGCTCCTTAATACACAAACATCGCTCACGCATTTATACCAGCGTGTAGATGCAAGTCATCTTGAAGTAGATGAAAGTGCCACCAGTTTGTCTGGTACAGGCGGAAATCTCGCTGCAGGTCGTAATAGCGGTAAATGGAGGTATGAGTTGGGAGGGAACTGGAGATCACCAGGGCTAGAGCTCAATGATATAGGTTTTTTACGTCGCGCAGATCGTATTGTACAATTTGCAAACGTACGTCGTTTTTGGAATAACTCGACTTCTTGGTATAGGCAAGCAAACGTTGGTTTTGAGCAAACCACACAATTTGATTTTGAAGGGAATTATAACCGAATTCAATACCAGTTAAATGGTAATATCAATTGGAAAAATAATTGGTTTACAGAAGTAGGAGGAGCGCATAAGCCACGTATTTTTATAAATAGTTATTTGCGAGGAGGACCGCGATGGGCATTTGCCGAAGAAAATTTTGGATTCTTATTCGCAGGAACAGATCAACGTAAAAAGTTTTCAGCAATTGCTGGATATGTCTATTCTCAGGCAAAACAAGATAACTTTAGCCTAAAGCGTTACGAGCTACGTTTAAACTGGCAACCACTAGATGCATTGAGTCTCAATTTAAGCACCCAATATGAGATCAACCCCAATAAAACACAATATGTATCCCAGCAATCTTATGCTCCTGTAGATTATGGAACCCGTTATATCACAGGAGAAATAGATCAAGAAACACTAAGTACTACCTTGCGTGTGAATTACAATATAAATCCAAACTTTACGATACAATACTACGCACAACCCTTTATAGCAAAAGGAACCTATTCTAAATTTAATTATGTAGCAGATAGTGATAACAAAGATCTAAATAAACGCGTGGCCTGGTATACTGAGAATCAGATTTCTGAAGATCAGGGAGTGTTTAGTATAGATGAAAATGAAGACGGTAACGCAGATTATGCCTTTGGCAAGCCAGATTTTAACTTTGTCCAGTTCCGATCAAATCTTGTAGCAAGGTGGGAATATATTCCAGGATCTGAACTATTTTTAGTGTGGTCACAGGGAATAGAAGGTGGAGCCTCCATAGACGAATCTCTTTTTGATGCTGCAGATAGCCAAATACTCGGCCAGCAAATTAGAAATACCTTTTTAGTAAAGTGGACGTATCGATTTGTGTTATAGACGAATCAAATCTCAAAATAAAAAATCCCAAATTCCAATGTATTGGAGTTTGGGATTTTTACTTGTTAAACTCTTCTCTTTATTATTACAAAAACGGTTATTTTTTTTCTGCTTGTAATAAGAAAAAAATAAAGGAGCGTGGAAAGAAGATTATGATCAAAGGATATTTTAAAATACAGGATATTAATCTAATCATTTTTGCTATCAAGTTTATTCAATAATTCCTTCGCATCAATTAAGCCATATCTTACAGCCTCTTTTAGGTGTTTTTGGGCATTTAAAGTATCTTTTAATTTGAGATATGCTTGGCCTATCCAACTTTGGATGTCTCCTACTTGATAATTTTTATTTAACGAAAACTTTAAATCTTCAATACCAGAACTATAACTTTTATTTAAAATGTGAGAAATACCTCTTTCATAAATAATCTCATAGTCTTTCATACGATAGTCAGCATCGCTATCCCATCTACCTGCGTAATTAATGAATAGTCGTATACTATCACTCTTTATTGCACCCTCTGTTTTAAGAGCTTCGTTATAATAATTTATCGCTATCTGATACTTCTCAATGCGCTTAAAATTATTACCAATATTATTTAAGACCATAGTGTTATCCGGATCAAATGCAAGAATAAGTTTGTAGTCCTCAATTGCACCCTCAAAATCACCGATCATAGATTTGTCAGCACCGCGATTTATTAATGCTGGGCGAAAGTTTCTTCTTTTGTTAATAGCTTTATCAAGAAGTTTTATTGCTTCTTCGTATTTGCCGTCATCTTCCAGATCAAAAGCCTCATTGAAATAATAATCCGCACTTCTAATATCGCAAGAACTGAATAAAAGAGAAGCAAATAGAATTATTAAATATTGTCGCATTTTTTCTAATATTTAATGCGCTTCTAGCCAGTTTTCACCTAGACCAACTTCTACATCCAGTGGCACTGCCATTTTAAAGGCGTTTTCCATTTCTGTTTGTATCAATTCTTTCATTGCGTCCAGCTCCTCATTAGGCACGTCAAAAACCAATTCATCGTGCACTTGTAAGAGCATTTTTGTCTTGTAATCGCTATTTTCAAGTTTTTTAAAAATATTGATCATTGCGATTTTGATAATATCTGCTGCACTTCCTTGTATGGGTGCGTTTACAGCATTACGCTCTGCTGCGCCTCGCACTACTGCATTGCTTGAATTTATTCCGTTGAGGTAGCGACGGCGGTCTAGAACTGTTTTTACATAACCATTTTCGCGAGCAAATTCTACAAGTTCGCTCATGTAGTTACGCAGTTTTGGGTAAGATTTGTAGTAATTATCAATAAGTTCTTTGGCCTCACCACGTGATAAATCTGTTTGATTGGAAAGTCCAAAAGCAGATACTCCATAGATGATTCCAAAATTTACTGTTTTGGCATTACTTCGTTGTTCACGAGTAACTTCATCAATGGGTACGTTAAAAACTTTTGCAGCGGTACTCGCGTGAATGTCTTCGCCATTTGTAAAAGCTTGTATCATATTTTCCTCATCACTTAAAGCGGCAATAATGCGTAATTCTATTTGAGAATAATCGGCAGCGAGTAGGGTGTGGTTTTTATCTCTTGGAATAAAGGCTTTTCGTACCTGACGCCCTCTTTCTGTACGGATTGGGATATTTTGTAAATTAGGATTATTAGAACTCAAACGACCCGTGGCAGCAACCGTTTGCATATAATCGGTATGCACACGGCCATCACTAGCAACTTGCTCTGGTAGGGCATCTACATAAGTTGACTTTAATTTTGAAAGACCGCGATAATCCAACACCTTTTGAATGATTTCATGATCTTTTGCTAAGTAAGAAAGGACATCTTCTGCAGTGGAGTATTGACCTGTTTTTGTTTTCTTAGGCTTCTCCACCAACTTCATTTTATCAAACAAAATTTCGCCTAATTGCTTTGGAGATGATATTTTAAATTCCTCTCCTGCCTCTTCATAGATCTCAGAAGTAAGTCGCTCGATGTCTGCATTGAGGTCGCCAGATAGACTTTGCAAGAATTCTACATCAAGATTTATACCCTCCACTTCCATTGCAGCAAGTACACGTAACAACGGTATTTCAATCTCATCAAATAGCTTGCGAGTTCCAGCTTCTTCTAGTTCTTTTTCGAAGTGCTGCTTGAGTTGCAAAGTAATATCAGCATCTTCTACGGCATATTCTGTTTGCTCTGCAACTGGAACGTCGCGCATGGATTTCTGATTCTTCCCTTTTTTACCAATAAGCTCAGTGATAGAAACTGGCGTATAATTAAGATAGGTTTCTGCTAGCACATCCATATTATGTCGCATATCTGGATTTATCAGATAATGAGCAAGCATGGTATCAAAGAGTTTCCCTTTTACGGTGATCTGATACTTAGCTAGTACTTTAATATCGTACTTTAAGTTCTGGCCAATTTTTTCAATGGAAGAATCTTCAAAGAACGGGCGTAACTCTTCAATAAGTTCTTGGGCTTCAGTTCTGTCTTCGGGAAACGGAATGTAAAAACCCTTGCCAGCTTCCCATGAAAACGCAATACCAACAAGTTCTGCAACTAGTGGATCAAGTCCGGTGGTTTCTGTGTCAAAACAAACTGAGGATTGCTTGAGGAGGTTTTGCAGAAATAATTTTCGCGCAAGCGGACTATCCACTTTTTGATAAAAATGTTGGGTATCTTTAATAGTTTTGCGAGTAGATGCATCAGAAACAGCATCTGCAGTGGCACCACCATCTCCACCAAATAACGAAAACTGCCCTGCTCCTGCATTAGTAGCAGCTGCTTTTTTACCAGAATGTGTAGAGCTTACTTGCGTCCCTTGGTCTGCCTCACCAGAGAATATCTTTACAAACTGATCCTTCATACGACGGAACTCAAGCTCGTCAAACTTTTTTGCTACAGCATCTGCATCTGGCTCAGAAAGTTCGTAATCTTTTGCATCAAAAGTAACATCACAGTCTAGCATTATGGTGGCTAGTTTTTTTGAAAGTAGACCTAGCTCTGCATTTGCAATTACTTTTTCTTTCATTTTGCCCTTGAGTTTATCTGTGTTCTCAAGAAGGCCTTCCATAGAACCGTAAGCGGCAATGAATTTCTTAGCTGTTTTGTCACCTACACCTGGCAAACCAGGAATATTATCTGAGGCGTCACCCATCATCCCTAGATAATCAATTACTTGCTCTGGCCGCTCTACTTCAAAACGTTTTTGCACTTCTGGAATTCCCCATATTTCAATACCGTTACCCATACGGGCTGGTTTGTACATGAAAATATTCTCAGAAACTAACTGGGCATAGTCCTTATCTGGTGTGACCATGTATATTTTAAAACCTTCTTTTTCGGCTTGCTTAGATAAGGTTCCAATAAGGTCATCTGCTTCAACACCTTCCCGCTCTATAATAGGAATGTGCATTGCCTTTAATATTTCTTGTATATGAGGGATTGCTACACGAATAGCCTCTGGAGTTTCATCTCGATTTGCCTTATAATCTTCAAAAGCTTCTACACGCGCAGAACTACCACCCTTATCAAATGCAACGGCAAGATGGTCTGGGCGTTCTCTTTTTATAACATCAAAAAGACTGTTTGTAAATCCCATAATGGCACTTACGTCCATACCTGTACTGGTGATACGAGGATTCTTTATTAAAGCATAGTAGCCGCGAAAAATAAGGGCATATGCATCTAGAAGAAATAATCTCTTTTGGGTATTTTCTGTGGTGTTTGTCACTTGAAATGGTTTTGAATTACGCTTTCGCGAAAGCGAATTGCTGCAAAACTCAAATGTAAGAAGTTGTAATGGGAATCACAGACCGTGTTAATAACTAAATATGTAACAATAGACTTGATAGATGGTTTGCGATAAGATAGTTCTATCTTAGAAGTTTAGTCTTTCTTTGGGTGTGGGAAGCTCACTGTGAATGTAGAACCTTCACCCTCACTAGAGTCAACAGAAAGAGAGCCCCCCATTTTAGCTACTACTTTATTGACTATAGATAAACCAATCCCATAGCTACCTTTATTAAGAGCATCATCCTTATCGACCATGTAGAAAATATCAAAAATTTTGCTCAATAGATTTTTAGGGATTCCTCTTCCATTATCTTTTATTGAGATATGAACTGATGATTTTTTTTCAATTGCATCTATTTCAATAAGTCCATTTTCTTTATTACTATATTTTATAGCATTTGACAAAAGATTTGTAAGAACTTGTTGAAGCGCAATTTTTGATATTAAAATAGAAGGTAAGTCCTCTGAAATTTTAATGGTTATATGTTCTGGAACAACTGTAGTGCGTATTAATTTAGAGAAAAAAGCGTTTAGATCTACTGTTTCCTTATCCAGCTGTATTTGATGAGTTGCTTTACTGTATTGAAGCACTCCTTTTATGTATTCTCTAGCGTGTATAGCGTTTTCACTTAATAAGCCTAATACTTTCTTACCTTCATCATCAATAAGGTCTTTATATTCATCAATAATTATATCTGCAAATAGCCCCATATTTCTAACGGGTGCTTGAATGTCATGAGCGACAATGTTTGCAAAATCATTTAAATTGTCAAAAGACTCTTTAAGCTCTTTTTTTGAATTAGACAGTTCTTGATTGCTTTTTCTTAGTTCGAGAAGTTGTACTATTTGCGTTGCAAGTATATCTAGTGCTTCTAATTGTTCTGATGTGATTTCTCTAGGATTATTATCTAAAACACACAGCGTACCAAGGGCGTGACCTTCACCTGTCACTAATGGAACCCCAGCATAAAATTCTAATTTTGCAGGTCCAGTAACAAATGGATTATCTTTAAATCGCTCATCCTCTAACGCATTTTTGACAACAAGAGGTTTCTCAGTATCTAATATGGTGTGAGAACAAAAACCCAATTCTCTAGGTGCAGATGTGCCACCTAACCCTAAGTTTGATTTGAACCACTGTCGCTCTTCATCAACTATAGTGATAATAGAAATAGGAGTCCCACAAATTGCAGAGGCTAATTTTGTAATAGAGTCATATTCCTTCTCAGGTATAGAGTCCAATATGTCGTAAGAATACAATGCTTCTAAACGAGATTTTTCATCGATGGGTGCAGCAGGGCTTATCATTATCTTTTAAAAGTAATGCAAGTTACTTAATGTTAAAAGTAGCGAGAAGTAGTTAACATTTATTTGACACTAGTTACGCTTTCGCGAAAGCGAATTTCTGCATAATTCAGTTGTAAGAAATTATAACGAAAATAGCAGTTCTACATAAAACTAAAATAAAAAACTCTTTTCTAGTTCCCTAAGAGCGAGGCAGAGAAACGGTAAAGGTAGAGCCTTCATTAGCTTTGGACTGAACACTTACAACGCCATTCATTTTTGAAACAATTTTCTTAACAATGGATAATCCTATACCTGAACTTCCTTTTTTTATGGCATCCCCATCATCTACCATCACAAAAATATTGAAAATTTTGTCTAACATATGGTTTGGAATACCTCTACCATTATCTATTATTGATATATGGTTAGACTGATCGTCTTGAGTAATTACAATTTTAATAAAGCCCTCTTTCTTATCATTGTATTTTACAGCATTAGATAGTAGGTTATTCATTACTTGCTGCAGGGCTATTTTAGAAGTGCGTATCGAGGGCATATTGTCCTGCATGTGAATTGTGATATGACCAGGCACTTTAATGAGTTCAAGAATTTTATCAAAAAATTGGTTTAAATCAATATTGTCTTTAACATTTGGTGCATTATACGTAGCTCTACTATACCTCAGAACGCCATCTACATACTCTCTTGCACTGTTAGCATTGTCACTGAGTAATGTTAGAATCTCCTTACCTTCCTTATCAAGAACATCGTTATAATCATCAAGTATGATATTTGCAAAAACCCCCATATTGCGAACAGGTGCTTGAATATCATGTGCAACAATATGCGCAAAATCATTAGAACTCTCTATAGAGCGTTGTAGCTCTTTTTTTGTTTCTTCAAGTTCTTTTACTGCTTTACGTAACTCAAATAGTTTTACGATTTGCTTTGCAAGAATCTTCAAGGCTTCTATTTTACTTTCTTCAAGCTTTCTAGGGTTGTTGTCAATCACGCACAAGGACCCCAAGGCAAAACCATCGTTAGTGACTAACGGTATGCCTGCATAAAATTCCA
Source organism: Dokdonia sp. Hel_I_53 (assembly GCF_007827465.1). Classification (NCBI taxonomy): domain Bacteria; kingdom Pseudomonadati; phylum Bacteroidota; class Flavobacteriia; order Flavobacteriales; family Flavobacteriaceae; genus Dokdonia; species Dokdonia sp. Hel_I_53. Next base: position 2,431,465 of record NZ_VISL01000001.1, read on the forward strand.
CATTCGGTTTTCCAGTCACTAGAGGATTATCAAAAAACCTTTCATCTTCTAAAGCATTATTTACTATAAGAGGTTGGTGTGGTTCTAGAATACCGTGCGCACAGAATGCATCTTCTCTAGAGGTTTGATCTACATCTAGACCAATACTAGATTTAAACCACTGTCTATTTTCATCTACTAATGTAATTAAAGATATTGGTGTGTTGCAGATTTCTGAAGCTAGTTTTGTTATAGCGTCAAATTCCTCTTCCGGTAAAGTGTCTAAAATCTTATAAGAGAATAAAGATGAAAGGCGTTCTTGTTCATTATGAGGAATTTCTGGAGCGATCATTACTATGTAATTTTACCGTGCAATTTACCGCATAATCAAATCTTGAATTTACCTCTTAACATACAATTCACAATTAGTTTGAACTTAATTTAAAATTGCAGTGCTTTATTGATGTAATTCTATTTAAAAGTAAATAAAATAAAGAAAGCCAAGCAAAGATGCTTGGCTTTCACCCCAAATCATAATTGATTATTTTAAAGTCAATTACAACAGTCATAAATATTTTTTACCCAAGGGCGTACACAAATATAACAATTCTTTGAGGAGAATATTGTAAACTTTTATGGAATGAATATAGCCTTTTAAATCTAAAACACTGGTTTTTAGCAGATAGAAATAAAGCGTTTAAAGAATGAAATTACAATAAGTACTTTTAAATGGGCTTATATGTGTCGTTGGTCGATAGAAAGAAGTAGGCTATCTAATTTAACATAAATGGGACAAATTTTCTGTTTTCGGGAGAATTGATGATTGAAATATTCTTTTTTATTAGGTCATTTCAATAGCGTATTTATCATAGGACGCTATAAAATCTTAAGAGTATTTTTTAGACTGAAAGTATTTCTATGCCTTTAACTACATAATCGAATATATAGTTATATAAATAGTTCTTGCTTTTCAGCCCACTCGGTCCATGAACCATCGTAGACAGATTTTTCACGATTAGAGATGAGTTCTAAAGCAAATAAAATTATACAAGCTGTGACTCCAGAGCCACAAGTAAATACAATCGGTTTTTGTGTAAGATTGAGATTTCTGAATATATTATTTAACTTTTCTTCCGATTTATATTTCCCATTTTCAAGTACTGTGGTGTAGGGGAGGTTTATAGAATTTTCAATATGACCACTCTTTAAATGAGGTCTTGGCTCTGGAGCGATACCGTCAAATCTACCTTTAGAGCGAGCATCTATAAGTTGGAAATCGCAAGATTTTCTATTCTTTAAAATTTCATCATAGTTCTTTAAGGCAGTAGGATTAAAATGAGCTGTAAAATCACCTATTTGGACATTTCTGTTGTTTGAAATTGCGGTAGGATACCCTTTGTTTTTCCATTCAGGTAATCCACCATCAAGAACAGCAATATTTTTAAACCCCATTGTTGTAAACATCCACCACACTCTTGGGCTATAAAAGATTCCTTTATTATCAAACACGACAATTGATGAATCGTTGTTAATTCCTAATTTTCTAGCTTCTTTTTGGAATTTTGCTTGACTTGGAAGGGTGTTTGGGTATGAACTCTTTTCATCACTAAAAGTATTTGCAAGATCAAAATGTTGTGCGTATGAAATAGTATGATCATTGTCAAAATCAGCACTTGCATCAAGTATAATCAGGTTATTATCATTTAAATGATTGTTGAGCCAATCAACACTAACAAATTTATCAACCATAACTTTTTTAAATATATAATACCTAAAGATACCGACTCTAAGCTATATACAAATCATAAAATATTGGGGTGAATCTTCGATTGAGATTGAGGGAAACAAAAAAGGTGCTGTATTACCACAGCACCTTTTTAAATTTTAATTTAAGATCATCTAGTCATTTAATTTCAAAACAGCCATAAAAGCCTCTTGAGGTATCTCAACATTACCTACTGCGCGCATACGCTTCTTACCTTTTTTCTGTTTTTCTAGAAGTTTACGTTTACGGGAGATATCTCCACCATAACACTTTGCAGTTACATCTTTACGAAGTGCCTTTACAGTCTCACGAGAAATTATTTTTGCACCTATGGCAGCTTGTATAGGAATATCAAATTGTTGTCTCGGGATGAGTTCTCTAAGTTTCTCACACATTCGTTTACCTATGTCATATGCATTGTCTTGGTGTAATAACGCAGATAGTGCATCTACAGGTTGTGCATTTAAAAGTACATCTACTTTTACAAGTTTTGAAGCGCGCATTCCTATTGGTGTATAATCAAAAGATGCATATCCTTTTGAAACCGTTTTTAAGCGATCATAAAAGTCAAATACAATTTCTGCAAGCGGCATATCAAAGGTAAGTTCTACACGCTCGGTGGTAAGATAAGTTTGGCTTACAATCTGACCGCGTTTTTCTATACAAAGAGACATTACAGGTCCAACGAAATCAGATTTTGTAATTATAGTCGCCTTGATAAATGGCTCTTCTACTCGATTCATCGACGATGGATCTGGAAGGTCAGATGGGTTGTTTACCAGAATAATGTCATCTGGATGTTTATGGGTAAAGGCGTGGTAAGATACGTTGGGCACAGTAGTAATTACCGTCATGTCAAACTCACGTTCTAATCTTTCTTGAATAATTTCCAAGTGCAACATTCCTAAGAATCCACAACGAAAACCAAAACCAAGTGCTGCAGAACTCTCTGGTTCAAATACCAAAGAAGCATCATTAAGCTGCAACTTTTCCATAGAAGCTCTTAGCTCTTCATAGTCCTCTGTGTCTACTGGATAAATCCCAGCAAATACCATTGGTTTTACATCCTCAAATCCACCAATAGGATTTTGAGTAGGATTTTTTGCATCCGTAATAGTATCACCTACTTTTACCTCACGAGCATCTTTAATTCCAGTAATTAAATAGCCTACATCACCAGCTTTTATCTCCTTCTTAGGTGCCTGTGTTAATTTAAGAGTACCTACCTCATCTGCTCCATAGGTGTTTCCAGTAGCAACAAATTTAATTTGTTGATTTTTCTTAATGCTACCATTCATCACTCTAAAGTAGGTCTCTACCCCTCTAAAAGGATTATATACACTATCAAAAATTAGTGCCTGCAATGGCTCATCCACGTTCCCTTTAGGTGCTGGAATACGCTCAATAACTGCTGTAAGTATATCTTGAATTCCTATACCTGTCTTTGCAGAGGCAGGAATCACTTCTTCAGGTTTGCACCCTAACAGATCTACAATATCATCTGTAACCTCTTCTGGATTTGCACTAGGTAAATCTACCTTATTAAGTACGGGAATAATTTCGAGATCATTCTCTAGGGCAAGGTATAAATTTGAGATGGTTTGCGCTTGTATACTCTGCGCGGCATCTACTACAAGCAATGCACCTTCACAAGCAGCAATACTTCTAGATACTTCATAAGAGAAATCTACGTGCCCAGGAGTGTCAATAAGGTTGAGAATATAAGTCTCACCTTCATGAACATATTCCATTTGGATAGCGTGCGATTTAATGGTAATCCCACGTTCACGCTCCAAATCCATACTGTCTAGTAATTGTGCTTGCGCCTCACGTTTCGTAACCGTGCCGGTCTCATCTAGTAGACGATCTGCTAGTGTACTTTTACCGTGATCAATATGGGCAATAATGCAAAAATTTCGAATATTCTTCATAGTCTCTCAAATAGGCTGCAAATATACGGGATATGAGAGCATATTATACGCACATTCTCTATAACTGGATTATTTAGATTCTTATATATATTAATTTGCTATATCCAGTTATATTCTTATGCTCACCAGTCAACCCATCTTGAGGTAAGTTAACTTTTAAAATTAATCTATTATCCGATAATTCCGAAATTTCGGTCTCAAATTCAAAGGCTTCTTCTTCTTCTGGATTTTCATCAAACGAAGTAATGATTTTTCCATTTTCTAATCTCCATTCTCCAGTATGCCAACCTCCTTGAAAATTTGCATCTGAAATTATCGTGTAGCTATTTTCAAAAACAAAAGCGCTATCACCTTCACCCCTAATTTCTTCCGTATTCACTAAAACTGTTCCTAAAGTTGTTATTCTCATAGGCTGTGTTGTGATTTCCATTTTATAATTATAGTCTTCTCCGGTTCCAGTATATTTATAGGGTATAGTTATATCATTATCATAAATGAGATTACCAACTTCGATGGCTTCATAACCTACTAAATTCCATGTACCCACAAGCTCACTGGCAACTTGAGAATCGTCTAAGATGATTTCATTATCAGAATTACATGAAATAATTATTAATAAGAATATGGATAGTACTGTGGTTAAAATGATTTTCATGAATATGTTTTACAAGATTTATTAAATAGTCCTATGAATTTCGATTGAGGATTATTATACAAGTATACAATTATTAATAACCATATAACTCGATTTAATTATAAGTATATTTTAAATCAAAATGATGGATCAAATTTAGTCCAATAACCTGGTGAAGTACGTGAGGTCTTTTCCTCATTTTATACACTTAAAAAAAGGAATTATCTTTGTAAGGTTTGAAAACGCTTTCGCGAAAGCTTAATACAGACCTTACCATTTCATTTCTTACCAATATGTAGGAATGATATAAACTTTGAGATTGCAAAATGGCAAAAATAGGAGATATAGATGTAGGAGATTTTCCATTGTTACTTGCACCCATGGAGGATGTTAGTGATCCACCTTTTAGAGCCTTATGTAAAGAGCAGGGGGCAGATGTGGTGTATACTGAATTTATTTCTAGTGAAGGGTTGATACGGGATGCTGCAAAGAGTGTGATGAAGCTAGATATTTATGAAAAAGAGCGTCCAGTGGGTATTCAAATTTTTGGTGCTGTTGAAGAGTCTATGTTGCGCAGTGTAGAAATAGTGGAGGCTAGTGGTCCAGATATTATAGACATTAACTTTGGCTGCCCTGTAAAGAAAGTGGTCTCAAAAGGTGCAGGTGCTGGAATTCTAAAAGATATAGACCTCATGGTGAGTTTAACAGAGGCTATGGTAAAGCATACCAAACTTCCTGTCACTGTAAAAACTAGACTTGGTTGGGATCATGATAGTATAAAGATTGTAGAAGTGGCAGAACGATTACAAGACGTAGGCTGTGCAGCGATTTCTATACATGGACGTACTCGCGCACAAATGTATAAAGGAGATGCAGATTGGGCGCCTATTGCAGAGGTTAAGAATAACCCACGTATGTATATTCCAGTTTTTGGTAACGGAGATGTAAATACTCCGGAGCGTGCCGTAGAAATGAGAGATAAATATGGTCTTGACGGTGCGATGATAGGAAGAGCGAGTATCGGTTATCCATGGTTTTTTGATGAGGTAAAGCACTATATAAAGACTGGTACACATAAAGCACCGCCTACATTGCAAGATCGAGTTACTGCTGCGCGTAGGCATCTTGAAATGTCTATCGCTTGGAAGGGGGAAGTTCTAGGTGTTTTTGAAACACGTAGACATTACACAAATTACTTTAGAGGTATCCCGCACTTTAAAGAATACCGAATGAAACTTGTAACTTCAGATAAAAGTGAAGATGTTTTTGCAGCACTGGACCTTATAGAAAAGCAATTTGCTGGGTATGAATTTGTATAAACTGTGTTAAGGAATAGCGATAAGCTTTTTGTTAATTCTCGTTGCAGCTAGGCGTGCAGCCAGTAGGCCGAGAACTAATATAGTAGTAAGTACAATCATCAAATTGATTAGCTCAAATTTTACAGGGTACGGGAGTGTAGCGGTAATGGGTATAAAGCCAAATTCTTGTTGTAAAAGAATAAGTGCTGATCCAAGGAAGATTCCAATAAATCCACCTATAATAATCATAAGTGTGCCTTGTGTAAAAAACGTTTTACGTATGGTAGGCAAGCTCGCTCCAAGATCACTTAGTGTTTTAATGTGCTTGCGCTTATCTATTATAATCATGATCAAACTTCCCACAAAGCTAAAAAGCGCAATTATTAATACGAGCGTACAAATAAAATAAAGTGCGAGATTTTCTGTATTGAGCATTTTGTATAGCGCATCATTGAGTTGTATCCTATTTTTAATAATGACTTGGTCAGAAAATATGCGCTCTAACCTTATCCGTAAAAGTTCTTCGTCAATACCTTCCCTCATTTTAATTTCAAGGCTACTTATTTTATCAAGAGGATATTCTAATAAAGCACCTACGAAATCGATATTTGCAAAAATATGATCGTTATCTAGTGCCTCACCAGCTTGAAAAACTCCACTTGCAATAGCCTTAGAGGTATTAAAAGCTTGTGATGGATCTGTGAGTTGCCCTGTACCGGGTTTTGGCGTCATAATTTTCAATAAACTACCATAATCTCCTACGTTTAATGATAACTTTTTACGTACTAAAAAACCCATAGCAACTTCAGGCTCTCCCACACTAGGCCACGTTCCGTAAAAAACGGTGCTATCAATACTCGTGACATCTAAATAATGCTCATCAACACCTTTTATGAAAGCAAGTGCTGTTTTGCCTTCATATTCAAGATACGCACGCTCTTCGATTATTTTGGAAAAAGCATGAACCTCTTCTAAAGATCTCAAATCATTTTCTTGCTCTTTGGTAAAAGTAATCGTCTTACCAGAGGCTGGGATTATTTTTAAGTCTGGATCAATCACAGAGGTGATTGAAAGGTTAAACTCTTTTAACCCTGAAAATGCAGAGAGTACTATAAAAAGAACCATTGTTCCTATAATAATACTTATGACAGAAATAAGCGTGATAATATTAACGGCATTTGTACCGCTTTTAGAAATAAGATATCTTTTTGCAATAAAAAGAGGAAATCTCATTTACGATTTTTTACGACGAGGAAGTAAACTTGGATCTTCTAGCGGATTTTCTTCTCTCTTAAGAGACCGCTCAATTCCGTCAAGATATTCTAACGTATCATCTATAAAAAACTGTAACTCCGGCATGCGCCTTAATTGATGACGCGTACGTTGTGAAATTTCGTGACGTATTGTTGATTTTACTTGATTAATTTCAGTAAGAATGTCTGTAGCTTTATCATTAGGAAAAACGCTTATATACACTTTAGCCATAGACAAGTCTGTAGGGACTTTTACCTTTGAAACAGAAACAATAACACCTCCTTTTCCACTATTTCTCAATGCATTTTGTAATACTTCGGCAAGGTCCTTTTGAAGAACACCAGCCACTTTTTTCTGTCTATTTGATTCCATAGGTGCAAAAATACGCTTTTTATAGATTATGTTATTTTTGAAGTAGCACAATTAATGAATTACATTTTTATATGCTTTCGCGAAAGCATCTAAACCAACAAAGAAATAATGAATAAAATAGAACACATTGGTATTGCTGTTAAAGATCTAGACGTAAGCAATAATTTATATACACAACTACTAGGTATATTGCCGTATAAAATGGAAGTGGTTGAATCTGAAAGAGTCAATACTTCTTTTTTTAAAACAGGACCTAATAAGATTGAGTTGCTCCAAGCGACAGATGAAAATAGCGCGATTGCAAAGTTTATTGCAAAGAGGGGAGAGGGAGTTCATCATATCGCTTTTGCCGTAGATGATATTGTTGCAGAAATGAACCGTTTAAGAGACAAAGGATTTATTTTACTTAATGAAAAACCTAAGAAAGGGGCTGATAATAAGCTAGTCGCATTTGTACATCCTAAATCTTCTAATGGTGTACTTATAGAGTTGTGTCAAGAAATTGACAATAAAGACTAAAATTCTTTGGTTAGGTCAGTATTTGTATTAAATTTGCACCCGTTTTAAAGCTAACTCTGTTGTCTGTTAAGATTGCAAATATCTTTATTACTGGTCCCATAGCTCAGTTGGTTAGAGCATCTGACTCATAATCAGAGGGTCCTTGGTTCGAGCCCAAGTGGGACCACGAAATTACATTATAAAACCCTTCGCATTGCGAAGGGTTTTTTGTTTTCAATGCTTTGAGAGATAGAATTTAAAATTATTTTTTTGATTAAAAAGAACTTTTACTGTTAGAGTTGCGTATATCTTTAAAAGCTTGTGCTTCGTAAGCTCAGAAATCACTATAATTTTTAAATGATGGATTGCTTTTTTTAAATAAAAACTATTTCTATATTGTTTGTAAGATTTATTAATTGTACTTTTTTGTTTTAATAAAACTCTCAAGCTGCACTTTAGAAAAGTTGTATTTTTGATAGCATTAGCATAGTGTGTTTTGTTTAAAGCCATTACAATTTAATGTGAGTTAGTTTTAACAATACCTGCAATAATTATCTAGAAGGTTTCGTTTAGAAAGAAGCCCTTTATAATTTAACAAACTCTTGAATATCATGAGCCCCAAACTCAGAAATTTCATTATAGTACTCTGCCTCTTTTTTGTGGCAATGCTGGGATATGGTCAAAAAGGACCGCCACCTCCAGTTACGAGGGCAGCACCGCCACCGCCAGGACTTGCAGTGCCTATAAATGAAAATATTCTTATACTTTTAGTTTTGGGAGTTTTTCTTGGAATTTACTTTTACGTGATTAAATACAAGAAGGTAATTAAATCATCTAATAGCCAGCTGTAAGTCGTTTTACATATTTACCTATTACGTCAAATTCTAGGTTTACCCTCGTGCCCACTTCAAAATTCTTAAAGCCAGTGTTCTCATATGTATAGGGAATTATAGCAACACTAAAAGAACCTTTTTTTGAGTCTACTACTGTGAGACTTGTTCCATTCACAGTGATAGATCCTTTTTCAATGGTCACATTTTCTAGAGCAGTATCATATTCAAAAGTAAACCTCCAGCTTCCTTCCTCATTAACTTTTGCTACACAGATACCTACTTGGTCTACATGACCCTGTACGATATGTCCATCTAGTCTTGCGCCTAGTTTCATAGCTCTTTCTAGATTGATGACATCTCCTTTATTTAGATCTATGAGGTTAGTCTTTTCTAAAGTTTCTTTAATAGCTGTAACCACATAATTAGATCCATCAATGGCTACTACGGTTAGGCAGACACCATTATGTGCAACACTTTGATCAATTTTGAGCTCTGCGGTGATTGAACTTTTAATTGTATAGTGCAAATTTTCTTGTTCCTTATTAATTGAAATCACCGTTGCTAGATCTTCTATAATGCCTGTAAACATAAATGGATTTAATTTGGTTACTTTTGTCTTGTAAAAATACAAAACGCAATAGGCATCTTATGAAGAAGGAGCAAAAAGTAAGGGTGGGAATTTCTATCGGAGATTTAAATGGTATCGGTACAGAAGTGGTAATGAAAACTTTTTCAGATCCCCTTATGCTTGATTTTTGTGTTCCTGTTATTTTTGCTTCGGCTAAGACATTAAACTATGTTAAGAAACAGTTGGGAATGCAGCTGGATTTTTATGGAATAGACGCTTTCGCGAAAGCGGCAGAAAATAAAATTAATGTCTATAATTTATGGAAAGAGTCAGTAACGATAAACTGGGGAGAAGCTACAGAGACTTCTGGGGATTATGCTCTCAAATCTTTTACAGCAGCAACCGAAGCGCTCAAAAATGGTGATATAGATGTTCTAGTAACAGCTCCTATTAATAAATCTAATATTCAAAAAGAAGATTTTGTGTTTCCGGGGCATACAGACTACCTAGCTCAAGAGTTAGAAGGTGATGCAATGATGCTTATGGTCACAGATACACTCAAAGTAGGTTTGCTTACAGACCATGTGGCAGTAAAAGATGTTGCCGAAAAAATTACACCTGTCCTTATTGAAAGTAAGATTCAAACGCTATATCAGACGTTACAGCAAGATTTTGGAATTGATCGACCTAAAATTGCACTATTGGGCATCAATCCTCATGTGGGAGATAATGGCGTAATAGGAGATGATGATGATAAAGTTTTAATACCTACCTTAGAAAAGATACGGAGTACAGGAAGGCTTGTATACGGGCCCTATGCGGCAGATAGTTTTTTTGGTTCTGGAAATTATAAAAATTTTGACGCGATTTTGGCAGCGTATCACGATCAGGGATTAATTCCTTTTAAAACGTTATCTTTTGGAAAAGGAGTAAACTATACTGCAGGATTAGATAAAATACGTACATCCCCAGATCACGGTACCGCATATGAAATAGCTGGAAAAGGGGAGGCAGATCCACGCTCTTTTAGACAAGCGGTATTCACTGCTATAAATATTTATAAAAAACGCTTAGAATATAAAGAGCTCACTAAGGATGTTCTAAAAGTTTCTCCTAAAAGGTTAGGCCGGGAAAGGTCTGGAAGACCACACGCTAAGAAAAAATAATATTTAGTTCAAGATTAGTGTCTTAGAAATAAATTAAAGTAAATTAATTTTATCCCGCGCTTTAGTAATATAAAAAATTATGTATCTTTGCGCGCTCCAAACGGCTGATGTGATGAAAGGATTAAAACCATACACCATACAATACGTAGGTTTAAAAGAAGGAGAGCATACATTTGAATATACGATTACAAAATCGTTCTTTGATCTTTTTGAGTTTGATGACTATAATGAGTCTAATGTAAGTGCAAAACTTACTTTGACAAAGAAGTCAACTTTAATGGAGTTTGACTTTAAAGTTGAAGGAACAGTTAATGTAAATTGCGATATTACAAATGAACCATTTGACCACCCTGTAAAAGGGGAGTATGAGCTTGTTGTAAAATTTGGGCATGAGTTTAATGATGAGTTTGAGGACATATTGATACTTCCTTACGGGGAGTTTGAAATTAATGTAGCTCAATACATTTATGAACTTATAGTATTGTCTATGCCTAACAAAAGGGTTCATCCTGGAGTTGTAGACGGGACTCTTAAATCAGATATTTTGGATAAGCTTGAAGAGTTAAGCATACCAGATCAAGAAGTAAAAGAAAAAAAAGAAGATACAGATCCTAGATGGGATTCTTTAAAAAAACTATTAACAGATAAATAAGAGTACGTAATGGCACATCCTAAAAGAAAAATCTCGAAAACAAGAAGAGATAAAAGAAGAACGCATTACAAGGCTGCTGTACCGCAAATAGCTGTAGATCCTACAACTGGAGAAGCGCACCTTTATCACAGAGCACACTGGTTCGAAGGTAAGTTGTATTACAGAGGGCAAGTAGTGATTGATAAAACTGAAGAAGTAGAGGCATAGTCCTCACTTTTAAGAAGATAGAACTCCCATTGAAATGGGGGTTTTTTTTATGCGCTAAAATTGGCAAAAAAAGTTAATTTTAAACTCATTTTGATCAATTTTTAGTAATTTCCCCTTCGATTTTAATCAAAAATGATCAAAATCGAAACAAATTTAATCAACGCAAATGACTAAAATCTCAGCAGCAATTACCGCTGTGGGCGCATACGTTCCAGAATATGTGTTAACTAATGATATTCTGGCAACAATGGTCGATACAAATGACGAGTGGATTACCACTCGAACGGGTATAAAGGAACGTCGCATTCTAAAAGAAGAAGGACAAGGAACCTCCTTCTTGGCAATAAAGGCAGCTCAAGATTTGTTAAATAAAAAAAATCTTGACCCAGCAGAAATTGATATGGTTATCGTAGCAACCGCTACACCAGATATGCCTGTGGCCTCCACTGCTGTATATACAGCAACGCAAATAGGGGCTGTAAATGCGTTTGCATTTGACCTTTCTGCAGCTTGCTCCAGTTTTTTATATGGAATGTCTACAGCTTCTAGTTACATCGAGTCTGGTAGATATAAAAAAGTTTTATTGATAGGGGCAGATAAGATGTCCTCAATAATTGATTATACAGACAGAACCACGTGTATCATTTTTGGTGATGGTGGTGGTGCCGTACTTTTTGAACCTAATGAGGAAGGTCTTGGTTTGCGAGATGAGTATTTACGCTCAGACGGAATAGGGCGTGATTTCCTTAAAATAGATGCTGGAGGAAGTATCTTACCTACCTCGCAAGAAACATTAGATAATAAACAACATACGGTATTTCAAGATGGTAAAACCGTCTTTAAATTTGCAGTGTCAAATATGGCAGATGTAAGCGATAAAATTATGAAACGCAATAACCTTACTGGTGAAAGCGTGGACTTTTTAATAGCGCATCAAGCCAATAAACGAATTATAGATGCTACTTCCAGAAGGATGGAACTTGATGAGGACAAAGTTCTTATCAATATTCATAAATATGGAAATACGACATCAGCAACCTTACCACTGCTGATGAGCGACTATGAGAAACAATTGAAAAAAGGAGATAATATCATATTTGCTGCCTTTGGCGGCGGATTCACTTGGGGTTCAATTTACCTCAAATGGGCATATGACTCTAAGTAACCTAAACTGACTAACTCAGAAAATTATGGATTTAAAAGAAATTCAAAACTTAATCAGATTTGTTGCAAAATCTGGCGCTAGTGAAGTAAAACTAGAGATGGATGATGTAAAAATCACTATCAAAACTGGTGACGACGAAAAAGCCGCTACTACTATTTTACAGCAAATGCCAGCCATGCAACCTATGCAAGCAGCAGCTCCAGTAGCCCAAGCTCCAGCAGCAAGTGCTCCAGCTCCAGCAGCAGAAGCAGCCGCTCCAGCAGAGGATGATAATTCAAAATATATCACTGTAAAGTCTCCTATCATTGGAACATTCTATAGAAAACCAGCACCAGACAAACCAACATTTGTAGAAGTTGGTAAGCAGATCGCAGAAGGGGATGTACTTTGTGTAATTGAGGCAATGAAACTTTTCAACGAAATTGAAAGTGAAGTTTCAGGTACCATCGTAAAGATTTTAGTGGATGATTCTTCTCCAGTAGAATTTGATCAACCATTATTTTTGGTAGATCCATCATAATCCCTTGCGGGTATTTTAATCATTGAAGTGCTTAGTTGATGTTATGCTTTCGCGAAAGCGTAATCAAATACCTTCTAAGCATCTACAATAAAAACTAAACACTATGTTTAAAAAGATACTTATTGCAAATCGTGGTGAGATTGCACTACGTGTGATACGCACTTGTAAGGAGATGGGCATCAAAACAGTAGCTGTATACTCTACGGCAGACCGTGAGAGTCTTCACGTAAGATTTGCAGACGAGGCAGTTTGTATAGGTCCTGCACCTAGTGCAGAGTCGTACCTTAAAATGTCTAATGTAATTGCAGCTGCAGAAATAACTAATGCAGATGCCATTCACCCAGGGTATGGTTTCTTATCTGAAAACGCAAAGTTTTCTAAGATATGTGAAGAGCACGATATTAAGTTTATTGGCGCTTCCGAGGGAATGATCTCAAAAATGGGAGACAAGGCTACCGCAAAAGAGACAATGAAAGCAGCAGGTGTACCTTGTGTACCAGGATCTGACGGAATCATTGCAGATTTTGAAGAGTGTAAACAACTTGCTATCGAGACTGGTTACCCTGTAATGCTTAAAGCCACCGCTGGTGGTGGAGGTAAGGGAATGCGTGCCGTTTGGAAAGAAGAAGATCTGCTCAAAGCTTGGGAAAGCGCAAGACAAGAAAGTGCTGCAGCCTTTGGAAATGATGGTATGTACATGGAGAAGCTTATTGAAGAGCCTCGTCATATTGAAATACAAATCGTAGGAGATAGCAACGGTAAAGCATGTCACCTATCTGAAAGAGATTGTTCAGTACAAAGACGTCATCAAAAACTTACAGAAGAAACTCCGTCTCCATTTATGACAGATGATCTCCGTGAGCGTATGGGTGAAGCAGCCGTTAAAGCAGCAGAATTCATTAATTATGAAGGCGCAGGAACGGTTGAATTTTTAGTAGATAAGCACCGCAATTTCTATTTCATGGAAATGAATACGCGTATTCAAGTGGAGCACCCTATTACAGAGCAAGTAGTAGATTATGATTTGATACGAGAGCAAATTCTTGTCGCCGCAGGTGTACCTGTTTCTGGTAAGAATTATTACCCACAGTTACATTCTATAGAGTGTCGTATCAACGCAGAAGATCCGTTTAATGACTTTAGACCTTCACCAGGACGTATCACAAATTTACATGCACCAGGTGGACACGGAGTACGTATTGATACCCATGTATATAGCGGGTATATGATACCGCCTAACTATGACTCTATGATTGCAAAGTTGATCACAACGGCGCAAACCAGAGAAGAGGCGATAAGCAAAATGAAAAGAGCTCTTGATGAGTTTGTAATCGAAGGTATTAAAACAACAATTCCTTTCCATAGACAGTTAATGGATCACCCAGATTATATCGCGGGTAATTACACGACGAAGTTCATGGAAGACTTTGAAATGAAACCCTTAGATTCAGAATAATTAAAAAATCCCGATAGCAATATTGGGATTTTTTGTTTTACGCTTTCGCGAAAGCGAACTCTCAGTTAATCTACTTGTTGAGAAATCATATTATCTCTTACATACTCTTTACAAAATCTAAAAATACCTTTTTGTGTTTTTCAAGATCCATATTTGCCGAAAGGGAAGCGCGCACAATATAGTCTTTGTCTCCTTCTTTTGTGGTTCCTTGGGTAGACGTTGCTGGTATGGTCCAGTAAACACCTTTTAGTTGACCGTAACTTACACAATACTTACTCTCTTGCGGTATTTGTGTAATCATCATATTAATAAGCTTCAAGTTTAAAGCTCTTCGGTTTTGTTCAATTTCTGCAGGTGAATTTCCTTTTGCAGGAAGTTTAAGCGAAAAAACAGACGGTGTAAATCCACGCTGTGCAAGCTCCTCTGAAACAAAATTAATTTTTGCTTCTGGAAGCACTTCTGCTATAAAATCTACGTATTTGCGAGTGTTCTCATAGGCTTCCGCAATTCGTTTATTCATAGAAGGGAGTTGCTGGGCTAGAAAATGATATTGTTCAGTAGTAGCTTCGTTATCACAAAGAAGTAAATGCTTTTCGATCGCCGGCATTAAGTGGGCTGCAATATCATTAGACACCACATAACCAGCAGTCACTTTGCCACCACTCGGAAATTTGGAACCACTCGCATATGAAATGGCTTGCACACTAGAAAGTATATCACCTTCACCTAAGAAATGTACGTTGGGACAAAAGGTCTGATCGAGTATAAATAGTGGAGGAGTAGCATCTTCACCACTTGCCGTTTGTCTCTTTTTTGCGAGCGCATCTTTTAAGGCATCCAAATCTGGAACCTCGACTCTGGGATTTGTAGGTATCTCTGCAATGATATAGGGAATAGCGTCTTCATGTGCAATTTTAGACAACACCGTATGTAAGCTTTGCACCATGTCATTATCACCATCTACTGGGAGATCTACGACATCAACATTTTGGTGTACCGCTGCCACACGTCTTGCTTGATCATTGGTTCCCCCATAACAATTTGGAGGAACGATAAATTTTATCGCCTTACCGTCATGATGTTGTTGTGCATGATCTACTAGCCCCATCATAATCGCATATTGCATAGACAATCCGCTAGAAGCCACTAGCGGTGTAGTGGTAGTATTTGTAATCTTTGATAATAAACTTTGTACTGATGATTTGTTTTCGGCTTCTGGATGTGTTACATTTTCTTCAGGCTTCTTTACAATTCTTTTCAATGCTTTGAGTGCATTGACTGGGTTCATGGCAATGCTTTCTCGCCTTCTTACATGTTGTATATCTGATATATATTCAAAATTAGCTTGACCATTTACTATTAAGATACTTCCCAAAGTGTCGTGAAGATGAACATAGAAATCCACCTTTTCGCTTAAAGCGAAATTATCATAATCAGTTTGTGTTGAAACTACAATAGTACTGCCATCGAAAGCAGGGATGTCATCGGTGCTGGTAATTCTACTGACTTCAAAAGTATAGCCGTACACATTTTTTATGACCTCCTCATCGAAACCCTTAGGTAAGCTTTCCGTATACAGGAGCTGTGTTTTTTTGCCTGACAGCAGATTTTTACGGAGCACGGCTAAAACAGGCATGGTTTGAGAAGAAAAACTAATCACTGCCTCTGCAGATAACCCGAATGACTTAGCGATCTTCCACTCCAGTAAGGTAGAAAGCGGATGGCCTAAACGTATGTAATCATATGCGGTAGGCAAACTATGGAGTGCCTCTGTTTCAAAATTATTAGCTTTAAAGAGGGTTTCAAATTTCTCTAAAAATTCCGATTTGGCTTGAGATTCATCATAGATATCCAGGCGATGTGTCGTCAGATGAAGCCAATCTGATGGAAAATTTTGAAGTACATTTTTTATATAAGTAGCTACTTGAGTATTGTGCATATAGGAATTTGATAGTTAAACGTATCTAGCTTTCGCGAAAGCAAAAACCTTTATACAAAATTATGGAAACGAATAGACAATAGGGAATGATAAGCCGATGACTTCTATTAGCTGAGTGTCTAAAATGTAATGGAGATTTATATCCATAAAAAAGGTGGTGAGACTTGAGGTCTAACCACCTTTTTAAATTTGAATAATTTATAGTTTATACGAGTATTGCTACTTCTTTTTCAGGAGTGTTTATGGTCACTTTTACCTCAAACTGATTTGACGTATTTTTTGTTCCACCAGCTTTCAGCGCTTTATCACCAGCAAAAAACCCTTTGTGGTCGTCTCCTAGATCAGACCCCGCCATACGTTGGTGTTTTACACAAGAGACAGACTTTCGTATCTCTTGACGTTGTACTCCTTTTACATACGCCAGCATCCCTTGCTCTCCAAAATATCCCTCAGTAAGGTCATTCATGTGTAATGCTGTGGTGTGATAGGTAGGAAGGGTGATGAGGTGGTGGAAAATCCCTGCTTCTCTGGCACTATCTTTTTGAAAAGAACGAATGTTTCTATCTGCTCGGTATGACAATTCTGAAGTGTCATACTGCGCATCCATCAAGTTATTTCTATCATATCCCGTCATGTTTTCTCCTTCTGCACACATTTCTTCATAAGCTTGATTGCGGAAATTTAGTGTCCAGTTAAATGATGGAGAATTGTTGTACACTAGTTTTGCATCTGGCACCACTTTTCTCACACGATTTACCATATGCGCGATTTGTTTCACATTAGGCGTAGGTGTTTCAATCCACAGTAGATCTGCACCATTTTGTAGGCTGGTGATACAATCTAATACCACGCGGTCTATGTTGGAACCTTCTTTAAATTTGTACAATCCGTTTTCTAAACGAAGTGGGCGCACTAGTTTTCCATCACGTTTAATAAGGACATCATCTTCTTTCGCGTCAGCGATGTCAATCTCTTCTGCATCTACAAAGGCTAGGTACTGTGAAGCTAGATCACCCGGTTCTTTACTTACAGGGAGTTTTTGAGTAAGGCCAGCACCTTCAGAATCTGTACGCGCTACGATCACTCCATCTTCTACGCCTAACTCTAAAAAGGCATATCTAATCGCATTAATTTTTGTGATAAAATCTTCATGAGGTACCGTCACTTTTCCATCTTGATGACCACATTGCTTTGCGTCTGAAACCTGATTTTCAATTTGAATAGCACAAGCTCCTGCTTCAATCATTTTTTTAGAAAGCAGGTACGTAGCCTCCTCATTTCCAAAACCTGCATCAATATCGGCGATGATTGGAACAATATGGGTTTCATAATTGTCAATCTGATCTTGCACATCCTCTCCGTTGTCTAATCTTCTAAAGAGGTCATTTAATTCAATCGCATCTGCCTGGCGGAGGAAGTCATAAATCTCTTCTATTAATTTTGGCACCGATGTTTTCTCGTGCATCGATTGATCTGGAAGCGGTCCAAATTCAGAGCGAAGTGCCGCTACCATCCACCCAGATAGGTATAAGTATTTTTTTGAAGTTGTTTTATGATGTTTTTTTACCGCAATCATTTTTTGTTGCGCCACAAACCCATGCCAGCATCCAAGAGATTGTGTGTACTGTGTATTGTCTGCATCATAGGCAGCCATGTCTTTTCTCATGATTCCTGCAGTATAGGCTGCAATATCTAGACCTGTCTTAAATCTATTTTGTACCATCATACGAGCCGCGGCATTTGGTGTAATCGCATTCCAAGTAGCTCCGTATTTTTGTTTTAAATTCCTTACGGTTTCTAGTGCAGAGTTGTAGGTGGGTTGTTGTGGATTTTTCATAATTTTGAGATACGTTATTGAGTTTTAATAATGAGATCCTGTAGATTGTTGCCGCAATCGCGGGATTGTTTTTTTTAAATATATTGGTAAGCGGGTAGGGTTAAGAACTCTACAAACTCTTGAGCGCGTATGGAGTTATTAAACAATTCAATGGCCAGTGGAAACTTGGAGTGAACCATACTTTGTTCACCCACCTCCTTGAGTATTTTTTCAATTTCATCATCTAGTAGATCCTGATAATAATCAAGATTAAATACCTTTCCATTTTCTAAAGTAACTTCATTTTTAAGCCACTGCCATACTTGTGTTCTAGATATCTCGGCGGTGGCCGCATCTTCCATGAGGTTATATAGCGCCACTGCTCCATGACCTCTTAACCAAGCCTCTGTGTATAAGATACCAACGTTGATGTTCTTTCTCACACCAGCTTCAGTAATGGTTCCTTGAGGTATAGCAACCAAATCCTGTTCACTAACAGTTACATCATCTCGCTTTACATCCAGCTGATTTGAGGTAGGCATATGCTCATTAAAAACATCCATCGCAATGGCTACTAATGCGGGATGTGCTACCCACGTACCGTCATGACCATTTTTTACTTCACGTTCTTTGTCTTTTTTGACTTTATCGAGCGCAGCTTGATTGGCCTCAAGATCATTTTTAATAGGAATTTGAGCTGCCATACCACCTATGGCGAGAATATTGCGCTTGTGACAGCGTTGTATCACAAGTTTTGAATAGGCATCCATAAATGGAGCATCCATGCCTACCTGATCACGGTTAGGAACCACAAAGTTTTCATGATTTCTAAATTTCTTGATATAGGAAAAGATATAATCCCAACGGCCACAGTTTAAGCCTACGATATGATCTTTGAGCTCGTAGATAATCTCATCTAACTGGAAACTAGCGGTAATGGTTTCTACTAATACGGTTGCTTTAAAAGTTCCTATAGGAACAGCTAAGTATTCTTCTGCAAAAGTGAACACTTCGTTCCACCAGCGAGCCTCTAAGTAGTGCTCTAGTTTAGGTAGGTAAAAATAAGGGGCTGTGTTATCTTCAAGAAGGACTCTTGTATTGTGTATCACATATAAACCAAAATCCACAAGGCTTCCTGATGCCTCTTCGTTATCAAACAACAGATTCCTTTCATTCAAGTGAAGTCCTCTAGGTCTTACCAGTAACACAGCAGTTTTCTCATTTAATTGATACGATTTTCCTCTAGCCTCATCTACGAGGGAGATGGTTTTTTTATTGGCATCCAATAAATTCTGTTGTCCTTTAATGACGTTGTCCCAAGAGGGAGCCGTGCTATCTTCAAGGTCTGCCATAAAAGTTTTTGCACCAGAATTGAGGGCATTTATGATCATTTTTCGATCTACCGGACCCGTAATTTCAACCCTGCGATCTTGTAAGTCTGAAGGGATAGCTCCAGCTGTCCACTCAGCATTTCTAATGGCTACAGTTTCTCTTGGAAACTCAGGAAATTTACCTTGATCAAAAACCTTTTGTTGTTCTTCACGCCTCTTGAGTAGCGCTAGCCTACTGGCATTAAATTTTTCGTGCAATGCGCTTATGAATTCTAAGGCTTCATCCGTTAGGATTTCAGGATAATAATTTGTGACAGCGTTAGAAAAGGAAATTTGTGAAAGTGCTACCGTATTTTTCATTTGTGTTGCTATTTATACAACAATATTAAAACAAAGAATTCATAAAAACAAGCGAACGTTCGCTAAAAATATAAATTCGCTGAAAATTATATTTTCGCAAATAAGAGTATCTTTGTATTATGGAGGAGAATTACATCAAGCTTATTTTTGGCTTAAAGCTTAAGCAGATACGCAATGACAAGAAATTATCTCTGTTTGGATTATCCAAACTTACGGGCATGTCTAAGTCGTATTTAAATGAAATTGAAAATGGAAAAAAATATCCTAAACCCGATAAAATTGCCATTCTCTCCGAAAAATTGGAGGTTCCGTACGATCAGTTTGTTTCGCTTAAGCTAGATAAAAATTTGGCGCCTATTGGTGAATTACTACAATCCAATATTCTTAAAGAAATTCCCCTAGAGCTATTTGGCATCAAAGAAAGTAACCTTATTGATATAGTGGCAAATGCACCTGCAAAGGTGAATGCATTTATAAGTACCATTATTAAGATTTCACAAAATTATAATGTAAGTAGAGAAAGTTTCTTCCTAGCATCCGTACGATCGTATCAAGAGGCCAACCAGAATTACTTTGATGACTTAGAGAAGAAGGTCGCACAGTTTGCAAAAGCCTATCACATTGATTTACTAAGGCCTATCACGTCTGCTATTTTAGAAGAAATACTGCAGGAAGAATTTGGGTACACCATTTTAAATGAAGAATTATCAAAGTATGAAGACCTAGAAAACTTAAGATCTGTATTTATCCCTAAAACTAAAACTTTATTACTCACAGACGGTATAGATGAAGCACAACGCACCTTTATTTATGCAAAAGAGTTGGCCTTTCATTTTCTAGAGATCAATGAGCGTTTATATACGTTCCCGTGGATTAAGTTTGACACCTTTGACCAAGTATTAAATAATTTTTACGCTTCCTATTTTGCCGGCGCGTTAATGATTCCAGCCACTTCGCTCAAAGAGCAATTAACTGCAATTTTTGAAAAAGATCATTTTGATAAAGAAGCATTCTTAAACTCCATAGCCTCCTTTAACGCCTCACCAGAATCGTATTACCAGCGGCTTACGAATATACTACCCCAAGCATTTAATATTCAAAATCTTTTCTTTTTACGCTTTACCCACAAAGCAGGCAGCGACCGCTTTTATCTTAAAAAAGAACTGCATTTATCCCACCAGCAATCGCCTCGAGCAAATGAAAGCAACGAGCATTATTGCAGGCGCTGGGTGTCTTTAAATATTTTGAAGGAAATAAGTCACAGCAAGAAGGATCATGCATTTGATTTACAAATTTCTAATTACGAAAGTGATGGAAACAGCTATCTGGTGCTCTCCTCTGCCACCAAAGATCCCTTTAGAGAGCAGTATTACAGAAGCATCAGTATTGGATTGTTGATTAATAGGCAACTCAAGCGAAAATTAAATTTCCTTTCAGACCCAAAATTGGAACGTCGTGAAGTAGGTGTTACCTGTGAGCGTTGCGCCATTACAAATTGTGAGCTTCGAGCTGTGCCCGCACGTTTCCTAGAGAAAAATAATAAAAATAAGCAGATTGAAACCATAGTGGAGGAGTTGCAAACTCAATTTAGCAAATAAGAGAAATTGTCATCTTAATAAAAGTGATTATTACGCTTTCGCGAAAATTTAAATTGGCTAAAAAAAGGGAGAGACAATTGCAGAGTGTAATTCTAAATTTTAGTTATGCGATGTGTAAGTGGAAGAATTGTTTTGAGATTTGTGGTGTTCTAATTCCTAAGTTGAAGAAAAATCTACGATGAAAACCATAGATCAAAATTAGCTTAAAAGCATGTGCTGAGCTTGTCGAAGTAGGTTTTTTTTAACTCAGTTCTTTGTTGCCATACGTTGTTTTATTCAGACACATAGGTTTGATTAAATGCTTTCACTCGATTTCTATCGTTTTTGCTTAAAATATCATAAATCCATACTGGAATTAGTAATCCGCATGCAACTGCAATAATTCCAATGACTGTTTTCATTTCGGAAACTATTTCCATCACAAAATAAATTCCGATCAAAGTACCTACTAGGAATATAATTCCAGCAAGAATTGAAATCAGTTTGGATTCCTTTGCGTAAAATTTATTAGCATGCAGAGTAGAATTCTGATTACATTTTTTACAGTAAGTTTCTCGGATTTTTCCATTTTCCATGGCATAATCAATACGAGTACTCGATTCTGTTTTTAATCGGTTTTCATAGTTGCAATTTGAACATTTAAAATATACTCTCAAATTTGGTCAATATTTTTTACAAAAAGCCACTGCATAAAGCGATTGCGGCATACTTCGACAAGCTCAGCATAAGCTTTGCTAATTTGCTTTACGTGTGGGTCTGTATTTGTTTTGTCTAAATATACATTTTTTTGTGAATCTGTGAGCCGCACATATAGTACTTTGACAATCTCAGTCAACCACTTTCAAAATTGCTCCCTTATCATCGACGAGGGAGGTCGACTGTGAAGATGATGCTAGTAGCAGTAAAATTTACTTTTGATGGATACCTCAAGTTTTGATAAAGCCAGATACTTTATTGTTTAAGTAATGCGTAAGATGGTTATGAATTTTACAGCGGAGCCATACGACAAAGCGGTAATGAGCTGATGTGGAAATACCTTCGATAGCTATAGCTATATGCATTTATAAATAAGTGAGTATTCTTGATAATTAGACTGCCGCAATTAATTATAAACCGCATAGTGCAACGTTATTTTATTATTTCTTCCAAAAAAATTATTCCAGCGTGTTTAGATCTTTCTATTAAAATACTTTTAGCATTTAATAGTTCTGGATTTTTAGATTTTTTGAAAAGATGTTTTTTTATTTTGGAATTATTTTTTTCAAAATGTAATACAGTATCTAATCCTTCAAGATTTTCTGCAACCTTCTTACTCAAATTTTTAACTCCAATTACGTTAAATTCTTCACGAATTTTTTCTTTATCTTCCAAGTCTCTTTTTACCGAACGAACAAAAGCATAATAGGTCAAAAATATTGTTAGCGCAACTCCAATCACAACTATAATTATCATTGTTGGACTTTTGTACATTGGTTCTGCAACGTCTTCTAAATTTCTAATAGTTCTTTTTTTATCAAAAAATTTAATAAAATTCCAAAGTTCAGGTGGAGCAAATAAAGCAGCGATACCTAAACCAGGAGCAATGATTGATGTTTTCTTGAGTTTTGAATTTCCTTTTTCATACTCTTTTTCAATAGCTTTCAACTCTTCAGGAGTCATTGGTAAAGTATTATTATTCATGATTCTAATTAATATTTTAGGACAGGCCACTACAAAAAGCAAGTGCGGCATACTTCGACAAGCTCAGCACAAACTTTACTGATTTGCCTTACTTGTAGTTCTGTATTAGTTTTTTTTAAAAATACACTTATTTATGAATTTTGTGGCCGCACATTGAGCACTTCGACAAACTCAGTATACCATTTTCGAACTTGTCTCCGACGAGTTAGCTTTCGCGAAAGCGTAACGGGAGAAAGGCACAGGTTCGCTTTATGCTTGAGTTCTTGTGTAGAAAATAGTATACTTTTTGATAAGCAACTCACTCGAAAACCCATAGACCTTAATTTTATCAATAATCAATTTGCTACCTAAGTTTGTGATTAATTTTTCCGATTAAGTTTTTTAATCCAATATGATATATAGACACTTCCAATTACTCCTGGTAAAAGCCAATTGAATAAATACGGTAAAAACTGATTAACCACAAAGAATGCTGTTATAGAGGCTATGTAGCCTCCTGTCATTTTACCCACATGAAGCGTTAGCCATTTCTCTCTTAGTTTGTGTTTATTTTGAAATAAACGAATGTCTCTAATGCCAAAGCTAATACCCACAAGTCCGAATATAAGTAATACAACATCAACTCTTTCATGAAAAATAATAGGATAAATAATCATGATTAGTCCAGTAATAACCATAGTTACAGCAATCAATTTATCAATAAACACATTGTGAGTTTTATTTCTAAATTTTAAGCTTCTATATCCTCCAAGTAAGAAATACGTGCTAAACATACCTACAGAGAATAAAAAAGGACTTTCGTGATTCGGCATTATTGAGATTATGAAAGCTGTTAACGCAGAAATAAGCATAGCGTAGTAGAAAATAAGACCTGCTTTTTTGTGAGTCCTATTTCCTTTTTTAACAATAAGTGCCACTCCACCAGCTAATAGAGCAACTCCACCCATGGGAGCATGTATGTAATAAATTAATATTTGAGCTATTTTTTCAATTTCCAAAAACATTATTTTGTTAGTTTTAAATTGTTTGTAAACTCTCCAATAATTTTAATGTAAGCTTGTTTATCTTCTTTTAAGGCTTGAAGGTGTCCACCTTTATGTACCCAAAGTTCTTTAGGTTCTTGAGCATTTTTGTAATTTAATTCTACTTGGGCAAATGGTACAGTTTTGTCCTCTCTACTATGAATAAGTAATTTAGGTACATCTTCTATTTGTTTGATATCTTCTTTCACTGAGTAAGGTGAAGTAAGATATTGTTTAATCATTGGTTTTTGAGTTTCAGGCGCTTGCGATAACGCTATATCTGTAAAGGAACTCATACCACCATCTATAATTAGTCCACTGATTTTTGTTTGATTGTTTTTAGTGAGATGTGTAGCTACTTGACTCCCTAATGAAGCTCCGTAAATTACAATTCTGGTGTTTTTAATTTCTTCCTTTTTTAACAAATTATCAAATACTAATTGAGCATCGGAAATTACATTCATGTGTTTAGGTACACCTGATGAAAGACCATATCCTCTAGGTTCAAATATTAACACTTGATACCCTAGAGAAAGTAACGAGCTTGCCATCGAAACATATTTAGAAGCATTTCCACTAGCGCCTATAAATAATAAAATTGAAGTATGAGTTTTTTGTTTTGGTTTAAGCCATAATGTATGAATTTTTACAGCCTCAATTTCAAAAAATAAATCCTCGTGATCTACAGCATCATTTATAGAGTAGTCTTTAGATGGGAAATAAAATTTCTCGTCGAATTGTGCATTTAATGTATTGCATAGCCCAAGAAATGTGATTGTGATAATTAAAAATTTGTTCATAATTGTTTTCATTTTAAATTAGAATGTGGAACAAGAATAAAACAAAAAGCCTCGCAGACAGCGAGTTTGTGACAAAACACAAGACTTTGTGATAAGTTGCATTTTGAAGTGAGGTATTTTAGCTTTTATCGAACTTTGCGCTAAATGATTTGATATGATTTCTGGAAACAGGCACTTGAATTTTTCCGTTTTTAAGATCTAATTTGTAGCCTTGAGCATTTCCATTTACTTCTTTAATTTGATTTAAATTTACAATGAAAGCTTTATGGCTTCTAAACATAGAATCGAAATCCACTAATTGTTTTTCAATATCTTTTAGAGTATTGCGTATTGTCTTTTCTAAAATCTTCTCATTATCAACCCACCTAATAGTTGCATAATTTCCAATGGATTCAATAAACATCAAATCAGAGATTGTTGTTGTAATATTATCCTTCCTATTTGATGCAAAGATTATCAACTCACCATCTGGTTTTTTTTTACTAACCTGATGGGTCAACTTTTTATTTAGCTGTGAAGCATGGCTTAAGTTTTTAGCTAATTTTTTATTATGTGACAAAATGGTTACAATAACTAGAGGGAAGATCGCTGTAACAAACGTGTAAAGAAGAAAACGTAGAAAAATGTATAAGTCATTAGGAAAATCTATCACGTAAATAGAGTAGCAGTAATTGAGAATGGTAATTAGAAAGACATTCCAAAGCAACCAAATAATTTGAGAAAAAACCGTCCATTGCTTTTCAATAAAAATAGAAGGGAATAGTAGCGGTGCTATATGTTGATTAAATCCAACAGCAAGAAAGGTTATAAAACCATAACCTAAAATTACCCATATTTTGTGCTCGATATAGAGCGTGTGTAAACCAAAAGGTTGGAAAGCAAATAGAAAAAATGCAATAAAGAATCCTAAAGTGATTGCTTTTTTCCATGAATATAGATGAAGTGGATAAGGGTTTTTTAAAATTCTAGTCATTTCTGTTGTCGCAATTTATGTAGCAAACCTTTAGTAGATGAAAGTCTGGAATTTTTAAATAATGAATTTCCAAATTTGCGCTTGCTATTGCAAAATCAGGAAGACAATACGATGAAAACTATAGAACAAAATTAGCTTAAAAGCATTTGCTGAGCTTGTCTAAGTAGGCTTGTATTTTAACTCAGTTCTTTGTTGTAGCACGTTTTGTATTCATTTAGCTACAAAATTCAGTCCGCAATTTTTACATTCAGTTTCATTTGTCAAAATTCCGCTTTTACAGGCAGGACATTTGTCAGCCACGATAATAATTTCCTGATTATATTCTTTTTGCAATTGATTTAGAATTTCAACATTTTTTTCCTCAATAAATTGCATAGTCCGTTTTTTAAATAAAGTAAGTCTAGTTTGAACTTCTATCCAGTATATTTTATATTTCTTTTCAGCTATGCAAAAACAGACAATCTTGTATTGCGTTCTTAAAGTAAATAATTCATCAACTGAGAATCCCTTAGTTCGGTTAAATTGATTTCTTTGTTTTTCTGTACTATTTAGAGTTTTATATTCAATAAATGAACATTTCTTTTCTTCAAGAAATTTAAAAATTTCAGATGATTTTATTTTTGGTTTAAAAAATATTGGAAATAGTATATACCTTGCAATAAGGTACCATATTGTAGCTATAAACAGAATTAGTATTATTATATATGCTATTCGAAAAAATGGTTCCATTCAGTTTTTAAATGTGTTACAACAGGCCACTGCATAAAGCGAGTGGGGCATACTTCGGCAAGCTCAGCACAAGCTTTGCTAATTTGCTTTACTTGTGGGTCTGTATTTGTTTTGTCTAAATATACAGGTATTTGTGAATCTGTGAGCCGCATATAGCGCACTTCGACAAGCTCACTATAACACTTTCGAAATTGTCTCGGTTAAGTTTCGCTTTCGCGAAAGCGTAATAGAAATACTACTAGGCAGAGTGCTGCTCGTTATTTACATAATCCATTAAATCTACATCATTGCCCAACAATACTTGTGTGGGATTAATACGTCCTTTCTCTGGGCCGTTTTCTAGCTTAAGCACGCCACGCGGGCAAACGGCACTACAAATACCACAACCTACACAGGAGGAGCGTACTATGTTTTCTCCCTTTTGTGCATAGGCACGTACATCAATCCCTTGCTCACAATAAGTGGAGCAGTTACCACAGGAGATACACTGCCCTCCATTAGTGGTGATTCTAAAACGAGATTTAAAGCGTTGTACAAAACCAAGATATGCAGCAAGCGGGCACCCAAAACGGCACCAAACTCGATTTCCAAAAATAGGGTAGAAGCCGGTTCCTATCACCCCAGCAAACCACGCGCCTATGAGAAAGCTATAGGTGTCTTTTATCCAGTTTGTGTTAATGCCTAAAAAAGCTTGAGCTCCAGTAAAATAGCAATATAGAGTAACGAGTGTCATTACAAGGGAGAACACTAAAACACTGTGTATAAGCCAGCGCTCTAGTTTCCAAGCTTTCATGGTTTTGTTTGAATGCTGGCGGTAGGGATCTCCAAGTGTTTCAGCAAGACCACCACAACCACAGACCCAACTACAGTACCATCTTTTTCCAAAAAAATAGACCATAACGGGTACAATGACTAGCGTAAGCACAATACCCCAAACGAGAATAAAAATTCCGAGTCCGCCGCTAGCGGTTAAGGTATTTAGATTCCATTCAAAAAAGAAGTCGTAATCTAGCGGGAATGCATTTTTAAAATCGTAGCCTGGTTTCCCAAGACTAGACATTATCTCTGGAATGAGAAAGGCAAAGACAATTTGGAAAAATAGCACGGAGGTGGTACGTACAATCTGGTATTTATTATGTCTGTATTTTATGTACATACGCACCGCCATCGTGATCATAATGACACAATACATAAAACCATACACAAACCACTGGCTCGCATCGCCACCATTGAGCGCTCTACTTATAGGGTCTAAAATAAAGGTCCAGTTTACAACATAGTCTGAATAAAAGTAAAGCACAAGATAGAACGCCACTAAATAGATCAAAACCAGCCATGCTATCCACCCGCGATTGGTAGCACTATTGTGATAGATATGGTCATTTTTAATGCCTGGTTGTCCTAAGAGCACCAGGTTAGGAAAAATGAACATAAGCGCGCCAAGTATTCCCAGTCCAAAGGTTAAAATCCACATAAGTCCTGGATTTTCTCTTACAAAACCGGTTCCCGCTTTCTTTGCCAAATTAAAAGTGAATGCTTGAAAATCTCCATTATTAATTCTGTACTGATATTGCGCCCCTTTTTTGTCCCATTCCTTGGCAGCATCATATTTGGCAATTTGCTCATCGTAGTACACATTGTTGTCGGTAAGTGCGCCACGTATGGCACTCGAAAATCCAAAGGTGCCAAAGGTTTCACCCACAACTTCTTCTTCAAGTGTTTTGGCTAAGAGTTCGCTCTTGATTCCTTTTTCTTCTATAAAGCTATCTAACTGCTCTTGAGTAAGAGAAAATTCTCCCATAAAAAGTGCTCCGGTCCAGATAGCCATTCCTGTAAGGAAGATAATAAGGCCTATAATTTTAATCGTTTTCATATGATATTTTATGGGAAGGTTTAAGCAAAAATTCGTTTCCAGCTCTTTTTCTTTGGGACGATTGAGGTACCATAGGCCTTATTATATGCTTCTAAAATTTCAGATTCGTAGTGCTTGTAAAATTCTGGATCAAAATTGGCATCTTTAAGATGCTCTAATACATAATCTGTGCTTCTTCCTTCTGTGAGCCATTTGTCTAGAAGTTCGTGACGCAACCGTATGTCAAAATTATTAATACCTAAAAACGTGCGAGACGTTTCCTCCATTTCAATCGTAATACATTTATCATCGTCTTTATGGATCCAATGAAAATGAGTATTTCCTGCTTTCGGTTTAGCAAAAACCCAGCCGTAAGTTTGGTACTCTATATCCATAAACTTGGCACTATTAAACCAGTGGCCGGGATTGTATGGGGTGGGATTGCCTGTGAGCGTTTGGGCAAGAGCTTCGCCCATCATTCTACCCGTGTACCATACCGCTTCTATGGGTCTCCTTCCATTAATACCTTCGTGTTGCTCTGCACAGTCTCCTATAGCATAAATATCTTTTATATTGGTTTCCAGCATCGGGTTTACTTTCACACCTCTACCTATTCCTATCCCGCTATTTTTTAAGAAATCAACATTTGGTGTAACGCCAGCTGTAAGTCCCACTACATCACAAGCAATTTCCTCACCTGTTTCTTTAATGATTATTGACGTAACGTTGCCCTGCGCATCACCTTGGATGCTTTCTAAATTTACCCCTAAACGTAAATCTACATGATGACTTTTAATATGTCTATTGAGCATCGCACTCTCACCTTCTGGCAAGACGCTATTCCAGAAGCTATGCTCCCGCACTAGAAATGTCACGGGTATATCTCGTGTGAGTAACATCTCAACCATTTCTATCCCAATAAGTCCACCGCCCACTACGACAGCGCGCTTGCAGGTTTCATTATTAGGAGCATTTTTTTCTAGTAAATCTAGATCCTGCTTAGAGTACAGACCTTGAACGCCATTGAGATTTTCGCCAGGCCAGCCAAATTTATTAGGCTTTGACCCTACAGCAAGAACCAGCTTGTCGTAACTCATCTGTTCTCCTCCAGAAAGGTGTAATTGTTTATTTTGATGATCTACGTTTTTTACAAAAGCACGCTTTAAATCAATGCGGTTTTTTTTCCAGAAATAATCTTCATAGGGTTTGGTATGTTCATATTTCATGTGACCCATATACACATACATCAAGGCGGTACGTGAGAAGAAATAATCTGTCTCAGAAGAGATGATCGTAATTTTTTTGTCTGAGGCTTTTCTGATATGCCGTGCGGTGGTCACACCAGAAATTCCGTTACCTATAATGACGATGTGTTCTTGCATACTAATGGGTATTTGTACAATCGTAAATATATCTTTTTAAAAACACATTTTGGGTGTGTTACTATTCTAAATACGCTTTCGCGAAAGCGTATATATTTTTTAAGCTAGTTAAATTCTTGTTGGGTAGTTTTAAATATAGGAAACTCAGAGCTCTCAAAAGTTATTTAAAAAAAATGCTTGGATCACTGGAATAGACCTTTAGACGCAAATTAAAAATTTAGAAAGCAGAATAATGAAGGTCTTGTCAAATGGTGTATCTTTCAAAGAAAAAGTAAGTAAGGTGAATCTTATTATAAAAACATTTATTTTTATTCTTCTATGTTCCTGCAGTGCGCAACCTGTACCAGAGATGAAAATTAAGGGAGTAAGCTTTGTCGCAAACCGAAGCCCTGTAGATAGTACCCATGTTAAACCAGTAAAAGATCTTCATGCAAATTATGCTGCGGTGATGCCTTTTGGATTTATACCAGAAAAGGATGCTCCGCAAATTGTTTATAACACAGACCGGCAATGGTATGGTGAGACTAAAGAAGGAGGGCGCAATTATATTACCCAGTTGCATAAGGGGAATATAAACGTTATGATGAAACCTCAATTATGGATTCGTCACGGAGAATTTACCGGCTATCTCAAAATGCGTACAGAAGAGGATTGGCTAGCCCTAGAAGAATCTTACAGGGTTTTTATCATAGAGTATGCAGTGCTAGCTCAAGAAGAGAATACAGCTATCTTCTGTATAGGCACAGAGCTTGAAAATTTTGTAAGCAACAGACCAGAATTCTGGAAGCAACTTATTATTGATATCAGGAAAATCTATAATGGCAAACTTACATATGCGGCAAATTGGGATGAATATAAGCGAACTCCTTTTTGGAATCAGCTAGATTTTATTGGAGTAGATGCATATTTTCCTGTATGCGATGAAGAAACACCATCTGTAGCCTGTGCTAGGGAAGGGTGGAAAAAGTGGGGAGGAGAGCTAGCTGCTTTCGCGAAAGCAAAAGACCGTAAAGTTATTTTCACAGAATTTGGGTACAGATCAGTCGATTATACGGGTAGAGAACCTTGGAAAGCAGACCGATCTATGACTGGGGTAAATCTCCAAGGACAAGCAAACGCAACTCAGGCATTGCTAGAAACAGTTTGGCAAGAAGAGTGGATGGCAGGTGGGTTTGTCTGGAAGTGGTTTATTCATCATGATGAGGTAGGTGGAGAACAGAATAATCAATACACCCCCCAAAACAAACCAGCAGCCGAAATTTTGCGTACTTATTTTGAACGTGACTAGCTGAGATTTAAATACTACAAAGCACTTATCTTTAAAGTTAAGACAAGCGACCTATTTTACCTATGAAATTTCTTTGGATTGCCCTTTTAGTAAGCGTTACTTCTGTTTGTAGTGCACAGCATTTTACCGTAAAAGAAATCTCGTTTGAGGGGTTAAAGCGGGTGGATGAATCGCTATTAAGGCATTTGATAAAGGTGCATGTTGCTAGGCCTTATGACTCACTCCAAGTGGTTACAGATCTTGAGCGATTAAATCGCTTGCCCGCAATAGCAAAAGCTTCTGTTGTAAAAATTATAAACGAAGATTCTACTTATACCTTACGCTATAAAATTATTGAGAATTTTGCCATTATTCCAGGCTTGCGTATAGGGCAAGCAAATGATGATAGTTTTGCCTTTCGTGCAAGTGTATTTGATTTTAACTTCTTGGGTCAAAGTCAGATTATAGGAGGATTTTTCCAAAAGGATGTTTTTAGTTCTTTTGGGGCGTATTGGGAGGCTCCATTTCTGTTTAGTAATAAGTGGGGTCTTGGACTTAACTATATTGATAATATTACATTTGAACCTGTCTATTTTCAGGATGAGCCTTTTAATTATAAAAAAGAGGATCGCGGTCTTGAAATGTATATTTTGTATGAGATCGATTTTCACAACAAGGCAGAATTAGGTGTACGATTTTTTGACGAATCATATGTATATAATGAAACCCCAGCGGCTGAAAATCTCCCAAATGACCTTAATGCAAATAAAACATTCTATCGAGCTCAATATGAGACCAATTTTTTAGATATTGATTATCAATATGTAGTAGGTTTTAGAAATATTTTTGATGTAAGTTACCAGACTGGTGGTGATGGATTGCTAGGAGATACCTTCATAGCAACTAACTCGTTCGAATATTTTAAAAAACTAGGTGAGAGAGGAAACTGGGCTAATAGGCTACAACTAGGCTATTCATCGTTTACAAAAACAGAATTTGCTCCTTTTACGATAGATAATCAATTCAATCTTCGCGGGTCTGGAAATGACAGCAATCGTGGTACTTCGTTTGTTTTTGTAAATACAGAGTACCGTTATACACTTTTAGAAAAAGATTGGTTTGTAATGCAAGGAAATACATTTGTTGATGCAGGTATACTCCAAGAACCCAAAGGAAGTCTAAGTACAATTACTCCCAAATCTTCCTTTGAAATATATTCTGGGATAGGCATTAGGTTTTTACATAAGCGCATATTTAACGCCGTAATTAGATTAGATTACGGCGTAGGAATAGGATCACGTGACAGTCGTGGATTTGTTTTTGGAATAGGTCAGTACTTTTAGCCTATCTATTTTCTTTCATAGACTTCTTATAGTCTGTTGCTAGGTCTTCTTTCTGAGTTTCTGAAAAAACTTTACCTGCGAGTTGGAAAAAAGTATGTTCTTCATCTTCTAAATGATGCTCCACTTTTTCACATAATTGCTTTGCATATGTGAGCCAAGCTGGAGAGTCTAGATCTGTGTCGTCTATTTTTGCGATAAGTTCATCCATCTCGTGATGTTCTGCAATTCCATGTCTTGCATGTTCTTGCATCATATCATTACTTATAAGTGGTTTGTAAAAATGGCGTTCTTCTGCCATAGCGTGTACCTGTAATTCGTTTTTAAGACTTTCCCACATTTCTTTCCGTCCTTTGCTTTCTCCAGAGGTGCTTGTGACTAGGCGACAAAGCTCTCTCTGTTTATCATGGTCTTTACGTATAGCTTCAAATATATTCATAGGGTTGTATTTAGTTTTGCTTAAAAATACAATAGATCCCCAAGGCTAAATCTTAGATTTTTCTTAAAATTGAGAATCAGGAGTCTTTGTAGCTATTAGAGTATGTAGAGGAGTACGCTTTCGCGAAAGCTAAAAAGTCTTATACAACGAGTCTATGGAGGTTATTAGCGATGGTATGTCTAAATTTATGAATGTCGTAGGGTTTTACGATAATATCATTCATCCCAGAGGCGTATATCTGATCTCTCATTTCCTTGATCTCTACAGCGGTTAATGCAATGATGGGCACATTTTGGTTAAATTCTCGGATTTTCTCTGTTGCTTCCATTCCGTTCATAATGGGCATATTTACGTCCATTAATATCAGATCAAAGTGCGAGTGCTTTGCTTTCTCCACGGCATCTTTACCATTTCCAGCAATGGTGCATATGACATTTGATTTTTCAAGGATTTTTTGAGTAACTTTTTGATTAATGCGATTATCATCTACAATGAGAATTTCTTTATTCTGTAGGCTAGTTGAGGTTCCTAGGGGAGCATTTGCTTCGGGTCTTTCATTGATTTGAGCTATCGAAAAGTCTAACTCAAAATAAAAATTAGAACCTTCACCGTATTTACTTTCTAACTTAATTTCGCTATTGTGAAGTGCTAATAATTTTTTTACAATGGGCAATCCTAAACCTGTTCCCTGATAAGAATAGTGTTTTGAACCTATTTGAGAAAATTCATCAAAAATACGTTCTTTTCGTTCCTGAGGAATTCCTACGCCATTATCTTGGATGGAAAAGTGTAACCTACACTTATTTTTTGAAACCGATACAGCTTTTATCAATACAGTTATGGTACCGTTCTCTGTAAATTTACAAGCATTACCTATCAAGTTCATAAGAATTTGTGACAAGCGTATCGTGTCACCTTTTATATAGGTAGGAACATCTTCTTTTATAGAGGTTATAATCACATTATTATTTTGCAAGCGCATGTATTCAAAACTGGAGGTAATGGTTTGAATAAGCTCTCTTACATTAAATACTACAAACTCTTCTTTTAATGACTTTGAGTCTACTTTATTAATCTGTAACACATCATTGATAAGCGCTAAGAGATAATCTGCAGAGAATTTAAGAGATTTTATGTCTTCTTCGTGTGATTTGAGCGCAGGGTCGTCTAGTAAGATTGTACTCAGACCTATAACTCCGTATAGTGGAGTTCTAAGTTCATGACTTACTGTAGAGAAGAACTCAGTTTTTGATCTGGATAGTTCTTCAGATTTTTGCTTTGCTTTGAGGTAGGCAATGTTTTTAATTCGCAAATTTCTTACATATTTTTTTCTGGTAAAGAAAGCATAGAGAAGAATTGCGATTAATAAAAAAAAGAAGATTACTACCACAAGGAGAATTTGATTCACTCTATCCTTATTTCTAACATTATTGGCTTGTAGTTCATTTTGAAGCTCTGTGCGTTCAATGTCTTTTTTGTATTGCGCTACTTCATATTGTGCTGCTACTTTTTGAGATTTTTCTGTTTGTAATTGATCAATATTTTTTTCAAAAAGAGATTGGTATTTATCACCTGCTTCATAAGCCTCTTTATATCTTTTTTGAGCGTAAAGGCTCTTAGAATATAGATCATAAGAATCTGCAAGGTCAAGTTTAGATTTATGCAACGCAGTGTCAAGAAAAACTTCTGATAAATAATAATCTACTTTCTCATAATCCTTTTTTTCAAGGTAATATTCTGCCCATGAGTTTTGTATCCCGGCTCTTAAATTGATATCTAAAGCGTATTTGTATTTATCTGCTTCGTACAGGTAAATAGCCGCAATATCAGGCTTGTCATGATCAAAAAGAGTATAGGCAGTATTATAATAAGCTGTTCCTAGATTGAGAGAGTCATTACTAGCTTTAAAAGTTTCTATAGACTTTTTGTGATATATGAGCGCCTTTTTTAATTGATCCTTAGATGACCCATATAGATTTGCTAAATCCATATAACTTAAACCTAATGTCTGAGTATCGTTAATGAGATTTGCAAGTGATTGCGCTTTTTCAAAACTATCCCGAGCACGTATGGTATCATTAAGCATTAAGTAATCATATCCTAAATAACGGTAGCCGTTTAGTAGATTACCCGTATCGTTTATTTTTTCTGCTGCTTTTATAATCTTGATGGTTAGCTCTAATGATTTGCTATGATTACCCGTATTGTAGAACGTTGTAGCAGAATCTGTAAGTTTATTAATATAGTCTCTATCTATACTTGTGCTATCTTGTGAGAGTATTGTAAGTGAGAAGAGAAAAAAGACAGCAGAAAGTGTAAGATTTCTCAAAAGTGGAGTTATTTTAAACTGTGGAAATATATAAAAAAGAGGAAATCCCATTTGTTAGGTATTAAACATTTTTAAGCTAACTCTTTAATATGCGCTACGTTTTTGATGATCGTACGCTTAAATTTAGAGATGTCATAAGGCTTTACGATAATATCAGTCATACCAGATTCATAGATTTTTGTTCGCATTTCTTTAACTTCAACAGCTGTTAGTGCGATAATGGGGATGGAGTTGTCAAATTCTCTTATTTTCTCTGTAGCCTCCATACCATTCATAACCGGCATATTTATATCCATAAGGATCAGATCAAAATTTTCTTCTTTTGCTGCTGCTATTGCTTCCTCTCCATTATTTGCAACTTGACACAAGACATCAGATTTTTGCAAAATTTTTGTAGTTACAATCTGGTTGATACGGTTATCATCTACAATAAGTATACGTTTTCCTCTTAAAGCATCTTCATCGATGGACAGTGTGGGTTCAATACGGCTTTCTGCAACTGCATTATCTAATTCTAATGTGAAGAAAAATACAGAGCCTACACCCATTTCACTTTCTACATTTATTTTTGAGTTAGATAATGCCAGTAGTTTTTTTACAATAGGTAAGCCTAAACCTGTACCTTGATATGTATAATGCCTAGAATTTACTTGGGAGAATTCATTAAAGATACTAGATAATTTTGATTCTGGAATACCTATTCCAGTATCTGCTATACTAAATTTTAGTGTTGTAGTTTCTTTAGAAATAGTTTTTACATCTATTGTAATGTTGATGATGCCATTATCTGTAAACTTAAGCGCGTTACCTATAAGGTTCATTAATATCTGAGATAATCGTGTTGCATCACCACGTAAAACTCGCGGTACTTTTGAATCAATATCAATATTAATTATATTTTTATTTTGAAGTCGCATGTACTCAAAAGAAGAAACAATATTTTTTATAAATTCTCTTACATTAAAATTTTCTTCATTTTCTTCCAGCAATTTTGAATCAATTTTACTTATCTGAAGCACATCGTTAATAAGGGCCAACAAATAATCTGCTGAAAATTTTAAGGATTTGATGTCCTGCTCGTGCGATTTCAATTCTGGGTTGTCTAGTAAGATCGTGCTTAAACCAATGACACCATATAATGGAGTCCGAAGCTCATGACTTACCGTAGAAAAAAAGGCAGACTTAGATTTTGAAAGTTCTTCGCTCTTTTCTTTAGCTAATAAATACTCTTGATTTTTGAGAGTTAATTTTTTAATAAATACTTTTCTATTTTTATAAGAGGTATAGAATAGTATTAGAAGAAGAACACACGCTATAACGAGAGCCGTTAAAAAATTATTTAAACGCTCCTTATTAACCATTATTTCCTGCTGCAGTTGGTTTTTTAGTTCTTTACGTTCAATATTCTTTTTATACTCATCTACTTGAAAACTCGCTGCAGCATTTTGCGAAGATGCATTTTGTATATTTTCTAAGGTTTCAGCCTCATACGCTTCAAATTTTACTCGGGACTCATATGCTTCCTTGTAAAGTTTCTGGTTGTAAAGGTTGAAGCTGAGTTTTTCATAAGTATCAGCTAGATCTGTACTCGTTAGGCCATTGAGCGTATCTTTAAGAACTTCTTTGAGGTAAAAATCAACTTTATTGTAATTTTTATTTTGAATATAGTACTCCGCCCATTGATTGAATAACTTATTCTTATAGTTACTTATGCCAATCCCTATTAGTTTGTTTGCTTCTTTAAGGTAGGGTAATGCAGCGTTATATTGCTCGTGATTATATAGTGTGATGATGGTATTATAATAGGCCTTTCCAAGATTTACAGAATCTTTAATCTTTTTAAATAGTGTGATAGACTTATTGTGGTAGCGTATTGCTTTCTCATAATCATTAGGAATGTTAGAAAATAAATTAGCAAGATCCATATAGGTCTCAGCGACTAAAGTATCATTCTCAATAAGTTGTGCATATTGCTGTGCTTTTTGAAAATTCACACGAGCAAGCTCTAGGTCTTCAAGTATAAGATAATCATAACCTAAATAACGATACCCTTTCTGTAAGTATGCAAAATCGTTGATTTTTTCTGCATTTTCTACAATGGCAATATTGTTAGATAGAGATTTCACATAGTTGCCCGCACTATAATTAATAGCTGAAGAATCTATAAGCTTTTCAATATGATTCTGGATGGAAAGTGTATCTATCTGAGCGTGTGAGGTCAGCGTTGCAACAACGCATATAAAATACAAAGAAAAATTTCTCATCGGGGAGCACTGAGTTACTATATGCAATGATAGTGAATTTTAAAGGAAAAATGCCATTCGTCGGAGATTAATTGCATTATATCGATAATTTTACATTTTTGATTTTCAGTAGAATGTAAAGGAAAACAGTACTATTTACCTTATTTAGATTACAAGAGCACAATATTAATAGTATAAAACATAATGGCGTGTTAATATCTAGCAGCGTGTTGTTAACGTTGTCTCAATTGCAAATTCTTTAACTGTAGAACCTTTATTGATCATTTACATTTGTACAAACTATTAAAAACAATCAGAATGTCATTACTCATTATTATCTTAAGTATTTTACTTCCACCACTAGCAGTAGCATTAACAAAAGGTGCAGGTAAAGATTTACTTATAAACATATTACTTACATTACTAGGCTGGCTTCCAGGAGTCATTCATGCCTTTTATGTAAACAGCAAATAAAGAATAACAAACTAAAATTAAATTATGATGAAAAAATATCTTTTAAGTATAGCAGTAGTAACAGCATTAATCAGCTGTGATATCGATAAAAAAGGACAAGTTGAACTTCCAGAAGTAGATGTAGATGTAGACGCAGAGGCAGGAGATCTACCATCATTTGACGTAGACTGGGCAGATGTAAATGTAGGAACTAGAACTAAGATGGTAGAAGTGCCAAAAGTAGTAGTTGTAATGGAAGAAGAGGAAATTGAAGTTCCTTATGTAGATGTAGATATGCCTGAAGATTATGAAGATAAAGAAAAGATGGAGCGTACGCTACGTGTAGAAGCAGAAGTAGATGACGTTGAGCATAATCTTGATATCAAAGAAATAAGAGCTTACAACAATAAATTATATGTCATTGCTGAGTTAGAAAAAATGACTCAAAGTATTGCAGGTAAAACAATGAGAGTTCAAGATCAAATTGAATTGAATGCACCAAATATGAATGTAGAATATATAATAGTTGGTGAAAAGCCTAACAGATTATTCAATAATCAGTATAGGTACTTATCTAGTATGAACGATCTTGATGATGAAATTGCAAATGCAAAAGTTATTTACAATAGGTAAGATAACTGAAATAAGAATACTGAAGAGCAGCCGGAAGGCTGCTTTTTTTTTTGCTTTCGCGAAAACGTACTATTTTTAGATAAATTCTTATTGATCATAATTATTTTCAATTTGAAAATTTTTGTAAGTTCACACCAAAACTAATAAGTTCTTCATTGCTATCTATGCGTACTATCGCTTTATTTCTTTTCTTATTAAACTGTTGTTTGTTACATGCCCAAGAGAAAATTTTAAAACCTTTTGATATTGAAGCAGACCTTTTTTATGGAACTATTTTAGAACATAATCCGGACATTTCTCACCTTATTACAGAGCATCCCACAGGTATAATGCTTGCGTATAACCGAAAGACCTATGGGTTTGAGGACTGGGAAAGAAGGTATAATTTCCCAGATGTAGGGTATACGTTTGCATATCAAGATATGAAGAACTTCTATCTTGGGGAGTTATATTCTGGTTATGCCCACTACAATTTTTATTATTGGAAACGAAGATTGCAATTTCGGATAGGACAGGGATTTGCTATTGCTACTAAGCCCTATGACCGCGAGACAAACTTCATTAATAACGCCTATGGAACTCGAGTTTTAAGTAGCACAATGCTCAAGTTTAGTTATAAGCAAAATAATATTTGGAGGGGCTTTGGCGCGCATGCAGGATTCTCTCTTATACATTATAGTAATGCAAATCTAAAAGCACCTAACAATTCGACAAATACATGGGCCTTTACTGCGGGTATCAATTATTTTCCCAACCATGAGAAAATGCCTGATTTTATTCCTATGGGAGAAAAGACCAAATATTCAGAACCACTTCATTATAATCTAGTCGTAAGGAGTGGTGCAAACCAAAGTGATATTAATAATTCTCCAAGATATGGCTTTGTTACCCTAACAGGCTTTGTGGATAAACGCATCAACCACAAATCAAGCTTAACCGGAGGGGTGGATGCTTTCTTTGCAAATTTTTTAAAAGAACTTATTCGTTATGAATCTGTAGCCTTCCCAGAGGGAGAGGTGAGTGGTGATGAAGACTGGAAACGTTTTGGCGTTTTTGTGGGGCACGAGTTGCATTTTAACGAGATGTCATTTGTTTCTCAATTAGGATACTATGTGTACTATCCCTATGATTTTGAAGGAAGATTTTATAATAGACTTGGTTTAAAACGAACGTTTGGAAAGCATTTTAGAGGGAGTATGGTTGTAAAAGCGCATGGTGCAAAGGCTGAGGCTGTAGAATTTGGAATAGGTTATCGATTTTAATATGAAGAACTTTTGTCAATATATCGTTTTGCTATCTTTAGTTTATCTCACTTTCATATCCTGTGATACAGATAATACTTTGACGTGTCTCAAAGCTACTGGAACTATCATCACAAAAGAATATGAGTTAGAGGACTTTGACAGTATTGTAGCTTTTGAACGACTACAACTTATAGTAAAAGATGCTTCAGAAATTTCTGTGCAATTAGAAACAGGAGAGAATTTATTAGAAGATTTTGATGTTTTTGTGGAGAATAACACTCTCCATATACGTAATAATGGAGCTTGTAATATTGCCAGAGATTATGATACTTCTAAAATATATGTTAGCCATCCCGATCTCAAACAAATAAGAAACAGTAGCGGCCAAACGGTTTTAGGTGATGGTATCTTAAGCTGGGAAAATCTGAATTTAATCTCTGACGATTTGATAGAGGAGGACTTTTATCATAAAGATG
This sequence comes from Dokdonia sp. Hel_I_53, assembly GCF_007827465.1. Taxonomy (NCBI): domain Bacteria; kingdom Pseudomonadati; phylum Bacteroidota; class Flavobacteriia; order Flavobacteriales; family Flavobacteriaceae; genus Dokdonia; species Dokdonia sp. Hel_I_53. Next base: position 2,471,669 of record NZ_VISL01000001.1, read on the forward strand.
GAGATTTTCGCCTTGAGCTGGATTCAGAAAATGTGTTAGTACAGTGTAATGGATTGTCTAATTTCTTTTTATCTGGTACTGTAACTAACCTTCAAATTAACTTGCTTGAAGGTGATAGTAGATTACCGCTTGAAAATCTTCTGGTACAAAATGTAATTCTTTTTCATCGCGGAACAAATGATATACTCATTGCTCCACAACAATCTATTACTGGAGAATTACGTAGCACTGGAAATTTAATTTTACTTAATAATCCACCAGTAGTAGACATCGAAGCCTACTTTACCGGTGAAGTTATATTTGATTAAACGGAGCGTCAATATTGAGTGAGAATTTTAATAGAAACTAATGACTCTTAAAAGTTCTGATTATACTTAAATATTCTCCACAATTTTCTCGAGAGCTATCCTAGATTTAGGCTTTATACTTGGTTGGTTTTGATCATCTTCTGCTCTGTGACCTATTGCCACTGCAACTAGCGTTTGATATTTTGTTTGGTCTAAAACTTTGTCATAGTTTTCTGGCTCAATACCTTCCATTGGTGTAGAATCTATGCCCATCGTTGCACAAGCACTTAAAAAGACGCCTAGAGAGATATAAACCTGTTTATCAAACCATGCTTTTATATTTTCTTGACCCATTGGCTTTTTATTTTGTTCATAATATTCAAAAGCGCGTTCTGGTAGTTCTTCTTTTAATTGCTGCTCAAAAAAAGATAAATCATTTATCCTACTGAAGACAACTACAGTATCACACTTTAATACCTTCTCTGTGTTTATTTTTGAATACTTTGAGAGCTTCTCTCTAGTAAGCTCATCTGATACAAAAGTGAATCTCCAAGGTTGACTATTTATAGAAGAAGGTGTGAGTCTAAGAATTTCCTTTAGCTCTTCAATTTTTGAAGCTTTTATTTTTTTGTCTGGATTATACTTCTTAGTTGTATATCGCTCTTGCATGGCCTTAAGAAAATTCATGGGTAGTTATTTATAGTTAAATTAATACTGTGAAGTTACAGATAGCGAGCCTTGAAGCCAATTTTTAAACTTTAAAGAAATCGTAAAGTTTTAAGTAATCAAAAAACAATTTAAACGAATTGAGAGCAAGTAATACATTCGTTTTAAGAGTTTAAAACGAATATGGATTTAAAGGTAAGTACGCTTTCGCGAAAGCGTAACTTTTAAGAAACCTTTTTAAGGTAAAATTGATGAAGTTCTTCTGGACTTGCGCCAAACCACTTCCGAACATATATAGACCAAAAATAGTATTGTAATTTCCAAATACCATTTTCTTCATATCGCCTGGCAGAAGTGGTGAGCCATTCTTGTATGACCACAAATTCGTTGCGAGCGTACAATTTATTTATAAGATCATTATCTTCATAAATAATGTAGCGTTCGTCAAATCTTCCTAGCTCGTTAAAAAGGTTTTTGGTGATGAATTGGCTCTGATCACCACCCCGGCAAGCGCGCCATTCAAACTGAGTAAGCCACCCTGCGAGACGTAACCACCAGTGATTTGAGTCAAATTTCATTTTAAAACAACCGGCCTCATTACCCTGCTCAACTTCTTTTATAATAAGGTGGTCATAATCTTGTGGAGGGTAGGAATCTGCATGCAGAAAATATAGGATATCACCCTTTGCGCTTTCTGAGCCAGTATTCATTTGAGCAGCACGCCCTTTTTTAGAATGTAATATTTTAATGTGACTGTGATCTTGCTTTCGCGAAAGCGTAGCTACTTTCTCAAAAGTGTCATCATCACTACCGCCATCTACTACAATAATCTCACTAATATTTGAAATAGAAAAAGCCTTCTGCTTCAAGTGTTCTAGTAGCTCAATAATCGTTGCAGATTCATTAAACACAGGAATTATAATTGAAATAGAAGACTTCATTAAGTGTATTATATCCTTACAAACTTACGTAAAAAACAATACTCAAAAAGCTATTGTTGATCATTCAAATCCCAATTGTAGGGTAGGAATGTGACAGCTGCATTTGTATTAACTTTTACGGTTGCATATTCGTTTATGTATGGTATCAAGCTCTCATTAGAGCCACGATAAAAGTCTTTTGTGTAAAAGTCAAATATTGAAGATAATTCAACATTGTTTTTTTTGATATTATTTTTTTCGCTATTTATAAAGTCACGTGTTGCTCGATCTAGTTGTTCATTTATGGAGCCGGCTGTATAGGCTTCTCTTAAAAGTGGCGGGCAAGAAATAGAGGCACAATTTATAGCGAAATGGATACGCGGTTCATTCATTTTTCGTAAAATTCCGTTTTCTATTCCTGCAAGCGATAAATTACGTCCATTCACGGTAACTCTGTTTTTTGTCCATGGTGCATCTGTGTCTTTTATACTTTTTACATTTGGATTATCTAATATCAAATCTACCGTTACAGCATTATATAAGTTTATGTAGTAAGCAAGTAGTTCTTGTACACTCCAATTGTTAGAGGGTGATAATGATGATAATTGATCTAAATAAGACGTAAGTGCAGCACGATCGTTTTGAAAGCCTTTATAATCGACAAGACCTTTTTTATTAACGTATTTCTTGAGGAGGATGTCCCATTTAGAGTGATCTACATTCACAGATGAATTTGCTGTGGTGGATGTAAGTGTACCTTCAACTTCCTTAGTAGGTTGGCCTTGACTCGTAATTCCTGCGGCAGATAGTAGCGAGCAGCTTTCAACAATGCAAAGAATACTTAAAATTGTAAAAAGGTGTAATAAGTTTTTCATCATATGTAATTTTAGTTGCGAATGTAAATTGCATCTTGCTATATAGCACACTCTTTAATAATAATTTAGGTCATTTTTTACAACATAGTACTATACCTACGTAAAAAATATAGGTAGAGATGTGACTTTTTTTAAAAAGAATACACTTATACTATAAAAGCAACCATCATTGACTACAAAAGAATCAAAATTTACTCAGCTTATAAAAGATAATGAGGGTATTATCTATAAAATAGTGATGACTTATGCTGATAATCGAGAAGACCAAATGGACTTATATCAAGATGTCGTTTTGCAGTTATGGAAGGGTTACGATAGCTTTAAAGGAGATTCTAAAATAAGTACTTGGATGTATCGTGTGGCACTTAATACCTCTTTCAGTTTTATACGTAAAGAAAAACGTAAAGTAAAGTCAATTGCTTTAGATCATATTCATCTTGTTTATGAAGTAAAGGACCAATTACTAGAAGAAAGGGTTAGGGAACTTTATGCTCAAATAAAACAATTAAATGATATAGAAAAAGGTATTATGTTGTTATTGCTAGAGGGTAAGAAATATGAAGAAATTGCAAACATAACAGGATTTTCAAAAACAGCTATAAGCACTAGAATCTCACGCATTAAAGAAAAACTAAAAAAGCAACTTGTTAACTAGAGATTATTATGGATTTAGAACAGATGCAGAAAACTTGGTTACAAATGAGCAAAGAGCTCGACCAGCAAAAAAACCTCACAAATGAACTTATTATGAAAATGGCACAACGAGATTATAATTCAAAAATCAACAAGTTAATACGCACAGAAACTATAGGTGCAGTTATCTGTCTAAGCACTATAGTATATGTACTCTATAATTTTTCAAAATTTCAATCGTGGCAATCACAACTTTGTGCAATTATATTAATCATTACACTTCTCACAATGTCAGTAGGATCTTTCTTTTTACTTAAGAAGTTTAAAGAAATAGATTTGCAAAGAGATAGTTTGAAAATAACTGTGGAGAAATATACTAGATACAAAAGAATAAACCTTCAATTTCAAAAGGCAAGTATAATGGTAGGCTTTATAATGTTATTTGTTTCAACAGCAGTTTTTTCCGTATTGTTTTCTGGCAAAGATTTATTTATCGACAAGAGCTGGCAAGAATTCATTTTCCCAATGACTTTAGGGTTATTATTGTTTGGGGTCATCGCATATATAGGGTCAAGATATTATGCTAAAGCTCTCAAAGGAGCACAAAACATCATAAACAGCGTAGATGCTTAACGGAAACTTCTTAATTGTTTAACAACCAATTATAGTCTTTATAGCGAACGCGAGCAGAAGGGTTAATTTTTGTATTTGCATATTTGTTGAGATAGTCTACAACTGAGCCAGCTGTTTTAAAATCTTTACTAAACCATTTAAAAATCATAGAGATTTCAACAACATCTGGAGTGATTTTATTACGGACTGGATCATTTATAAATCTAGTAGTCAGAGTATGCAACTGGGAATTTACTTTGCTAGCGGTAAATGCTTCATTGAGTAGTGGCGGGCAAGAAACAGAGGCACAATTAATTCCAAAATGAATACGAGCATCCCCCATTTTTCTTAAAATATCATGTTCAATTTCATTTAAATTGTAATATTTGTCACCTAGTTTCCAAAAACGTTGATCCCAAGGGTTTTTGATGTCTTTAATGCTTTCTAGGGGCTGGTGGCGTAATATTAAATCTATGGTCATGGCATTATACGCATTCATCCAATAAGCTAATTTTTTATTTTTTGACCATTCATCAGTAGGAAGGTTTGCTCCTAAATTTGCAATGTACGCTGTTAGTTTAGACCAATTTTTTTTAAATCCATTGTAATTAACATCACCATTAGAATTCACGTGGGCCCTTAATAATGCATTGAAAAGGTCATGGTTTAGAGTGTTGAGCGTATCTTTTTTAGAGTTGGGCAGTGATTTGGTCTCTGGTAGGATTTCCTGAACTTCAACTTTTTCTACCACTTCTACCACTTCTACCGCTTCTACCGCTTCTACCGCTTCTGGCAATTCTGTTTTTACTATTATTACTTCCTCTATTTTATTATCTACCACGTCAGATTTTATATTTGCGGGCACTACAACCTCTATACTTTTTAGCTGTTTAGGTACATTTAAAGTATCAGTTTTCACAACAGTCTGTGAGGTGTCTACCACAGTTTCAGTAACAATCGCTGGAGTTGTAGTTTCTGTATCTACTACGACATTTTTTGGAGTTCCACATTCCGTCAATAAAGTGATAATTATTAGGTAAGCTGTAATTTTCATAAGCATATTTTTTGCTACGCTTTCGCGAAAGCGATTGTCTTTCAATCCTAAAGTCTAAGTTACGCTAAAAACCCATTTCAATTAACGATTCGACTCGAAACAATTTTGCACTAGTTAGGGAGCCTTTAATGCTCTTTTTTCTTATGTATGGGGTATGTGATTTGGCCCATAAAGTTTTCAGGAAAATTAGTGTCTCCTTCAAACCCTAACTCGATATCCCTACCATCATGGGGTACATGACTGGTACCAAACAAATAATCCCATGCACTAAGAGTTAAACCGAAGTTCATTCCATATTTGTGGTTATCAGGTAGTTCCTTTGCGTGATGCCAAATGTGCATTTTTGGGTTGTTAAGTATATATTTTAAAGGTCCATAATCCCAGCCTATGTTTGCGTGATTAAAATGCCCAACCGTAAGCGCGGTAAAATGAACTATCGCAACATATTGCAGGTCAAAACCTCCTACTACTGCGATAGGGATGTAAAGTAGAGATTTATATACAATAGGCTCAACCCAGTGATAGCGCATTTGGGCAGCAAAGGCCATCTCCTTTGTGGAATGATGTACTTTGTGGAAATTCCACAAAAATGGAACGCGATGTAAAAGCCGGTGTGTATTCCATTGTACAAAATCAGAAATAATAAAGAAAATGAGTAAGCCAACTCCAAAAGGGAGTTCATCTACATCAAAAACTTGTAGATCTTGAAGCTTTAATCCTATAAGTCCCATGATGTCATTAAAAAATAGCTCAGCGGTGTTAGAAAGCGCTATAAAAACAATAAGATTGAGTAGAAAAAAGTTGAAGAACATATAAAATGTGTCCAGCCAGAAATCCTTTCTAAAGATCTTTTGTTGCTTACGCCACGGAAATGCTATTTCTAGCCCCCATACAATTAGTGACACGATAATTAAACCCCAAAAATAATTATCCCAATTATTTTCAAAAAAAACCTCACGCTTGAAGTAGCTCCAATAGTCTGTGTAAGACTGTAAAAAGGTGTCAATATATTTATCCATCACATTTCAAATTTACAAAAAGCAAAAGGCACAACTTGAGTCGTGCCTTTAGGTAATTCCTTTCATTGCGCGTCTAGCAACAACCGCCACCATCATAATGGTAGGTGCTTTCACTTATAAAAATATCATTACGTCCTAGAGCAGCAAGCGCTGCAGCTGTTTTATCGCAAATAGCCAGCGGCTGATTTTTATCTAAAACATGTCCATTTTTATCATCAAAATATGACTCTGAGCCATAGTAAATAGCCGCTTTCCCAGTAAATATACAAGGTCCATCTTCTGGCATGGGATCTTTAATAGCAGCAACTTCTATGGATTCAATATAGATAAGTTCGTCTGTAGGATATTCTTCAGGGCTCAAAATTCTGTAAGGTTTGCGAGCGCGTATCTCAATAGTTCCAAAGCCTGCATCAGTTAAAGCCTTTACATATTCTTTAATAGGTAAGCTTCCAGAGAGACACAGCGCACGTAAACGATCATCATTTCTTAGCGCCTCGTTCATTTGCTGTTCACACGTAGGATCGCTCATTACTAACCTACCTTGCGGTTTTAAAACTCTATACATTTCGTCAATAGCCTTTTTAAGATCTTCTGCTTTGAAAATATTGAAAAGGCAATTTTGCGCCGCAACATCTATGGAGTTATCTGCTTCGGGGAGGTTGAGTGCATCTCCTTTCTTTAGCTCAACAAAATCACTTTTAAACCATGGATTAAGTTGCTCTGCCTCTTTGAAGTTTTTGCGAGAAGCCTCTAGCATTTCATCTACAACATCTACACCTACTACGCCACCTTTTGTACGATTAAAGTAAGAAAACTGCAATAGCTCCATACCACCCCCTACACCTACATATAACATTTTTGGTTCGTTAGTAAGATCTCTAGAGTTTACCGTGCTACCACATCCATAATTCATCTCTTGCATGATTTGCGGTATCTTTAATCCTGGCAACTCCCAAACTGGATTTGTGGTGCAGCAAAGTCCCACATCTGGGGTAATAGCGGCTTCCTTATATAATGTATTTGTAGCATCTAAATAACTCATAGCACTTTAATTTGTTTTTTGTGACTGTTGCGTTTGCCGCACTCAGTTGTGGGTTAAATGTAAGCACGCTTTCGCGAAAGCGTATTTATAAACTTTTAATTAGCTCTGTAAATAGCGTTATCATTGCGGGCTCTGCTTTACCAGCCATTTCAATAATTTCAGGAATATTCACAGGTTTCAAGTTATCAGGATCACACTCATCTGTAAGTACAGAAACGGCCGCTACGGGTAGACCAAGATGGTTTGCAACGATAACTTCTGGTACCGTGCTCATGCCAACAGCATCTGCTCCAATAATTTTTAGATAGCGATACTCAGCACGCGTCTCTAGCTGTGGTCCCACTACAGATGCATAAACCCCCTCATGTAGATTGATAGCATTATTTTTTGCTATTGATTTTAATTGGGTATTCATTTCACTATCATAAGGAGCGCTCATGTCTACAAAACGCTCTCCCATTTTTTCAACGCCTTTAAAAGCAAGCGGGGAGCCTCCTTGTAGATTAATGTGATCATCTATGAGCATTAATTCCCCTTTTTTGAAGTCAAAGTTAATCGCCCCAGATGCGTTAGAAACTAACAATTTTTTAATTCCCAAAGCGTGCATTACGCGCACAGGATAGGTCACATCAGTAAGTGAATAGCCTTCATATACATGAAAGCGACCTTGCATAACAATAACTTTCTTGCCCTCTAAAGTTCCGTAAATTAATTTACCCGTGTGAAACTCTACAGTAGCTGTTGGGAAATTAGGTATGTGATTATAACTTACTGTTTTCTCAATATCAATTTTTTTTAATAACTGCCCTAGGCCTGTTCCTAGTATGATACCTACTTCGGGATTCTCAAAACCTTTGTTTCTAAGATAATCTGAAGTTTCGTTTATAAATTTTTGCATAAGTATATATTGTCTTGTAAAAGTACGATTTTAGTCTTTTTGTAAATATTGTTGAAAAATTGGGTATGGTGCTAGATCTTCAGCATAATCTATATCGTTAAGCATTGCAAGGTTGTGAACCCTCTCAGTACTTAAATCTTCCATTGTTTGTTTGTAAACTGAATCTCCGCCCCATTCTTTGTTGTAAAATACATCTTTTACAAGTTTATTCATACCTAATAGGTAATAGCCTCCATCTTGCGCTGGGCCTATTACTGCGTCATTAGTATGTAGCGCGTTAAAAGCTTCCTTTATATGAGAAGCGCGCAAATCGTAGAGGTCACTACCTATAATGAGTACGTTGTCGTATCCATCCGCAAAGGCTTTCTCAAAAGCATTATACATACGCACCCCTAGATCTTCGCCTTCTTGCTGAAATTTTTCAAAAATAGAATTATCCCACATGTCATTATTGCGGACCTTTATAGAGTAGCCTACGCGTTTTGTACAATTTATAGTGCTCACTACGTCCTTAGTATGTGATAAAAGTTTCTTATAAATCTCCAGGGCACTTGCCTGGCCAACACCTTTGGCTAGCCGGCTCTTAACTTTGCCTAATTCTGGGTTTCTGGTGAATATGAGTACTATATTTTTTTTCATTGTTGTTTTCTATAATTATATACCAGATATAAAAACATAACTGCCATTGTAATGAGCTGTTGGTACATACTTACGTTAGAAGACCAACCTAGGTTTTCAAAATCTAGCTTGCTTACAGTAAGTATGAGTAATAGGATAAGAAGTATGATAAATATGAGAATGATTTTCTTTTTAGTCATTACTCATCATCTTTTTTTGTCCACTGGTCACTTTTTTTAATGGCTATAAACATCCCAATATTTGCTGTAATTATTAAAATACTAGAGAGATAATCCTTCCAGTCTGAGGTTTCATTAGTAAGATGATAAGCCAGTAAAGCAAATCCTATTATGGTGAGTCCTATAAAAATGAGTGGTATATATTTATTCATCTAGTAAACTTTATGTCCTGTTTTTAAATACTTTCCCCATACTTTGGAAAATACGTGAACAGAGTCGGTTGGTTGTTTTTTCTTGTTTTGAATTTCGTAGCCTTCATCTTTCCAAGCAAATATGCTTCCGTATAGATTTTTGACGTTTGTAAATCCTTTCTTCTTCAGTCGCTCGCCAAAATCTTCAGAGCGTATCCCTACTGAGCAATAAACGACGATGGGTTGATTTTTTTTTGCTTTCGCGAAAGCGTACAAACTATCATTCACCTTCTCAGAAACCCACACCGCGCCGGGAATATGACTTACCTCATACTCTTCTTTTTTACGGGTGTCGAGTATGAGGTAATCCTCTAGTTCCATCTTGAGCTGTTGCACCGAAATGTAAGGAACAGAGCGGGTGTTGTACTGTTTTAAAAGTACATCCATATCCGACTGTCCAGACGTAATGGCGGAAACCAATAAAAGTAATATGTAAGCGATATGTTTAGTTTTCACATTTTATAATTTTATGCCAAACCCCTGCAATCCACTCTCTACAGCTGGCAGTATTTCTGTGTTATCCCAGATGCCAGTTACGATGGTACGCGCATATTCTTCTGGCAGTAAGCCGTTTTGCATTAACTGGCTCGTGAGCTTGTAATTATATGCAAAGGTATGATGTTCATAGCTAAGATTGCCAGAAGTGTCATCTAGAATGGCATACCAGACTTCGGTAGAGCCATCATTTGCTGGCATCCCAATCACGCCAGGGTTGAGCCAGAGTTTATCTTCTTTCTCCGTATGAAACGGCAAACCGCAATGTCCCGCAATAATCACATCACTTTGTGTTGTATCAAAATTTGAACCTTTTATTTCCCAAGGCGTAGATTTAAATATAAATTCAGAAATATGATGGTACGAGCCGTGTACAACCGTAACCTTTTTACCAGCGTAGGTGAATGTAATATGGTCTGGAAGCGCCTCGATGGTGTCTAGCGAATTCTTAGAGAGTTTGCTTTGTGCGTATGGATACCACAGCTGGCTAAAACCATCACAACGCGATCCTTCTCTAAAGTCACACCCACAATCTTCTGCGCCCTCACTCAGTTGTTTTTCTACATTACCTGCAATACCGTGCGTTCCCCATATTTTATAGAGTTGTACGGTTTCTTCGGGCTGCGCACAATATCCCACAATGTCTCCTGTGCAGATGCAATTTTCTGGTGCAATCCCTTGTTCCTCCGCTATGGATTTTAGTTTCTCTAGCGCTTGTAGATTGCTATACACACCGCCATACAGCAATACTTTGCCAGTGAGATTGCCCGTGTTTTTTATCTTTTTATCCATCGTGGTATGAGGTATAATATGGTACAGGCTGTGATGCCCCAGACGTTGGTCCAGAGTAACGCAGCATAAGATCCTGTTGTAAATTGTAATGATAGTGGTAAGGCATCAAAAACTAATATGAAGCCAAAAATGATACCAGTTACTACACTCAAGTAATAGCTAATTTTTGGGGCTGGCTTTCGCCAAAATAAAAATACTGGCGTAAGTCCAATTACCATCGTTCCAGATATGGTCGTGGCGCTTAAAATCTCTGCATTAAGAAATACGGGAATGGTTCCCAATATGGCAATTACAGCCATAGACAATCTCCCAAACGAAAGATTTTTACCCAAATTTAAATCGACTGAAAGTAATTTTGAAAATGATGAGAATGTACTGTCCAGCGTAGATGCCGCCGATGTAATCATAATAAAATTGATGACTAGTAATATGACTACACCAAAAGCTTTGCCAACTTCTACCGCGGCTTGACCTGTCATTCCTTGTGACTGGGCATAAACACCTATAACACTAAATAAGATAATACAAGCAGCACCCAATACGGAGGCGATTAGAAAGCTACGCAAAGTAACCCTAGGCGAACTTAAAAAAGCTCTATCTGTCAATACTGGATCGTGAAAGGGATAGGAAAATGATTGTAACAAGGCTGCAAATAGCAAATTAAGACCAAGATCAAAACTCCACGTTCCAGAAGTCGCAACCTCCTTCACACTAAAATCATCTACCGAAAATATGCTATATAATATCACACATAGCAGTATGGAAAATAATCCCATCTGTATCACATCTGTAAATATAGAACTGCTCAATCCGCCCTTGAGCGCATAAGCCAGAGTGAGTATCGTAAAGACCAGAATCGCCCAATAGTACGGAGTGCTTCCCATCTCTCCAAAATAAGACCCTATCACCATCGTGTTACTCCACACCTCATTAAAAAGCCTAATGGCTATGAGTACAGAAAATAAGCGCATCGCTCCTTTTCCAAATCGAGAAGTCAGAAACTGATGTATACTTGTAAATCCACCTTGCAGGCGCATCTGGTAGATAATCACACCAGCCACAGCAAAGGAGAGGTAATAACCCGCATAAGCAACACCACCCACAATCCCAAAACTCAGACCTAAGTTGGCAGCATTTGTAATACTCTTTGCAAAAATCCACGAGATAATGAGACTACCCGTAACCATCCATACATTAGGAGACTTCTTACGATGCGTAGCCTTAAAAAACTCATCAGGACTTTTGGCAAGCGGAGACAGCACAAATAGCATCACACTCGATGCTATAATTAATCCCCATTGCCAGATTTCTACATTCATATATTGATTTCTTATTCTAATATTTATCACTTTCCGTCTGGAAAGTGTATTTCATAAAAGTTCCCCTCTTTGAAGAGGGGCTAGGGAAGATGTCCGCACTACTACACCCATCTCCCACAATTCATTAATCTACATCCCACCACACGCGCACATTAAGGCTATTGCCGTCTGTTGCATCAAAAGCTGTCTGGTAATTATCTGCATTGAGCGCTTCTTCTTCAGATGGGTAAGGCATACGCACAGGAATTAAACCGTCATTAAGACTTGCTTGCACATCCATAAACGCAGGAAAACCGGTACGTCTATATTCTATCCAACCTTCATAGCCGTTTATAATGTTTGCAATCCACTTTTGAGTAAGTATTTGTTCTAGCGGCGAACTATCTGCGTTATTAAAAGCAGCATTACCTGTTAGATAATCTGATGGTAACGGTGTTTGCCAGTATTCAAAAGCGAGCGTTACGCCGTTTTCATAAAGTGCCTGCGCATCTGCGGTGATAAGACCGCGCTGGGCAGCTTCGGCGAGTGCAAGCGAAGTTTCCCAAGCCGTCATAAAGTTGGCATCTAGCACAGAAGTATCTTCTCTAAAAGCTGTGCCTGCAAGTGATAAATCTCCTAATACTGCAGCCGTTGAGGTTGCATCTATTCCATTTATAAGTCCGTTAAAATCGTCAGTATTTGATGCTGGTCTAAAGAACGTATTAAGCCTCGTGTCTTCAAGATCTACAAGAATATTTTCCATCGTTTCAGAAAGTACGAAGTTGTTAAAGTCACCCACACGTAATTGTGCAAGTCTAAAGCTGTTAGGCTCCGTGTTGCTAAAGTTAAAAATAGCATTATCGCTATTACTCGATATAAAGTTATCCTCATTAACAAGTGTTTGTAATTCTGTACTTACATCTACACGATCTGAGATACGTAAAAGATGTTTAATTTTAATACTGTTTGCAAAGCGTACCCAAGCTTGTAAATCACCACCATATAGAATATCTCCTTCTAGCGGGATGACATCTTCATAAGCCTCAATAGCAGCAATTCCTGCATCTAGATTTGCCAGAATACCATCTGCTCCAGTATATATAGCCTCCTGCGTATCATAAGCTGGTGTTACCGTTCCATCTATTCCGTTAAATGCTTCTGAGTAAGGAACATCGCCAAAAAGATCTGTAAGCCCAGCCGCCATATAAGCTTTTAGGATAAGTGCTGGGCCTTCATAAACGGCAAAGGTCACATTAGTTTGCGCCTGCTGTAAGATAATCTCGTTGTCTCTTAAATTCGTATAAAAAATAGGCCAAGGATTTCCTCCTAGCTGAGGTGATTTTAAGGCGTGACGATCAAAAAGGTTAAAGTCAAGAGCCGTTCTGTGTTGCGAGAGTAAATCTCCAGCCACAAAACCTTCATAACTCATTTGCTCTCCGTAGTCATAAATAACTTGTCGCAATAACAAGCTAGGCTGCACGCTAACGGGATCATTTGGGTTTGTGTTTATTTCTTCAAAATCTTCTGTGCAACTGCTCATTCCAAGTAAAAGCAGGAGGGAAGTGATGTATAAAAAATTTTTCATTTGTAATGTTTTATGTTACGCTTTCGCGAAAGCGTTAAAAGTTAAATCCTGCCTTAAATCCGAAGCTTCTTGTTGTAGCATAACTCAAATCTTCTACACCGCTCACAAATCCTTGTCCTTGTACTGCGAGTTGCTCAGGGTCAAAATGTGGATTTTCTGTGATGGCAAAAAGATTGCGCCCTATAAGTGAAAGGTTTACGTCTACACCTTCTTTGAGCCCGATAAATCCGTCTTTAAGCTTGAATGAATATCCTATAGAAAACTGACGAAGTTTTAAGAACGAGGCGTCATAAATGTTGTTTTCTTCGTGGTTGCGGTCATAAAACTGACGGTAGTAACTCTCTGCCGAAACTGCCGTGGTGTTTGGAACAAAATTTGGATTTGCCGCAGTGCCTATGTTTACAACTCCTTGTGCTATAATTCCCTCTTCTGGGCGGAAAGCTGTTTCTGCTAGTTGGCCTCCTACATTACCTAGCGCTCGCGTTCTTGAGACAATATCTCCACCTTGACGCCAGTCAAATAAGAAAGAAGCACTCCATTGCTTGTAGCGGAAATCATTGTTCCATCCTAGGTTAAAATCTGCGGTGTAGTTTCCTATTTTCTTGAGGTTGTTGTCTGCAATAAAGCGACCATTATTATCAATGATAAAATCACCATCGTCATTACGTAGGTAGCCTGTTCCATAAATATCGCCAACTTCCCCGCCTTCTTCTACTTGGAAAAATACGGTTTGGTTTGCGCTGTCATAAATACGGCTAAAGGCAAGCGTAAGACGACCATCAGATTGCGGTAGACTTTCAACTACAGATTTGTTGGTGCTGAAGTTAAAGGTCGTGTTCCATCTAAAGTTTTCATTTACGATAGGAGTGATGCCTGCAATGACCTCGATACCCGAAGTGCGCACCTCACCGCCATTTACCACCTGCTGATTAAAGCCTGAAGAAATAGCAATAGGCAAGGAGATAATCTGATCTTTGGTCAGGGCGTTGTAGTACGTGAAGTCTACATTAAACCTGTCTTTGAAGAAACGTATATCCGTACCTATCTCGTACGATGTAGTTTGCTCTGGTTTTAGGTTTGCATTAGGGATAAAGTTTTGTGCGCTAAAAGTAGGCTGCCCTTCAAAAGGGGTCTGTGCGATAAAAGCTCCAGAAGTTTGGAAAGGATTAGTGTCATTACCCACCTGAGCAACACTTGCTCTAAGTTGTAAATAGCTTATCGCTTCTGGAAGTTCCCAAACGTTAGATCCTATAAAACTCAAACTAGCCGAAGGATAGAAAAACGAAGTGTTATCTGCACTAAAAGGTGTTGCAAGTGCGCTTGACCAGTCATTACGTCCAGTAACATCTAGATATAAAAAGTTCTTGTAACCCAGTTTTGCCACTCCGTAAAAAGAGTTGATACGCTTTTCAGATTCAAATTGGAATGCTTCTATAGGTGATGCGGCATTATTAAGGTTAAAAATACCTGGTTGTGCAAGGTTTGTAGTTTGCACCTGTTTTGTAGAAGCTACTTGTGATAAGCGATTACCTCCAAGACTAACATCTAGCGAGAAGTCGCCAAATTTATTGTCATAGTTAAGTAAGAAGTCTGTGTTGATCTCACGATAAAAAACATCGTGCTCAGCATAACCACCGTTCTGGAAACGGTTAGAACTAAAGTTTCTTAAAAACTGTCGTTTCTCACTACTGTAGTCCATACCTGTGCGTACGGTAAGGTCAAGATTTTTGGCGAGTGTCTGTGTAAGGGCTATGTTACCAAAAACGCGATCACGGTTAAAAGAGTTTCTGTTTTCTTCTAAAATAAAAAATGGATTATCAAAGAAGGTGTAGTTAAAAGAATATTGCTGAACGCCTTCTAATCCTGGCTGCCAGTAATCACGGAGGCTGTCTATATTAAGAGAACGAGGTCCCCAGGCTACGAGTGAGTAATTTACATTCTCACTTCCGTATCCGTTTGATGGGCGGTTGTCGCTTCTAGAATTTACGTAACTAATGCTTGCCTTGATTTTAGTTTTGTCTGTTGGCTTAAAGTTGAGTTTTGTCGCGATAGTTTGTCTATCTAGATTCACACCGGGGATGATAGACTCACTACGTAGGTCTGTAAACGATATACGGAAATCACCTTTGTCAAATCCGCTAGAAACAGCTACATTATTTATGGTGGTTACTCCAGTTTCATAAAAGTCTTTTAGGTTATCTGGGTTTGACCTAAATTCAGTAGGAGTGATGGCTAGTCCATTGTATAAAGCTGTATCTCCACCACGTACAATCGTCCCATCTGCAAGCGTCACCGGACTATCAAACTGCGGAATTAAATTTCCAGCATCTAGTCTAGGTCCCCAAGAATAGGTGATGTTATCTGAGATTCCTGCTCCAAGGCCATCAACATATTCAAAAACTCCACCTTGTCCTTGACCGTACTCGTTTTGAAAATCTGGAAGTTTAAAAGCACTGTCTATAAAGATAGAAGTGTTAATACTTATACCGAGTCCTTTTTTCTTGCTACCATCTTTAGTCTCAATAACAATGACTCCGTTTGATGCACGCGTACCGTATAATGCAGCAGCACTTGGGCCTTTAAGTACAGATACAGAAGCAATGTCATCTGGATTTACTTCCATCGCACCGTTTCCAAAATCTACTTCTTGAAAACCTGCGGCTGCTTCATTTGTAAAGTTAAAAACAGTATTGTTGTTAATAGGTACACCGTCTACTATAAACAGCGGATTATTATTAGAGAACGAAGCTTCTCCACGTATGCTTATGCGTGATGAAGATCCCACACCAGTTGCACCTTGTGTGATGGTAACTCCCGCAAGCTTACCAGAAAGGTTGTCCAGAAAGTTTACAGACTTTACCTCGTCTATATCTTTTGCATTTATGGTTTGTACTGTATATCCTAGTTCTCTTGTGTTACGTTTTACGCCTAGAGCAGTTACAACCACTTCGTCAAGTCCCTCCTGGGAGATGCTTAGTGCAACGTCTATTTGAGTTCTGCTGGCAACAGTAATTAATTGTGAGCTATAACCGAGCGAAGAGAATTTTAAAACGGATACATCCGTAGGTATGGTAATGGTATAAACACCATTTTCGTCTGTAATGGTTCCTTGGTTTGTGCCTTCTACAAGGACATTTGCAAATGGTATTGTAGTGTTATCTTCTGCGCTTGTGACGGTTCCGGTAACGGTAGTTTGAGCATACAAACTTGCTGTAAAAAGCAAGAGTATACTAAGATAAAATGATTTCATCTGAGTGTATTAGTTGGTAATTAAGAAAATCTAAGAATAACTGTAAGCTGTTATGGCTTACAAAATTTAAATACGAGCTAATGATGGTGATCCCTTATTAAAGTGGCTTTTAGTGAGCGACTCAAAGAATCGTTTTATAGTGTGGTAACCAAGAGAAACACCTTGATTTACTATGTTTAATATAAATTGTAATAGTTTTTCTGATAGTGAAGAAGCCTCGTTTAGAATTTGCTTTAGATCTGCATAGGTGTCAAGATCTGAGAGCGTCTCAAGGAGGTAAAGGTTTGTACGCTTTCGCGAAAGCGTATCAGAAATAATTGCACCCAGTTTACTAGACTGCCATGGTAGGTTTTTAAACTGCTCAGGCTTAAAATGGTTCTTTTTAATTCCCATTAAATAACAACCACCATCTGTGCTTGGGCCAATAACAAGCGCAGATTGCTTGAGCTTTTCTTGCGCTAAAAGAATATGTCCCGCCGAAAGGAGCGGAGTATCATTACCTATGGTTATAACTTGGTCATAACCACTGTCAAAAACTGTTGTAAGCGCATTTGTAAAGCGCTCGCCAAAGGTGTTTCCTACTTGCTCATTTTCAGAAAAAATAACATAAGAAATTCCTGTCTTGCGTGCCGTTGCGATAGTTTGCCTATTGAGCTCTTTAAATAAAGCCACAGACTGGCCGAGCTTCTTACGAGAAGCTTCAGTAATTGCTGTTTGAGCAAATATAAGTATGGCGGTTTTTGGTGTCGTGATTCTCTACGTATTAAGCAACGGTTCCTTGACAACTACTTCCTGCACCCGCCGTACAGCCGTAACAGTGTTGAGAGATCATAATGTTACGGTCATTAAGTAAATCTTCATTATAATCCTTTATGTGCTTTACACTACTTGCGACTGGTAATTCTAGCATTTGATTAAAATCACAATCAAATAAATACCCATCCCAGCTTATGGAAATTGTGTTTTTACACATCACATTTTCTACTGCGGCAGGGTTATATGCCTCTACGAGTTGATACATATAATCCTCATAGTTTTCTGATGCGATGAGGTAATCTAAAAATCGTGCTATAGGTAAGTTTGTGATTGCAAAAAGGTTGTGGAACTGGATATTAAAATCCTCTATAAGTGCCTTTTTAAAATCTTTCTCCATACTTGCTTGGTCTCCCGGTAAGAACGCTCCAGATGGATTATAAACTAGGTCTAGTCTTAAGTCGCTGTCTGGCATACCGTAGCCACGCTCGTTGAGCTCTTGTAATGCTTTGATAGACTTGTCAAAAACACCATCACCACGTTGCTTGTCTGTTTTTCCGCGTGTCCAGTGTGGCATCGATGAGATGACGTGTACATTGTGTTTTTTAAAGAAATCTGGGAGATCGTAGTATTTTTTATTTGCACGTATAATGGTAAGGTTAGAACGCACAATAAAGTCTTTAATCCCAGCCTTACTCGCTTCTTCTACAAAACGTCTAAAGTTTGGGTTCATTTCTGGTGCACCACCAGTAAGATCTAGCGTGTGAGCACCTGTATTGCGTATCACTTCGAGACATTGCTCCATAGTCTCCCAAGTCATAATCTCCTTGCGATCTGGGCCAGCATCTACGTGACAGTGATCACACACTTGATTACACATATACCCCACGTTTATTTGGAGTATTTCTAGTTTGTTAGGGCGTAATGGTAGCTGATTTGTCTCTTTGATTTTCTTAGCAAACGTAGGCAGTTCATCTTTGAAAATACCATTAGATAAAATTTCTATCTGCTTATTTGCTTGTGCAAGTTCGCTACCTTCTTTCTTCAGTGATTTTGTTGCTGACATTTAAAAATTTTTGTCGTTTGTAGTGTTGATTTCCTTTGGTTGGAAATCTGTATGAGTACGCTTTCGCGAAAGCGTAAAACTACCCGTCTAGTTTATTTACTTTATTCATCATCATGACTCCATGAACAAGAGTTGCACCACTTTTTATTGCGGCTCCGGCGTGTATGGCTTCCATCATTTCTTCTTTTGTGATGCCTTTTTGTAACCCATCTTTTGTATAAGCATCAATGCAATACGGGCACTGCTCTGTGTGAGCAACCGCAAGTGCGATGAGAGATTTTTCACGAGCAGTAAGCGCACCTTCTTCAAATACCTTACCGTAGTAGTCAAAAAATTTGTTGCCAAGCTCCTCGCTCCACTCTGTGATTTTACCGAATTTTCTAAGATCTTTAGGGTCGTAATATTGGTCTGCCATAATTTTTATTTGTGAAAAC
Organism: Dokdonia sp. Hel_I_53; assembly: GCF_007827465.1. Taxonomy (NCBI): domain Bacteria; kingdom Pseudomonadati; phylum Bacteroidota; class Flavobacteriia; order Flavobacteriales; family Flavobacteriaceae; genus Dokdonia; species Dokdonia sp. Hel_I_53. Next base: position 2,490,396 of record NZ_VISL01000001.1, read on the forward strand.
ACACGAATATAGCGTTAATCGCAATTGTGTACAATTACTTACGGATTAATTGAAAATAAGGTTTCTTATATAGAGGCACTTGTATTTTTTTTAATTTTTTTATTAAAATAAGTTGGTAGATTACAGAAAGGTCTTATATTTGCATCCGCTTACGCGAGGTACCTTAGCTCAGTTGGTAGAGCAACGGACTGAAAATCCGTGTGTCCCTGGTTCGATTCCTGGAGGTACCACATTAAAACCCGATCTTTTGATCGGGTTTTTTGTTGTGTAAACTTTTCCTTTTCTAAAAGACGGTCATTGATTTTATAAGCTGGAAGGAGCTTAATTTATTTTTCTTCTTGATACACAACAATAACAATTCTTTATAATTTAATTTTTTGCCTTGTCCGTGTTTGTTGCTAGATTTAAAGTGATAACTAAAAAAAAACTACTATGAGAAATCAAGATTTAATAAGCACATTAGGTAATTGTATTAATCACTGTAACTATTGTGCAGATGCTTGCCTAGAGGAAGACAATGTGAAAATGATGGTAAACTGCATTAGGACGGATAGAGTGTGTGCTGAGGTGTGTAGTACATTGAGTCAAGTGCTAGCAACAAACTATGAAAACATAAATGGCCTTGTAAAATATTGTATTGAAATTTGTGAGGCTTGTGCTACTGAGTGTGAAGGTCATGAGCATAAACATTGTGTGGACTGCGCGGCCGCTTGTAGAAAATGTGCTGCCGTATGTAAAGAATATTTAGCTTAAGAGTTATTTTTAATGTATTGAAAGCTATCCACGATAATTGTGGGTAGCTTTCTTTGTTGAAAAAGTTTCAATTAATACTTTATTAACTTCCTTTGTTTTGGATTACATCTAGATTTGTTGAAAAAAATTGATGAGTAATCAAGTTAAAATTATTCTGTTTATTGTAACATTAGTATCTATAAGCTGTTCAAGTGTTAAATATAAGAATGTAAATTATACAGGTGATCGCTTTGTAAGTACTAGTGTAAAAGAGGATATTGAAGCGCCTATATTAAACATTTTCAAGCCAAAAAACCTATCAGAAAAAGTTCCAATATTAATTTTCGTGCATGGGGGGAACTGGAATAAGGGTAGTAAAGAAATATATTGGTGGTTTGGACGTAATTTTGCTCGTAAGAATATTTTAACCATATTACCTGGATATACATTGAGTCCCAATGCTACTTATGATGATCAGGCTTCACAAATTGCCACAGCAATTAAATGGATTCAAAATAACGCCCACCTATATGGGGGAGATGTTTCTAAAGTTTATGTAACTGGTCATTCTGCTGGAGGACACCTGGTAGCACTCGCTGTAATGAATCCAAAATATAACATTAAGCAAGACGAAATTTCGGGAATTATACTCAATGATGCAGCTGGACTAGATATGGCTCATTACTTAAAAAGTAACCCTCCTACAAAAAATAATAATTACGTCACCACATGGACAAAAAACCCAAAGCACTGGAAAGACGCATCTCCTATAAACTTTATCAATAAAACAACCCCGCCTATTTTAAGTTATCTAGGTAAAAAAACATACCCATCAATTAAAGAAGCAAATAATAGATTTAGAGAAGCGTTAGTAAAATTTCAGCCAGAGGCAAAACGTATAACTTTAGATAAGAAGCACGTGCCTATGATGACGCAATATATTTTGGGCAGTAATAAACGATACGATGAGATTCTAGATTTTATAGAAGCTACTAAAAATTAGAGGTCTAATTGAGTTTTTAAAGCATATTTTGGAATGATATATCTTATAATTTTTGGATTTTTTGTAGTTTTTGGCTATGTAGGTTTTTCAAAACTTTACACAAAACCGAAGGTTGCCCCATTTCCTAAAGAATGGCGAGCACTACTAAAAGAAAAAGTTAAATTCTACAGAAGTCTTAATCCTATTAAAAGAAATAAGTTTAGAAAGCGGGTCATGAAATTTCTTGCAGAAACTAATGTGGAATCTGTTGGTTTTGAAATGGAAGATCTTGATATTTTACTAGTAGCTGCAAGTGCGGTTATCCCAACATTAAACTTTCCTTCATGGCGGTACAGAAATTTGGATACAGTGCTAGTGTATCCAGATGCTTTTGATAGTGAGTTAGAATTTTCTAAAAGTCAGAAAGATCGTAATATTGGCGGAATGGTAGGTAGTGGGAGGCTCAAAAATCACATGATACTATCTAGGAAGTCTTTAAGGTTAGGTTTTTCTAATAAAACAAGTAAAGGCAATACTGGGGTCCATGAGTTTGTGCATCTTATAGATGGGGAGGATGGTAGTATTGATGGTACACCGGATATTCTTCTCACAGAAAATTATTCAAAACCTTGGATTTCGTTAATGCATAAAGAGATGAAAAAAATTAACGCAGGGTCATCAGATATTCGAAAATATGCTGCTACGAGTGAGGCAGAATTCTTTGCGGTAGCCTCAGTGTATTTTTTTAAGCGGCCTCGACTTTTCCGCAAGAAGCATCCAGAACTTTATAAAATTCTAAAGGCTTGTTTTTCTCCTATAGTTGAGAAGGAAAAAAAGGCAGCTTAAACCGTTAATACAATAAATGTTTATAACAATTTATAACTTATGCAACTCATAATAGATGTAGGTAATACACGTGTAAAAATTGCCGTATTTGAAATTAATAATTTACTTGCAAGACATGATTTTGAGCTATCAGATTTCAATAGCGAGGTTATACGATTTATTAAAAAATATCCTATAAAAAAAGCGATTGTTTCTTCTGTGGGAAGGTTGTCTCGTGAGCAGCTTCGGTTGGTGCAGTTGAGGTTTCCTACGACTTTACTTAGTCATAAAATACCTCTTCCTTTTACAAATGAGTACGGTACTCCAGAAACGCTAGGCGTTGATAGAATGGCATTAGTTTCCGCTTTCGCGAAAGAATATCCTCATAAAAATGGACTTATAATAGATGCTGGCACCTGCATCACATTTGACTTTATTGATTCTAAGGGGTCATATAAGGGCGGAGCAATATCTCCGGGCATAAGATTGCGTTATAAATCATTACATGAACTCACTGCAAATTTGCCTTTGCTTGAAAAGCTAATGCCAAAAAGCATTGTGGGAACAACCACAGAGACTAGTATTCATTCTGGAATTGTACAAGGAATAATTTTAGAAATTGACGGTGTTATAAATGAATATAAGACGCAATATCATGTCGATACTGTAATATTAACTGGAGGTGATGCGCAATTCTTGGCAAAACGATTAAAAAATAGCATCTTTGCGCACTCAAATTTTTTACTTGAGGGCCTCAATTATATTTTAACACATTCTGATGATTAAAAAACTTTGTATTGTAGCAGTGCTTTTGATGGCAGTAAAAGGCCTAGCCCAAGAGGGAGCTACTACATCTCCATATTCTTTTTATGGAGTAGGAATTCAACAATTTAGAGGAACGGTAGAGAGCAAGGCGATGGCAGGAATGCAAATCTACAGTGATAGTATACACCTAAATTTGTTAAACCCAGCGTCTTTGTCAAAAATTAAATATACCACATTTACCGTAGGTGGGAATCATCAGCAGGTGACTGCAAAAACTTCTGATGCTAAAGAAAATGCCTCAAAATCAACATTTGATTATCTTGCAATAGCCTTTCCTGTTGCAGAAAATTTAGGAGTAAACTTTGGTCTTTTGCCATATACTGCTGTAGGTTATAGACTTAATGATGATACCGAGACCACATTAAATAGATTTAGCGGTCGTGGAGGTATTAACCGCGTGTTCCTTTCAGCTGGATATGAAGTCGTAGAGGGCTTAAGTTTAGGTCTAAGTGCTAACTATAACTTCGGTAATATTCAAAACTCCTCATTAAGAACAGAGGAAGATGTGGAACTTGGTGCTCAAGAACGAAATAGAAGTGATTTGTCAGGGTTTGGTTTTGAATTAGGAGCTCAATATGAGCGTATGATAACAGATAAATTACAATTATCAACATCTGTGAAGTTTGTGCCTTCTGCAAGTTATAGTTCAGAGAATGAAAGACAAATATCAACTGTTCAATTTTCACCTACTGGAGCTACTGCTGATTTAGAAACCGAAGAAATAGCGGTGGCAGATACAGATTTTGATTTTCCTGCATCTTTTACTTTTGGAGTAGGTGTTGGAGTGCAAAATAACTGGTTCATGGGGGTGGAGTCTACCTTTCAACAATCAAGTAATTTTACGAACAGAACTTTTGCCATAGAAAATGTTTCTTTCAAAGACGCTGCACAAGTAAGATTGGGAGGTTTTTATATTCCAAAATATAATTCTGTTTCAAGCTACTGGCAGCGAATTACTTATAGAGCTGGTCTGCGTTTTGAGGAGACTGGTATAGTTGTTTCTAACGAAGATATAAATGAGTTTGGCATATCTTTTGGAGTTGGACTACCAGCAGGACGTAAAATAAGTAATCTTAACCTTACTCTAGAATACGGACAGCGAGGAACAACAAATGCAAATCTCGTTCAAGAAAACTTTTTGAATGTAGGTGTGAGTTTATCACTCAATGACCTTTGGTTTGTAAAGACTAAATTTAATTAATAGAAAAAACCATAACTATGAAAACTAAATTAACCACACTTTTTATAGCACTTGTAGTGTCAGTAGGATTTACTGCTGGGGCACAGATAAGTGAAGAGTGCATAACGACAGGTTCTATATTTACAGAGTCTGCCAAAGTTAAAAATTACGACGCAGCAAGAGACTCATTCAATAAGTTAAGAAAAGATTGTCCTAATTGGTCACTTGCACTTTATCAATATGGTGAGCGTCTTCTCAAAAGCGATCTAAAAAAAGCTTCTGGAGATCAACAACAAGTTATTGCAAAAGATCTTATCGAATTCTTAAAACAAAGAGAGCAATATTTTCCAGCAAAAACGCCTAAAGGAGAGAATGCTGCAGATCAAGCACAGATCATGTATGATTATAAAATAGGCACAGAAAAGCAACAATTTGAGGCATTTCAAAAGGCATTTGCTATGGATGCTGCGTCTATAGGTAGTGCAAAAGCAATTTACACTCGTTTTAAACTTGCTGTAGATCTTTATCAAGATGGAGGGCAAGTAGCACTGCAAGAAGTATTTGATCTGTACGATGATACTCAAGATAAGTTAAGTAAAGAAGCTACAGAGTTAGATGGTAAATTACAATCACTCGTTGATAAGGATGAAGCGGGTACCGCATTGACATCTAAAGATAAGCGAAGAATGAAGGGGTATGAAACAAACCTTAAGGCTTTTGGTATTTTTGCAAGTAGTACAGATGGTGCAATGGGAGCGTTAGGAAATTGTGAAAACCTAGTTCCTTTGTATGAGAAAGATTTTGATGATATGAAAAACGACAAGGAGTGGATAAAGAAAGCTGCAGGTCGTCTAGCCGGAAAAGATTGTACCGATACAGATTTATTTAAGCAGCTAGTTGAAAACCTTCATAGACTCGATCCTTCTGCAAAATCTGCAAAGTATTTAGGTATACTTGCTGGTAAAAGAGGAGATTCTAGAGAAGAAGCAAGGTATTATCAAGAAGCTATTGATCTTGAGACGGATCCAAAAGAAAGAGCAAACGCGTATTATAGACTAGCACTGCAAGCTAAGAAGTCAGGTAGCTATGGAAAAGCAAGAGGTCTTTTTAACAAAGCTTTATCTGAGGATGGTTCTTTAGGACAGGCCTATTTAAATATAGCTTCAATGTATGCTGCAAGTGCAAATAATTGTGGAAATTCAACTTTTGATAAAAGAGCAGTATATTGGTTAGCTGCTAGTACAGCAGAGAGAGCAGGTCGTGTAAGTCCTTCCCTTTCTGGAACAGCAAATAAAACAGCTGCTAGTTACAGAGCATTAGCCCCATCAAAGGCAGATATTTTTAGCTCAAATAAGAGTGGTCAAACAATAAGTATAGGTTGTTGGATTGGTCAAAGTGTAAGAGTACCTAAGGTATAGTGAGATACTCCATACTAAATAACACATTTTACTTAGTCACGGCAATTGCCGTGACTTTGCTTTTGGGTTGTGATGGAAAAGCAGATGAAATACGCGCAATGAGTATTAAATCTGATGCACCTGCTACAGAGGGAAGAGGTATTGATATGAAATATGTAGATTCTGGAAAAGTAACGGCTCACCTCAAGACCCCGTACGTTAAGGATTATGCAAATGCATTAAATCCTTACCAAGAATTTCCAGATGGTGTAGAAGTTATTTTTATTAATGAAGAAGGAGAGGAAAGTGTAATAACATCAGATTATGCAATAAGGTATCTTACTACAAATCTTATTGATTTACGAACTAATGTAAAGGTGTTTACAAGCGATTCTGCAACATTAAATGCAGAGCAGATGTATTGGGATCAAGCGAATAGTTGGATTTTTACAGATCAACCCTACACCATAGTATTAAAAGATGGATCAACAAATAGGGGAGACCTCTTTGATTCTAATGAGAAGCTTACAAATTTTGTATCTTTAAATAACGTAAGCAAACAGTACGTAAAAGAAAATTCAGAAGATTTATGATGCGATATGCAAAATACAGAGAGTGGTTATATGCAATAACAGGAATATTTTCATTGTATAAAGTGATTGCTTTGTGGGGAACAGAAGAACAATCTAGAGCCTATCTATTTTTATTTTTTTTAGGCTTGAGCATAGGGATGTTCTTTTTTACCCGTCACTTTCGAAAGAAGTTCGATAAACGCAATAACTCTTAATGGGGAGCCTTGAAACTCAAATTATTGTTGTTTGCTGCTCATTAATACTGTCAGCTTTTTTTTCTGGGATGGAGATTGCCTATGTATCTGCAAATAAAATCCATATTGAAATAGAGAAAAAACAAAATGATTTTCTTTCTGTTGTCCTTAAAAAACTAACAGAGAAACCATCTAAGTTTATAGCTACTATGCTGCTGGGAAATAACATTGCCCTTGTGGTGTATGGTTATTTTATGGGAGCTATTTTACAAAATTGGCTCGTAGGGATGCCTTTCGGCGAAAACATAAGTTGGCTCAATAGTTTTATAGAAGAATTTAGTTTGTTAAGCCAGACTATTATTTCTACCATAGTCATCTTAATTACTGCTGAATTTTTGCCTAAGGTCTTCTTCCAGATTTATGCAAATAAGTTGCTTAAGTTCTTAGCTATTCCAGCCTATTTCTTTTACCTAGTATTTAGCTTTTTAAGTATGTTTATCATTTGGATTTCAGATCTCGTTTTGAAATATGTTTTTAAGACAGATGGAGATGAAGTTCAGCTAGCATTTACAAAGGTGGAGCTTGGAAATTATATTTCAGAGCAAATGGAATCTGTAAATGATCAAGATGAGGTAGATACAGAAATTCAAATTTTCCAAAATGCATTAGAATTCTCTGAAGTAAAGTCACGAGATGTGATGATTCCTAGAACTGAAATTATTGCTGTAGATGAGCGCACAACTCCTGCTGCGATTAATAAACTATTTATAGAAACAGGTCTTTCTAAGGTTTTGGTGTATAAAGATACTATAGATGATATAATAGGGTATGTACATTCTTTTGAACTCTTCAAAAATCCTAAAACCATTAGCAGCGTGTTAATGCCTGTAGTATTTGTTCCCGAGACAATGTTAGTGAAGGATGTTCTCAATACTTTAACTAAAAAACATAAAAGTATTTGTGTTGTCATAGATGAATATGGAGGAACAAGCGGCATGTTAACTGTTGAAGATATCGTGGAAGAGCTCTTTGGAGAGATCGAAGATGAGCACGATAGTGTAGAGCTGGTCGAAGAAACGATAGGAGATAATCACTACAAACTTTCTGCAAGACATGAAGTGGATTATCTAAATGAAACCTACAAATTAGATCTGCCTGAAAGTGAAAATTACGGGACTTTAGGGGGGTTGGTGGTAAGCTATGCAGAAGAAATACCAGAAGCTGGAGAAACGATAGAGATAGAGGGATTTATCTTTAATATTCTTGAGACTTCAAATACAAAAATTGAACTCTTAGAAGTGCTACGTTCTAAAGACTAATATTGACTTATTTTTTTGTTTTTTATTATGCGAGAAAATGGTATTTTCGCCCACTATTATAGCATAAACTACATACAATGGCAATTTTAAATAAAATTCGTAGCAAGAGTATCTTTTTGATTATCATCATCGCACTTGCACTTTTTGCATTTATCTTCTCATCTATCCTAGATAGTGGTGGATTTAGTGCAGATAAGCAAAACCGCGTGGCTTCAATAAATGGAGTGAATATAGATCGTGAAGATTTTGCTGCAAAAGTTGAAGCTCAGTCACGTCGTCTAGGTGCTAATGCATCTACAACTAGAGCAGTAAACACTGTTTGGGATCAAGAAGTAAATCGTGTTCTTTTAGAAGAGCAGTATGAAGAGCTAGGGATACAAGTAGGAAAAGATCGTACACAAGAACTTTTAAAACAAGCACTACAAAGTGATGCCCGTTTTCAAGATGCAGATGGTTTCTTTAGTGAAGCAAAAATGCAAGAGTTTATCGCTACAATGAGGGAGAGTCAAAATCCTAATGACTACAGATCATGGTTAACCTTTGAGGAATCTTTGAGAAATCAAGAAAAACAAAATATCTATTACAATCTTGTAAAGGCTGGCGTAGGAGCTACACTTAAAGATGGTGAAGTTGCATACAGATTAGATGGAAACAATGTAGATATTCAGTTTGTACAAGTGCCATATACATCAATTCCTGATGAAGATGTGTCTGTAAGCAAAGAAGAAATACAAGATTATATTAATGATCATAAAGATGAATTTAAAACGGAGGCAACCCGTTCTATCCGATTTGTGAAATTTGCAGAAGAAGCTTCACTTGAAGATGAAAATCAATTAAAAGCAGAGCTTGAAAAGATACGAAAGCCATATACCTCCCGTAATGGGGCAACTGGAGTAAATGAAACTGTCATGGGTATGGAAGAAACAGAGAATATAGAAGACTTCATTGCAGAGAATTCTGATACTCCTTACGTAGATAGATGGTTTTTCAAGAAAGATCTTCCTTCAAGTATTGCAGATACGCTATTTTCTATGAATACTGGTGATATCTATGGGCCCTATAAAGATGGAAAATTCATGAATCTTAGTCGTGTAGTTGCTGTACGCACTATGCCAGATTCTATTAGATCTAGCCATATTCTTATCGATTACCAAGGTGCAATTACAAATACTCAAAGAGGTCCTGTAGCATCTACATCCACAAGAACAAAAGAAGAAGCAAAGCAATTAGCTGATAGTTTACTAACTGTGCTAAAGAGAAACTCTTCTAAGTTTGAAGATTTAGCTAAAGAGTTTTCTACAGATGTTTCTAATGCTGACAAAGGAGGGGACTTAGATTACCAAAACCCTAATTTATTCGCAGAGGAGTTTAGAGATTTCTTAGTAGATAACAAAACAGGTGATTTAGGGATGGCAGAAACAAATTTTGGTTTCCACGTGATCAAAATTGTAGACCAAAAGAACAGCCAAAAAGTAATGAAAATAGCTACGGTTGTAAAAGAAATTACACCATCTGACAAAACAATTTCAAATGTGTATAACACCACGCAAAAATTTGAAATTGCTGCTAAAGATGGTAATTTTCAAGAAGTAGCAACAGAAAATGGATATGCAGTACGACCAGTGCAAAGAATGCGTGCAATGGACGAAAACCTGCCAGGAGAAGGAGCTCAAAGGGCAGTTGTACAGTGGGCTTTCGAAGAAGATATAAAAGTAGGAGATATCAAACGTTTCGCAACAAATGATGGATATCTTGTAGCACAGGTAACACGTAAAACGCCTAAAGGTACAGAGCGCGTAGAAGATGTCTCAGCTAGAGTGACTCCGATCTTACGTAACCAAAAGAAAGCTGAGGTTATTAAGGATAAATTTTCTGGCAGTACACTTGAAGAGATGGCTCAATCTCAAAATCAAGCTGTAAAATCTGCAAATGGAGTTTCTATGAATGTTCCTACGATTGCAGGTGCAGGTAACGACCCTAAAGTAGTGGGAGCTGCTTTTGGACTTAATGAAGGAGAATTATCAAGCCCAATTGAAGGTGAAAGAGGTGTCTATGTGCTTAAAGTCACAAAAATAACAGAGGCGGCACCTTTAGATAATTACGCTAGTTATGCTGCTCAACAAGCCCAAAAAGCTAGAGTAGCTGTAAATAGTAAAGTTCTTACTGCACTTAAGGAAGCTGCAGAGATTGAAGACAATAGATCTAAATTCTACTAGTAGTTGAGAAAGATTTACAATCGACTATATTAAAATAAAAAATGCCTGAGATTTCTTCTCAGGCATTTTTTTTATGGAATAAGAATTGCGCTTTCGCGAAAGCGAACTATTATAAAATCATATCATCATAAGAAATGATAGTTTGAAATCCTCTGCTATAGAAATAGTTCTTCTGTAAAGTGCCTCCTGTTGCTAGGATAAAATCGCCACCCCAACCCCCTAAACTCTTAATAGTCTTAGGGTAATCAGGAAAGAGTTGCGATTTTATAGTTGGAGTTTTAAGTACCTCAGAAAGGCGAGATTCATGAGCTTGTAATAAATGTTCAAATTCAGTCAGATCGCTACTTTGAATGATGTGTTCTGTGAGTGAGGAAAAATAATCAACCTCTTTCTGTAGCTTAATTTTACTAAGGCTTCTGTAATGCTTAATGCTCTCTCTACTATTTTGTTTTTTATTGAGATGGACAAAAAACAGCCGATCTCTAAATGAGGGGTTAAATGAAACATCTTTTGTCACAGCCTGAGAACTTTTATTGTGATAGCGTATAGGGCCTTGAGCAGTGGCGCAGGCAATATCATAACCGCTCCCTCCAAAAGTTGCTTTTAATAAATCATATGGGTTTACGTTTGCCCAGCGAGCTACATTTGAAATCAAGGTAGAGGAGGACCCTAATCCCCAGTTTTGAGGAAATTCTAATGTTGTTATTACGTCAAAACCTTCGCTTTTCTCAAGAAAGTCAGGATTGAGCTCAGTTGCTTTTCTTAGGATAGATAAGAGTCGTGATTCAATTTTTCCTTTGGGACTTAACGAATCACTCAGGGGTAATGAAAAATTTATATCAAGCCATACACTACCATCTTCTAGAAAACTTTTCCAATGTACACAGTTGTGATCTGTTTCTTTAACGATAAGCGATTGTCCTTTCTTTGTGGGAAGGGCAAGAGCCTCTGCGCCATCAAGAACAATATATTCTGAGGTCAATAATAGTTTTCCGTGGCTATAAAATGTCTTACTCAATGCTACTATTGTTTTACAGTATTACTAAATATAAGATGCTGGAAATTCGTTCTAGGCAGTTCTTAGCGAGTTAACAAAATCTACTACTGCGCTGTGTGTTACAGTATGTGTTTTAAAATACTGTACAGTTTTTTGTTTTTCTTCAGGCTGGGCTTCTAGTTGATTTAAAATATTCATTAAGTGCATTTTCATATGCCCTTGTTGTATTCCGGTAGTTATAAGGGATTTGACAGCAGCAAAATTTTGTGCGAGGCCTGCTACTGCAACAATCTCCATTAATTCTTTTGAGCTTGGATTTTGTAAGAGCTCCATTGACCATCTCACAAGTGGATGTAATTTTGTCAGACCTCCCACAGTCCCTAATGCAAGAGGTACTTCAATCCAGAAAGTAAATATTTCATCTTCTATTTTTGCATGTGTAAGGCTTCTATATTGCATTGTTCTTGCGGCATATGCATGTACACCAGCCTCAACAGCTCTAAAATCATTTCCAGTAGCAAGAACCACTGCATCTATACCGTTCATGATTCCCTTATTGTGAGTGACAGCACGGTAGGGCTCATGCTCTGCAATTGCTATTGCTTGAAGAAACTTCTCTGCAAACATAGCGCCCTCTATATTTTTTTCAGAAAGTTCTTTTACTGGACAGCTTACCTCTGCTCGTACTAGGCAATCTGGGACATAGTTAGATAAAATAGACATTATTATTTGTAAGGAGTCTCCGCTTTCGCGAAAGCGAGGATCTTTTAAAAATCCATTCTCAAACGTAGATGCAAATTGCTCTAAGCAGCTGTTTATGAAGTTTGCTCCCATTGCATCAAGCGTTTCAAAGGTGCAATGTAGCTGATAATAGTTTGAAATTGAAGCTGTTTTATTAACTAACGTAATATCTTTTATGCCACCACCACGTTTTTCCATATTTCGAGTGATAGACGCTGCTTCAGAAAACAGTACGGGTTTTATGTCTGAAAAATAAGACTGCAATTGCTTAGCATTACCAGTATAGGTAAAATGTACTTGGCCTACTTTTGTTGTACCTAGTATTTCAGTTTTAAATCCGCCACGGGTTGCCCAAAACTTTGCTGCTTTGCTAGCTGCAGCTACTACAGAACTTTCTTCGATGGCCATGGGGATGGTATACCGCTTGTTGTTAATTAAAAAATTAGGCGCTACACCTAATGGTAAATAGTAGTTTGAGATCGTGTTCTCTATAAATTCATCGTGTAATTGTTGTAGCTTCTCATCGCTATTCCAGTAAGAAACAAGAGTTTGCGTTGCTTGTTCTTTATCTTGAAAATAGTGCTGTGCTAGCCAGTCTATTTTTTGTGATTTTGTAAGTTTTGAAAAACCAGATACTTCTTTTGTCATCAAAGATTTTTTGTGAGAATCACAAAGATACTGAGATTGCAGAGATCGTATGTGCGCAAGGGTTGTGACGGGGAATTATTTCTTAACATTATGTTAGTATTTAACAGTAAAAGCAGGGATTTGTGCAGTTTTTTTAGTAAAATTGAAAACTTTAGATTAATCAAACACATATATGAGATTATACACCTATGTAGCTACCTTTTTTCTTCTGGTAGTACAAAGCACAATTGCACAAAATAAACAAATTACACTTGAGGACATTTGGAAAGACGGTACTTTTAGAGCAGAGCGTCTACAGTCTATCCATTCTATGGCAAATGGAAGTGAATATGCGGTCCAGAATTTTGATAGAGAAACTCGTACGGGGAGTGTTGATATTTATAGCTATGCCACTGGGGAAAAAGTCCGCACAGCGGTTAGCAGTAGTGATATAGATAGCCTAAATTACTTTATAAGTTACCGTTTTAGTCCTGATGAAAAACAACTATTACTGTCTACTAAGCTAAAGTCTATTTTTAGAAGATCTACACTGGGGGAGTACTATGTTTGGAATCCGCTTTCGCGAAAGCTTACACAAGTTTCTAAAGATTTAATACAAGAGCCTACCTTCTCTCCAGATGGAAAAAAAATTGCCTACGGAAAAGATAACAATCTGTATGTTTTTGACATTGCTTCACAAACAACCAAGCAGTTTACTTTTGACGGTAAAAAGAATAGTATTATTAATGGAATTACGGATTGGGTATACGAAGAAGAATTTGGATTTGTACGCGCTTTTGATTGGAGCGCCGACAGCAAAAAAATAGCTTACATACGTTTTGATGAAACAAATGTTCCAGAATTTTCAATGGATGTTTATGGCTCAGAATTGTACCAAACGCAAACAGTTTTTAAATATCCAAAAGCTGGAGAAACAAATGCAGAGGTAAGTGTTCATGTTTATACAGTAGATGATGCAAATCAAGGAGCTAATGTAGTGAGGTCGATGGCTCTTAGTTTAAAAAATGCAGATGCTTACTATATCCCAAGATTAAAATGGTCTAAAGATCCGAACGTCTTATCTATTCAAGTACTTAATAGACATCAAGATCATTTAAAACTTCTTTTTTACAACACTCAAACCAATATGGTTAAGCAAGCCTTGAGGGAAAGAGATGAAGCATATGTAGATGTAACAGATAACCTAACGTTTCTTGCTGATAATAGTTTTTTATGGACTAGTGAAAAAGATGGATGGAATCATATTTACCATCACAATCCAGATGGGTCATTAAGAAGACAAGTGACTTCTGGAGACTGGGAAGTGACAGGTTTTTATGGTTATGATTTAAAAACAAATCGTGTTTTTTATCAGAGTTCAGAAAACGGTTCTATTAATAGAGGCGTGTATGCTGTAGCCTTAAATGGAGAAGATAAGCAAGCTTTAGCAGCTTCTGAAGGAACAAATGATGCAGACTTTAGTTATTTTATACACACTTACTCAAATACTACTACACCTTACCGTTTTACACTTAACAATGCAAAAGATGGAAGTCAGGTACGTGTTATAAAGGATAATAAAGATTTAAAAGAATTATATGCAGGATACGATATCTCTCCAAAAGAATTTTTTGAAATTGATATCAATGGAGTGTCTTTGAATGCGTATATGATTAAGCCTACAGATTTTGATCCTTCCAAAAAGTATCCACTTTTTATGACGCAATATTCTGGACCAGGTTCACAAAGTGTTGCCAATGAATGGGATACTTCTAATGATTATTGGTTCCATATGCTGGCACAAAATGATTACATCGTAGTGTGCGTAGATCCGAGAGGCACAGGATTAAAAGGACGTGATTTCAAAAAGATGACTCAAAAAGAATTAGGGAAGTTTGAAGTTCAAGATCAAATAGCCGCTGCCAATGAGCTAAGTAAAAGGTCATATATAGACGAAAGTCGTACGGGAATTTGGGGATGGAGTTATGGTGGCTTTATGGCATCAAACTCTTTATTTCAAGGATCAGATACGTTTGAGATGGCTATTGCAGTAGCACCAGTTACTTCTTGGAGGTTTTATGATACAATTTATACAGAGCGCTATATGCAAACTCCACAGGAAAATGCAAGTGGTTATGATGAAAACTCACCTTTGAGTCACGTAAGCAAATTGAAGGGTGACTTTTTATTAGTACATGGTGGAGCAGATGATAATGTTCATGTACAAAACTCTACTAGACTTGTAGAGGCGCTTGTGCAAGCTAATAAGCAATTTGATTACTTCAATTATCCAGACAAAAATCATGGAATTTATGGAGGAAATACACGTCTTCACTTATATACCATGATGACTAACTTCATTAAAGAGAAATTATAATAACTAACTAACCAATAATTTTATTCAAAAAATCACTTATATGGAATTTAAATACGGAGGTTCTCTAACCAATCAAAAAACAGTACTTGGGCATCCATCTGGTCTGTTTGTCCTATTCTTTACAGAGATGTGGGAGCGTTTTTCTTACTATGGTATGCGTGCATTACTAGTGCTATTCTTAGTTTCAGCTGTGCTCGATGGAGGATGGGGCTGGGAAAGAGCAGAAGCTCTTCAACTATATGCATTCTATACAGGACTCGTATATGTAACTCCAATTTTTGGGGGTTTAATTGCAGATAAAATAACTGGATACAGGAGAGCAGTAGTTATAGGAGCTTTGTTAATGACTTTAGGTCATGCATCTATGGCTTTTGAAGTGACAGCAGACTTTTTCTTTTATGCTGGACTTGTACTTTTAATTATTGGGAATGGTATGTTTAAGCCTAATATTTCTTCAATGGTAGGTCAGCTTTACAAAGATCAAGGGAAAGAGAAAGATGCTGGGTACACTATATTTTATATGGGTATTAACTCTGGAGCATTTTTAGGTATTCTTTTGTGTGGATACATTGGGGAAAGTGTAGGATGGCATTATGGTTTTGGTTTAGCTGGAATTTTCATGCTCGTTGGGATGTTGCAGTTTCATTTTGCACAAGATATATTTGGAAGGATTGGTCTTTCTCCAAAAAAATCGGAGGAGTTCGACGATGCTCTTGAAGATAGTGTTGAAGATGCTATTGACAAAATTGAAGACGTTGTTGATGAATCAAAAAAATCTAAGGTTACTAGAGATAGATTGATTGTTATAGGTGTATTAGCCTTCTTTACAATATTCTTTTGGTGGGCATTTGAGCAGGCTGGTGGTTCAATGACCATTTTTGCTGCAGATTATACAGATAGAGTTCTAGAGGGAAGTAGTGGTATGACTTTCAAAATTGTTAATACTCTTCTCACAGTTGTTCCAATGATAATTATTACTTGGGTTTTGAGTTTGTTATTTAGACAGACTTTTGGAAAGTTTGCACTTTCTAACATTATATTGGGAGTAGGATTTGTAATAATTTGGGGGATTGTAATATGGATGCTTTCTCGTCAATTTGCTGATGACGCTCCAGAAGTACCAGCGTCTTGGTTTGGTATTTTAAATTCTTTCTTTATCATCGCATTCGCTCCATTGTTTTCTAAAATTTGGAAAAGTAAATTCAATCCAAGTGGTCCAATAAAATTTGCCATAGGTCTAATATTATTAGGTCTCGGGTTTGGAATACTCTCTTATGGATCTATGGGTATTCCATTAGGAGCAAAGACTGCTTCTGTAAGCATGATTTTTCTTGTACTAGCATATTTGTTCCATACATTAGGAGAACTATGTGTCTCTCCAGTAGGTCTTTCTTATGTAAGTAAACTAGCTCCAGCAAAACTTGTTGGCTTAATGTTTGGAATTTGGTTTGTGGCAAACTTTATAGCAAATTTTGCAGCTGGTATTACAGGTAGTTATATTGACCCAATTGTCGAAGAATACGGAATGGCAACGTTCTTTATGATCTTTACAATAGTACCTGTAGGAGCAGGGCTTTTAATGCTTGCTTTAAATAGAACTTTAATTAAAATGATGCACGGAATCAGATAAAATGTTACATATCTTACTTTAATTAAAAAACGTTCCAATTTTGGAACGTTTTTTGTCTAAATCGTTTTGATTGTATATTAGATCTATAAAAATAATTAAATGAAAAAGTTAGTATATATTTTATTGTTTATTTCTACAGCCACGCTTAGTGCCCAACAAATTAACTGGATCACTATGGATCAAGCGCTAGCAGCTCAAAAAGAGACTCCTAAAAAAATCTTTATGGATGTATATACTACGTGGTGTGGACCTTGTAAAATGCTGGATAGAAATACATTTGTAGATAAAGATGTAGTACAATTCATCAATGAAAATTACTATGCTGTAAAGTTTAATGCAGAAGGCACAGAATTTATAAATTATCTAGGTAATACATATACGAATCCTAGACACGATCCTAAAAGAAAAGGACGTAATTCCCAGCATGAATTTGCTCAAGGACTAAAAGTAAGAGCTTATCCCAGTATGGTGTTTTTTGATGAGAATGGTAACTATATCCAACCTATCACAGGGTATCACACACCACAACGACTTGAAATTTACGTAAAAATGGTAGCAAATGATGATTACAAAGAAATAACTACTCAAGAGAAGTGGGATCAATACCAAAAAGACTTTAAATACTCTTGGTCAAAGTAATCATGCTATTTAATTAAAAAAGCTCCCTTTTTATACGTGTTATGAAAAGGGATTTTTTCTTTTAGACATGTTTTCTCCCACTTTTGGATATAACTCCTGTAATTAGATCCATCTGCTATTATTGTGGCTTTTGGGTGTACTAGTATTAATCGTCTTAAATTAATTTTTGGAGAATTAGATAGCAGAATAAAATTAGGTCGCGTTTCAGGAATATCATATATGCCTAAGCTATCAACAACAAGAATTTCTTTTTCATTAAAGCGATAATAATTAGACATAGCGTGTACACTTAATTTATTAATGGTTACTGCATCTTTATAAGCATCAATGATATAATTAGGTTTAAAACTTTCAGTGCTATCATTTTTAAAAACTAATAATTTATTACCCTTAAGTACTGTGACTGTAGAAGTTTTATATTTATGTAATATCGCTAGGTGAGATGGAGAGTTTCTAGTTTTTTCTTCTAATAATACACATGTAAAACACATTAAACTAAATGCTGCGATATAGACTCTAAGAGCCGTATATTTCTTTAGAAGAAAAATAATGGAGATGATTAAAATATAAGACGCTATTAGTAAAGGTATACCTAAAGTAATATGCTTTAGTACAAATAGATCTTGACTTGCTATCCAGTGTATATAGGAGTTCATTAAGTCAATAATCCATCCATACGTTTTAATAAAAACTGTTGGAACTTCCCCAATTAGCGCAATTAAAATTATTAATAAACCATATCCTAGTATCAAGGTCAAAAAAGGTAAAACGATAATGTTAGACAAGAAAAATAAACCAGCAAATTGATGAAAATAATATAGGCTTAATGGTACAACTCCAAGTTGTGCTGAGATAGTTACTGTCGCAACCCCCCAAAGCAACTTATCTATATAGTATTTTGGTTTGTAAAAAGAGGAGAGCCAAGGCTGAATCCATAGAATTGCCATCACAGCCATATAGCTTAATTGAAAGCCTACCTGATAGATCAAAAGAGGGTCGTATACAAGCAAGAATAAAGCAGATGCCAGCACTGCATCTTTTGATTTTCTTTTTCCACCTAGAGAACTTCCAATCTCTAAAAAACTAAACATGGTTGCCGCACGTAATACAGAAGGAGACAATCCCGTAACAAGGGCAAAACACCATATTGAGATGATAATTAAAAATGAGCGAAACCACCTTAATCGATACCAGTTTATAAAACGAGTAAGAAAACGTAAGATTAAAAGAATGATCCCTACATGCAATCCCGATACTGCAAGGATGTGCATCATTCCTGCTGCAGCATAGTCATCAGTAAGCTTTTTGTCAATATTTTCACGTTGCCCTAGAAGAAGTGCGTCCATAATGGCAAATTGGCTTTTTGTAAAATGACAAGAATGAAGCTTATTTAGTACGCTTTCGCGAAAGCGTGATGCGCTCACCATGAAGCCACTGGATGTTTTATTAGAAAGAATGAGTTCCTGTTCAGATAACAACAACTGTCCATAGATTTGTCTTTGTTGTAAATAGTTTCCATAATCAAACTGATAAGGATTTTTTTGAAATGGAAGAGGTAATATAAGAGTCTTTGCATGATACCATTTTCCTACTGCCATTTTCTTGGAAACACTATCTTTTTTTACAGACAGAAGTAGATCACCTATTGCAGGTTCTTGATCGATTAGATGAACACTTATTATATACTTATCTTGAAATTGACTTGACTTGAGCCGATTTTTTATTGAAAATAATAGTCTTTGAGGGTGCTTTTCTAGCAAGTGTAAATAATGTCTATCATTAACACGTTGATCCGTAGAGTATGATTTTAGATACCCTAACCCAATAAACAGAAATAGAACAACAATAATAAAAGGAATTTCAGAAAAGGATAGCTTACCCGCTGCAATATGAAGTGATACTAATGTAATAAAACAGAATATCACTGAAAGTAGTATCTCGAGAAGTGTATGCTCCAGCCTACCGTAAATAAGGATACCAGCAATAAATGCTAGTAATATATTAAGTATAGGGAAATTAATATTCTTCAATGAAAAATCTCGTAAGAAATTACTTCATGAAGATAGTTAAATAATTGTAAATGAGTTTAATCCTCTTAAAGTAGTCGTTTTGCCATGACAAAAGCACGATCCCAATACCGTTCATTAAGATTTGATGTAAGGACACCTTTGGAAGTGGTTGCGTGTATAAAATAGACCTGTCCATTCTTGATTTCTGTAACAAGGCCTACATGATTAATACGGTTTCTAGTCTTACTGGTTTTAAAAAATAATAAATCTCCTTTTGCAATATTTTTTCCATGCACAGGCTGGCCTTTTTTTGCCATTTCTCTAGAAACACGTGGTAACGCGATATTTTCTTCTTGAAATGCAACAAAAATAAGTCCTGAACAATCCATACCCTTTCTGGTAGTTCCTCCAAATTTATATCGAGTGCCATTATAAGATTGGGCATTCTGTATGATTCTTTCTGTTTTTCCTATTCGAGGAGCTTTTCTGTAAGATTTTTTTGAGCTCCCACAAGAAGTGAGTACTAACAATACAAGTAACGAGGTGAGTAACTGTTTCATAAATAATGATGGGGTGTCATATATAAACTAAGGTAATTACTTTTTAGTCTCTTTCACAATTAATTTAGCAGCTTTAGAACTTGCTCCAGAGCCACCTAATTTTTTTTCTAAATCGTAATAATCACTAAATAACTGTTTTCTGGAAGTATCGCTTGTAATTTTATCAAGCTCAGCCTTTAAATTCTCTGTGGTCAGTTCTCCTTGAATTAATTCTTTTACAACCTCTCGATCCATAACAAGATTTACAAGAGAAATATAAGCAGTTTTTATAATGCGTCTGGCAATTTGATAAGAGATGACATTCCCTTTATAACATACCACCTGAGGAACTTTAAAAATTGCAGCTTCAAGTGTAGCAGTTCCAGAGGTAATTAAAGCGGCGTTTGCAAAGCTCAAAATGTCATAGGTTTTATTCATGATTAGTTTTACAGGGAAATCTTCAAGAAAAGGGCTGTAAAAAGACTCCTCTTGGCTAGGTGCTCCGGCTATTACAAACTGATAGTTAGGGAAATAATCTACAATACTCAGCATGATATCTAGCATTGCTGTAATTTCCTGCTTACGACTACCGGGTAATAAAGCAATTATAGGTCTTTCATCCAAATCATGTTGCTTAGCAAAGAGCCCTGGATCTGCTTGATCTCTTCCAGAAATAGCGTCCAGTAGTGGATGTCCTACAAAATGCACATCATAATTATAAGAAGCATAAAAATCTTTCACAAAAGGTAGTACTACATACATATGATCTACGCTCGCTTTTATAGCTTTTACACGACTTGATCTAGAGGCCCATACCTGCGGACTTATGTAGTAATGTGTAGCTACTCCTAATGGTTTTGCCCACTGCGCAATACGCAAGTTAAATCCAGAATTGTCAATTAAAATCAAGGCGTCTGGTTCAAAACGAGCAATATCTCTTTTACACTGCTTAATGAATTTAGTAATCTTTCTTAGATTCGTAAGAACCTCCAGAAAACCCATAAACGCACGCTCCTTGTAATGAGAAACGAGTGTACCTCCTACTTCTTGCATTAAGTCACCACCCCAGAAGCGTATTTCTGCATTAGGGTCTTCTCTAAATAATGCTTTCATTAAATTAGAGCCGTGTAAATCTCCACTAGCCTCGCCTGCAAGTATATAGTATCTCATTAATAAAACATTAATAGCATAGTAATTATAGCAATCCCTATAGTAGCAAGCAATACTCCGCGAGCTTTATAAATCTCATTTTTCTTTAAGAAAATAAAAAAAGTAATGAGATTGAGTGTTGCACCTAGAGTGATAATTTTACCTAGGTACCCCTCTGCAAGAGCTTTCTCAATAGTTGCATCACTGCCCTTGTCTGAGAAAAGTAAAATGTACAGGATGATTCCTAACGCATTGGCTAGAATTCCAGCAAGGATTCCTATTAAAATATCTTTTTTCATGGATAATTATTTTTTACGCTTTCGCGAAAAATTGATGATCGAAAAATAATTTATTTTAAATAAACTTTTCGCGAAAGCGAGAAATTATATCTCCCCCTATTTCTATTTTTCTGAAGAGAGTTTTAGTAATCTAATTAAAGATATTATTGATCCCATTCATTGAGTTCTTGAATAAAATGATGTGCTGTAAGGTCAAACTGAACCGGCACAACAGATACAAAGCCTTTAGAAAGAGCCCACTCATCTGTATCTTCTCCTTTGTCTTGATTCACAAATTCGCCTGTAAGCCAGTAATAATCCCTGCCCATTGGATTTGTTCTTTTATCAAAGTCCTCAACCCATTGTGCTTTTGCCTGACGGCAAATTTTAATCCCTTTTATCTCGCCTGCTGGTAATTTAGGGATATTTACATTGAGAACAATTCCTTTTGGGAGTCCATTTTCTAAAACCTGCCTAGTTATTTTTTCTACATATTTTTTTGAGGGTTCAAAATCTGCCTCATGACTGTAGTCTAAAAGAGAAAACCCTATGGCAGGAATTCCTTCTACACCAGCTTCTACGGCAGCACTCATAGTACCACTATAAATCACATTGATGCTAGAGTTACTACCATGATTAATACCGCTTACACAAATGTCTGGTTTACGTGGAACAATTTGTTGGTTTGCAAGTTTAACACAATCTGCTGGAGTTCCAGAACACGTATACTCTTTATGAGTAGCGTCTGGCTCCAAAGTTACAGGATCACAATACAAAGTATCATTTATAGTGATGGCATGTCCCATGCCACTTTGAGGACTATCTGGGGCTACTACAATCACATCGCCTATTGTTTTCATTACATGTATCAATGTACGTATTCCAGGGGCTGTAATTCCGTCATCATTAGTAACTAGAATGAGAGGTTTTGTAGTCATAAAACTGTATTAGAAATTAACTACGAAAATACGTAAATTGCATTTCATTTATAAAATTGATGAGGTTTAACAAAGAATATTGGGTTGTGATTTTTTGTGGCACAATTTTTAATGTACATTGTAGTTAATATGCAAATAGAAGATTTTATGAAAAGGAATTTAAAACTCATTGCACTAGCCTTACTATTCTCAGTGGCTAGTTGCAGTTTTACAACAAAATCATTTGAAGATACAGATAAGGATAAAATATTATTAGATCTTATTTCTTATGTTCTTTCACGCGGTCATTATAACGCTAAGGAGATTAATGATGAGTTTTCACAGGCAGTATTTGATGACTATATAGATGCTCTTGATCCTTATCGTCGCTTTTTTTACAAAAGAGATATAGATGAGTTTCAAAAATATAAGTATGAAATTGATGATGCGATTAGAGATAAAGATCTCAGTTTCTTTAATCTCACCTATGAGCGTTTAAAACAACGTACACACGAAGCACAGGCTATACAGCAAGAAATTTTAACGGCACCTTTTGACTTTAACCAAGATGAAGATTTGAATACAGAGTATGAAAAGTCGCCTTTTGCAAAGAATAAAAGAGAATTAAGAGACCGATGGAGAAAGCAACTTAAGTTAAATGCGTTAAGTGCTTATTTTGATAAAAAGAATGATGAAGAAGCCAGTCTAGATGAAAAAGACTCAAAAATCGAAAGTTTAAAGGAAACCTTTTCAGATAAAGAGCTAGAGTTAAAATCACGTCAAGAAGTAACTGATAACACGAAAGAGTTTTTTGAGTTTACAAATGAATTAGAGCGCAAAGATTATTTTTCGATTTTTTTAAACGCAATTGTTGAAGGTTTTGATCCTCACACCTATTATTTCGCTCCTGTAGAAAAAGATCGTTTTGATACACAAATGAGTGGTCAGTTTCAAGGTATAGGAGCTCGTTTACAAAAAAAGAATGGTGAAATTCGTGTAACTGATATAATTTCTGGTGGTCCAGCTTGGAGAAGCGAGCAACTCAAAGAAGGAGACGTGATTCTTAAAGTAAAGCAGGAAGATGAAAAAGATGCACTGAATGTGGTAGGTATGCGTCTTGAGGATGCTATAGAATTTATTAAAGGACCTAAGGGTACCAAGGTAACGCTATCAGTTAAGACGAAGCTTGACGGGAGTACTAAAAACATCACGATAGAACGTGATATTGTAGAGCTAGAGGAGGTCTACGCCCGTTCTGCCAAAGTTGTAAAGGATGGCCGTAAATACGGACTTATCAATCTTCCAAAGTTTTACTTTGACATGCAAAATTATAAAGAAAAAAATGCTGCAAAGGATGTAAAGAGAGAAGTTGAGCGATTAAAAAGAGAAGGTGTAGAAGGACTTGTAATTGACCTTCGTAACAATGGAGGTGGTTCTTTAAAAACAGTAGTTGATATTGCTGGATTATTTATACGTCAAGGCCCTGTTGTTCAGGTTGCTGGAAATGGAGATGAACCAGAAGTTCTAGAGGATTTAGATCCATCAATTGTGTGGGATGGCCCACTTGTCATTTTAGTAAATGAAATTTCGGCCTCTGCAAGCGAAATACTCGCTGCAGCTATGCAAGATTATGAACGAGCTATAATCATTGGAGGGAAACAAACTTATGGTAAAGGTACAGTGCAAAATGTAGTAGACCTTAATCCATGGCTGCGCAATAACCAGTATGGTGATTTAGGGGCGCTTAAGGTTACTACTCAAAAATTTTACCGTGTGAATGGTGGTTCCACACAGCTCGAAGGTGTGAAAAGTGACGTTGTTGTAGCAGATCGTTTTAAATATGTTGATATTGGAGAGCGTGATCAAAAAAATCCATTACCATGGGATAAGATAGCTCCAGCAGACTATAAAAAATGGGATGGAAATATCAATCTAAAGCAAACTATCAAAAAGAGTAATGCACGTATGTCTAAAAATGAGCATTTAAAGCTAATTGATGAATATGCAAAGTGGATCAAAGAAAGACGCGATGATAATATCTGGTCTTTACAATATGAAAAGTATAAAGAGCGTATAGAAACAAGCGAGGCATTTGCTAAAAAATTTGATGCGATAGATGAGTATGATTCAAACCTTGAGTATAATTCTTTACCGTACGAGCAGAGACTTTTCAAGACAGATACTATTTTAAAAGAAAAGCGTAATCGCTGGCATAAGAGTTTAGCAAAAGATGTTTATGTAGAAGAAGCATTAAATGTACTCAAAGATTTAAAGTCTAGTAATATAAGGAATAAGCTGGCTACGCTTAGAGATTAGTCTATGTCCCAACCGACACAATCATTAACAGCTCTAGCGCTCCAAAAGTTTAAAAAAAACTTTTGGGGCGTTTTGAGTTTAGTCTATATCGTACTCTGTGGGCTCGCTGCATTATTTGCTTATGTTATAGCACCAGATAGTAGTCAAAATGCAAACCAAATGCATTTATCCATCCACTCTCAGCCTCCAGGTTTCCAAGTTGATATGTTGACAATTCCTAGTGACATTGACACTGAACAGTCTTGGTTTTTAAAGTGGTTTTCTGGAAAAAAAACTTCAGATACCGAAATACCGATAACTTCTCATGTAGTCACTGATAATGGTATATCGTATGTTCCGTATACTGGCGATGAAAGCGCTGGAATTGTAAAAAATCTAACCGTAAATGGTGTAGAAGACTATCACGCTTTCGCGAAAGCAAATATCAATTCCTCAAAATTCTTACTTGGAACCGATAAGTATGGAAGAGATTTATTAAGCCGCATGCTTATAGGAGCTCGTATATCTTTTTCTATAGGATTTGTAGCTGTGTTTATCTCTCTTATAATAGGTTTGTTGTTAGGAGCATTTGCAGGCTATTTTGGCGGAAAAATCGATGCTGCTATTATGTGGATAATAAATGTTACTTGGTCCATACCTACATTGTTACTTGTGATAGCCATCACGCTAGCTCTAGGTAAAGGATATTGGCAAGTTTTTATAGCAGTAGGACTTACTATGTGGGTAGAAGTGGCTAGGGTGGTTCGTGGACAAGTTATGGGAGTGAAAGAGATGCAATATGTAACTGCTGCTAGAGCACTGGGCTATACAGATGCGCGCATAATTATAAAGCATATATTGCCTAATGTCATCGCCCCACTTATTGTTATTTCTGCTGCAAATTTTGCAGGTGCTATCCTTATTGAAAGCGGACTCAGTTTTTTAGGAATAGGAGCCCAGCCTCCTACCCCCAGTTGGGGAGCTATGATTAAAGATCATTATAGTTATATCATCTTAGGTAAACCTTATCTAGCAATTATTCCTGGTCTTGCAATTATGCTGTTAGTAATGGCCTTCATGCTTGTGGGGAATGCACTTCGAGATGCGCTGGATGTAAAGGGTTAAATTACATATATGAAAAGAAAATACCTTTATCCATTATTAGTTGCGTTGTTTACCTTAGGTTGGTACGCATTTGAACAGTATGCAAATAGGGCTTTAGATGCACCGCTTATAGAAGAAGGTAAGAAGCCTAAAGTAACCACAAATACTTATTTTTTGCCAAGTTCTACCACCGATCAAGTAATACATCATCATTATTATTCATTAAGCTACAGTGAGCCAGACGAACAGGCAGAGTGGGTGGCTTATGAACTTAAAAAGAATCAAGTAGTAAATGCAGATTTTAAAAGACCATACTTTGAGGTAGATCCCAAAGTACCTTCAAAATCTGCTCACTGGCGCAATTACAAAAACTCAGGGTATGATCGTGGTCATCTATGTCCAGCAGCCGATCGAGAGTTTAGTAAAGAAGCATTTGAAGAAACTTTTTTAACAAGTAATATCACTCCACAAAGGCATGTTTTTAATGCAGGAGTTTGGAACAGGTTGGAACAGAAGGTTCGGTATTGGGCAAAAAGATATGATGGAGTTTTTGTAATTACAGGAGGTGTTTTAAAAGATAAAGTGGGTGCAATAGGTACAGAAAACGTAACGGTGGCAGAATCTTTTTATAAAATTGTTTACGATCAATCTGGCGGAAATAAAAAAATGATAGCTTTTTTAATGAATCATGCAGCTTCAGAGAAAAGATTGCAATCTTTTGTAACTTCAGTAGATCAAATTGAAACACTTACAGGAATTGATTTTTTTCCAAATTTAGATGATGAAACTGAAAATAAGTTAGAGGCTGCTATAGATTTAACGCACTGGAGGTTTTAAATTGTGACATCATAAAAAAGCGACCCAATTCTATTAGGTCGCTTTTAAAAAAAATTATCCCTTGATCAAACCTCTAGAGATAACAATCTTTTGTATCTCACTTGTTCCTTCATAAATTTGAGTGATTTTTGCATCACGCATTAATCGTTCTACGTGGTATTCTTTTACAAAACCGTTTCCACCGTGTATCTGAACAGCTTCCACACTTTGCTCCATTGCTACCTTAGAAGCATAAAGTTTTGCCATTGCACTAGATTGATCATAGTTATTTCCTTGGTCTTTATCCCAAGCAGCTTTCATTACTAAGTGACGTGCAGCTTCAATTTCTACAAACATATCAGCCAGTTTAAAAGCAATTGCTTGGTGATTGCATATTTCTGTGCCGAATGCTTTACGCTCTTTACTATATTTAAGTGCGAGTTCATAAGCACCAGATGCAATTCCCAAAGCTTGCGCAGCAATCCCAATACGACCTCCAGAAAGTGTTTTCATTGCAAATTTAAATCCAAAACCATCTTCACCTATGCGATTCTCTTTAGGAACTTTTACATCATTAAACTGTAAGGTGTGTGTGTCACTACCACGTATGCCAAGTTTATCTTCTTTAGGACCTACTTCAAAACCTTCCATCCCTTTCTCAACTATAAAAGCATTGATGCCACGATGTCCTTTTTCTCTATCTGTTTGTGCAATTACTAAATATACATCAGAGCGTCCTCCATTTGTGATCCAGTTTTTCGTACCATTAAGTACATAATGATCGCCATTGTCTATCGCAGTAGTAGCCTGCGAAGTCGCGTCAGATCCTGCTTCTGGTTCAGATAAACAAAATGCGCCTACCATCTCACCCGTAGCAAGCTTTGTAAGATATTTTTGTTTTTGTTCTTCAGAGCCATAAGATTCTAGGCCGTAGCATACAAGTGAGTTGTTTACAGAAACAATTACAGAAGCAGAAGCATCCACTTTAGAAAGCTCCTCCATAATAAGTACGTAAGAAATAGCATCCATACCACTACCTCCATATTTTGGGTCTACCATGATACCCAAAAAGCCAAGGTCTCCCATTTTACGTACAAGTTCTGAAGGGAATTGTTGTTTTTCATCGCGTTCAATAACGCCAGGTAATAATTCTGTTTGAGCAAAATCGCGAGCTGCGTCGCGCACCATTATATGTTCTTCTGTTAAGCTAAAATCCATTGTGTATGAAGTATTAAGGATTGTGTAAAAAATCTGTGCAAAGATACTTGTTTCTTGCCTTTTTCTCAATAGATTTAGGGTAATGGAACAAAATAGCTATAACGTTATCGGGGTAATGAGTGGTACAAGCCTAGATGGGATAGATTGTGCTTATGTCCAAATCCTAAAAAAGCCACAATATTCTGCACTCATAGATAAGGCGCAGACATACCCATACACTCAACAATGGAAAGATAAGTTGAGTGCTGCACATACACTCTCAAAAGAAGATCTAACCCACTTAAATGAGGAGTACACACGCTATTTAGGTG
The DNA here is from genome assembly GCF_007827465.1 of Dokdonia sp. Hel_I_53. NCBI lineage: Bacteria > Pseudomonadati > Bacteroidota > Flavobacteriia > Flavobacteriales > Flavobacteriaceae > Dokdonia > Dokdonia sp. Hel_I_53. Next base: position 2,518,288 of record NZ_VISL01000001.1, read on the forward strand.
AGGTTATAAATACTTTTATTGAAGAATTTAAAATAGAGCATATTGATATAATTTCTTCCCATGGTCACACAATATTACATCAGCCAGAGAGAGGATACACACTTCAAATTGGAAACCTTCAACAATTGGCTGCTCTTACAAGTCAGAAGGTGGTTTGTGATTTTAGAGTGCAAGATGTTGTATTAGGTGGTCAAGGAGCTCCTTTAGTGCCTATAGGTGATGAGTTGTTGTTTAGTCATTACGATTATTGTTTAAATCTAGGAGGCTTTGCAAATGTCTCAACAAAAAGAAAGGATATCAGGATTGCATATGATATTTGCCCTGTAAATGTTGTTCTCAATAAGTATGCACAAAAGCTAGATGCAGAGTACGATGATAATGGCGCTTTCGCGAAAGCGGGAGTGGTTCAAAATCAATTATTAGAAAAATTAAATAGCCTTGCTTTCTATAATTCTGCTCCCCCTAAATCTCTTGGAATAGAATGGGTACATCAATATGTTTTTCCATTATTAGATGCAACCGATCTCACACCCAAGGACTTCCTTGCAACTTTCACAGAGCATATTGCAATCCAGCTTGCTAATCAATTTGAAAAGAATTCTAGCGTTTTTGTGACTGGCGGTGGGGCATACAATAGCTTTTTATTAGAACGATTATCATTTCATAAAGATGTAACTCTTATCGTGCCAGATGCAAGTATGTTAGAGTTCAAAGAGGCGCTAATATTTGCATTATTAGGAGTTTTGAGGTTAGATAATAAAGTCAACATACTTTCTTCTGTTACTGGAGCATCTTTAGATCATTGCTCTGGAGTAATTTACAACTAGTAAACACGAATGTTCTTTCTTAAAGAATTGTTAAGATATAGAGAAGGGGTAGAGGTTTCTTATATTTGTGGGATATTCATTAAATACACATATGAGAGCACTTTTACAACGCTACGAAGATAAATCTCCAGAAATAGTTTTTCATTGGAATGACCCAGAAACCGAAGCAGAAGGTTGGGTAGTTATTAACTCACTACGCGGCGGTGCTGCAGGTGGTGGGACGCGTATGCGTAAAGGTTTAGATATGAACGAAGTGCTTTCGCTTGCAAAGACAATGGAAGTTAAGTTTACCGTATCTGGGCCAGCGATAGGAGGTGCAAAATCTGGAATTAATTTTGACCCTAAAGACCCACGTAAAAAGGGAGTTTTAGAAAGATGGTATAAAGCAGTGTCACCATTATTAAAAAATTATTATGGAACTGGTGGAGATCTAAATGTAGATGAAATACACGAAGTAATCCCAATTACTGAGGAGAGTGGTGTATGGCATCCTCAAGAGGGTGTTTTTACTGGTCATTTTCAACCTACAGAGGCAGACAAGATAAATAGAATAGGACAGTTGCGTCAAGGTGTGATTAAGGTCATAGAAAACCCTTTGTTTTCGCCAGATGTCACTCGTAAATATACAGTAGCAGATATGATTACTGGATATGGCGTAGCCGAAGCTGTACGTCATTATTACAATATTTATGGGGGAGACGTAAAAGGAAAGCGAGCAGTCGTTCAAGGCTTTGGGAATGTAGGGGCAGCAGCAGCATTTTACCTAGCTCAAATGGGTGCCAAAGTAGTTGGTATTATTGATATTGTAGGTGGGCTTATTAATGAAGATGGGTTTACATTTGACGAAATACGAGATATGTATCTTTCTAAAACAGGAAATACGATGAATGAGAAGGATTTAATTCCTTTTGATGAAATGAACGAACGTATTTGGAAACTTAAAACAGAAATTTTTGCACCGTGTGCTGCGTCACGCCTTATAACAGAAGCACAAATTTCAAGTATGATTGATACTGGTCTAGAAGTTATATCTTGCGGTGCTAATGTACCATTTGCTGACAAAGAAATTTTCTTTGGCCCTATTATGGAGCATACAGACGCAAAAGTGAGTCTTATTCCAGATTTTATATCAAACTGTGGTATGGCAAGAGTTTTTGCATATTTTATGGAACGTAAGGTGCAGATGACAGATGATGCTATCTTTAATGATACTTCTCAAACCATTCGTAATGCTATTGAAAATACCTATAGCAATAATAGTAGTAAACAAAATATAAGTAAAACCGCTTTTGAGATTGCTCTAAAAGAATTACTTTAATCACAACTAATTAATAGACAATTATGACTTCTGTAATCATCCTGATTTTTATTATAGGATATCTTTCTATAACCCTTGAACATCCTCTTAAATTAGACAAAACTGTTCCTGCGCTCATTATGGCGTCACTTATTTGGGCTTTTTTAGCAGTTGGGTTTCACTATGGCTGGTATGATGTAATTGATACCCATGAACATGCCTGGAGTTACCTTACTGGAGGAGAGGCCGCAGAAGAAGGCTTCGAAAATACATTATTACATCACCTAGGAAAAACGGCAGAAATCCTAATTTTCCTAATAGGGGCAATGACTATTGTGGAAATTATAGATTTACACCGTGGTTTTGAAGTCTTAAAAGGAGCTGTAAGAACACGCAGCAAGAAAAAACTATTATGGATTATAGGTATTCTCGCATTTATATTATCTGCCATAATTGATAACCTTACAGCAACAATTGTATTAATTACTTTACTTCGTAAGCTTATTGTAAATCGGGATCAGCGTCTTTGGTTTGCGGCTATGGTTGTGATTGCTGCAAATGCAGGTGGAGCTTGGTCTCCTATAGGAGATGTAACAACTACTATGCTATGGATCGCAGATAATGTAACTGCTATGAAATTAATAGAATACGTTGTAATACCTTCTGTAATCTGTTTTGCTATTCCTTATTTTATAGCGATGTATCTACCAGCATTTAAAGGTGAAATTATAGTTGATACAGAAGAAGATGAAGAGGCAGAAAGATTACTAAGTAGTAAGACAATGTTATTTTTAGGACTGGGAATGATTGTATCTGTTCCTATTTTTAAAACATTAACACACCTCCCTCCATATATGGGGATGATGCTTGCTCTAGGGGTGGTTTGGTTAGTTTCTGAATATATTCATCCAGAAGAAGATTTTACTCAAGAGCGAAAGCATTTATATAGTGCGCATAAAGCGCTATCTCGTATTGAGATTTCAAGTATCCTATTCTTTCTAGGTATTTTAATGGCCGTTGCTGGTCTTGAAAGTTTGGTATATGGAGTTTCAGAAGCAGGAGATCCAGTAGGTACGTTAAGATACGTTGCAGAAATTTTAAATGAAGCAATTCCTAATCAAGATATTGTTGTTGTAATTCTTGGGGTTCTTTCGGCTATAATCGATAACGTACCACTCGTTGCAGCCTCTATGGGAATGTATGAAGCACCTACAGACAGTCTTTTATGGCATTTTATTGCTTACTCAGCAGGTACGGGTGGAAGTATGCTCATAATTGGTTCGGCCGCAGGTGTTGCTGCTATGGGTATGGAGAAGATAGATTTTATCTGGTACCTAAAGAAAATAACATGGCTAGCATTTATTGGATTTGCTGCAGGGGCATTGGCTTTTGTACTGCTTACAGGAGGAACAATGTAAATTCTATCTCGTACAATTTTATAAATTAAACATCGTTTCATACTAAAGTCTTAATAAACATAATATGGTGTATAACCTAATTCAACAGGGTTCTCAAGAAGGCGCAGAAATTCTAGCAACTGAAGAGCCAGTAGAACAAACCTTATCTATTATTGATCTACTTCTTACAGGAGGTACCGCTGGAATTATTATCATTCTGGTTCTCTTCGTATTACTTTTTGTAGCTATCTATATTTATTTTGAACGACTATTTGCAATAAAAGCAGCCTCACAAATAGATGGCAATTTTATGAACCAAATTCGAGATAATGTGGCCACAGGCAATATTGAGAGTGCAAAGATTTACTGTGCTCAAACCAATTCTCCAGTCTCTAGACTTACCGCAAAAGGAATATCTCGTATAGGAAGTCCTTTAGAGGATATAAATACAGCCATTGAAAATCAGGGTAAACTTGAAGTCTATAAATTGGAGCGTAATGTAAGTGTGCTTGCAACTATTGCTGGAGCAGCACCTATGATAGGTTTCTTAGGAACAGTAATAGGTATGGTACTTGCATTTCACACATTAGCAACTAGTTCTGGTCAGGCAGAGATGGGTACACTTGCAGAAGGAATCTACACAGCGATGACTACAACGGTGGCTGGACTCATCGTAGGAATCATCGCTTACATGGGCTATAATCACTTAGTAGTACGTACAGATAAGGTGGTTCATTCTATGGAGGCAAATGCAGTTGACTTTCTAGATTTATTAAACGAACCTAGCTAATATGAATCTCCGCGGAAGAAATAAAGTAAGCCCAGAGTTCAGTATGAGCAGCATGACAGATATTGTATTTCTGTTATTAGTGTTTTTCCTACTTACATCTCCTGCCATCACTCCAGATGCTTTAGATTTAATTCTACCAAAAGCAAAAGGAAAGACCAGTAACAAGCAAAATTTATCTGTAAGCATCACTAAAGATTTAGATTACTACGTCAATAAAGAACGAGTAAGTGAGAATACTATTGAAAGTACAATCACAAATGCTTTATCTAGCGTAGAAGAACCTACAATCATCTTAAGGGCAGAAGAAGGTGTTCCTATTGAAAATGCTGTAAAAATCATGGATATTGCAAATCGCAATAAGTACAAAATAGTATTAGCTGTAAGGCCTAATTAATGCAATAAATGTGTTGTTAATTTTGGTTTGCTCGCTTTCGCTAAATCATAATTAATTCGCATACTGCATCTTGATTATATAATATGACGACAGTTTATATCGTTTTATAACTTTCAATCTTTATCAAATTGCCATATTTAGACACCATACACAAGCGTAAATCATTCACGATAAGCAGCGTTATTATGATGCTTATCTTATTGTTAATGTTCTTTGTGGGAATGAATTATATGGATCCACCAGAAGAAGGTGGAATTGCTGTAAATTTTGGAACTTCAAGTGTAGGTTCTGGAGCTATACAACCTATAAAACAAGTTGCCTCTGCCCCAAAAAATACAGCTCCACAGCCTAAACTTACCCAGACGCAACCTGAAATTAAGGATGAAGTAGTTACTCAAGACATAGAAGATGCACCAGTAATAGAGAAAAAGCCAAAAGTAAATCCAAAACCTAAAGTTGAGACGTCAAAAACGAAACCTACAGAAAAGCCAGTAGAAGCAACAAAACCTGATCCTAAGCCAGACAAATCCACCACCAGCGCACTTGATGCATTAATAAATGGTCCCAAAAAGGATGGGGCCTCTCAATCTGGAGAGGGAAATGATAATCAAGCAGGAGATAAGGGAGATCCTAATGGTGACCCTAACGCTTCTAGCTACTATGGAACAGGAAAAGGCCTTGACGGTGATGGTAATTATCAATTAGGAGGTCGTAAAGCATTAGGTAAACCTAAGCGCCAACAAGAATGTAACGAGGCAGGGATAGTTGTGGTGAGTATAGAAGTAGATCGCTCTGGGAAAGTTATTAAAGCTACCCCTGGAGTAAGGGGGACTACAAATAATACTCGTTGCTTGCTAGAACCTGCAAAGGCAGCTGCGCTAGCCACAAAGTTTAATAGTGATAGCAATGCGCCTTCAAAACAAATAGGGAAGATAGTATACCGTTTTAGTCTTTCAGATTAAGAGCTACTTTTTGTAATCATTTACTTTTTGAGTAACATCTAGCCTATTTTTATATCGTAACCTCAAATTCTATAAGTTATCAAGTACCAAGAAATCTTACATTGGCTTTTCTCACAACTACCTATGTATCAGCGAGAGGGAGCAGCGGCTTACAAATCAGATTTGAATAATATCAAATTGCTTTCAGCATATTTGAAAAATCCACACATTAAATTTAAATCAGTTCATGTTGCAGGAACAAACGGTAAGGGCTCTACAAGTCACATGATGGCATCTGTCTTGCAAGAGGCTGGTTATAAAGTAGGATTGTACACATCTCCACATCTCAAAGACTTTAGAGAACGCATCAAAGTAAATGGAGAGATGATCGAACAGCAATTTGTTGTTGACTTTGTTTCTGAAAACAAAACTTTTTTTGAAACAAATAAATTATCATTTTTTGAAATGACAGTAGGAATGGCGTTTTTATACTTTGCTGTTAAAAAAGTGGACATTGCTATCATTGAAGTGGGGTTAGGTGGGAGGTTAGATGCAACAAATATTATTACACCTCTTTTGTCTATTATTACTAATATAGGCAAAGATCACACGCAATTTTTAGGGGAAACGCTTCCTGAAATAGCCTTGGAGAAGGGAGGGGTTATTAAGGAAGGTGTACCTATTGTGATAGGCGAATACCATCCTGATACGGAAGAGGTTTTTGAAACGCTTTCGCGAAAGCGTAATGCGCCCCTATATAAAGCTTACGAATTTGACCTTATGCCAATGAAGTCTGATCTCACAGGAAACTACCAAGAGCTAAATATAAGAACAGTACAAACAGCCTTCTCCGTATTACAAGGGAAAGAGTTTCATGTGGGTATACAACATATAGCAAAAGGATTGTGTGCTGTTGTAAAGAATACTGGCTTGCTAGGGAGATGGCAAACACTCCAACAATCACCAAAGATAATTTGTGACACAGCACATAATAAAGAGGGGTTGTCATTCGTAATGGATCAACTTACTCGCGAGAAATTTAATAAAATTCACATCGTATTGGGAGTTGTCTCAGATAAGGACCTCAATACTATATTGCCGTTATTTCCAACCTATGCAAATTATTATTTTTGTAAACCAGCTGTGCCTAGAGGGATGGATGTTCACATCCTGCAAAAGGCAGCTCAAGATCACTTATTGACCGGTGAGTCATATCTAAGTGTTCATGATGCGTTAGAGGCAGCAAAAGAAAGTGCAGGAACTAAAGATTTAATTTTTATAGGAGGGAGTACTTTTGTTGTGGCAGAGGTAGTATAGGCTACATATCATAAATGTAATCTCTTCTTTCAACTTCAATCGTATCTTTTTCCCTTTTAAACAAAAAACTCCAAAAGCCTCCAAATTTTCTTTCTTCTAGAATAGAGTTAGGGCAGTCTAGCTTTGCTATAACACGTTCGTTAATTTGAGGGAACCTAGCCTTTGTAATTTTATTAAATAGTGTGTCTTTATTCATTTTCTGTAAAAGTAATGCAGTAACTGGAAGAGCAGCATTTGCACCCTGGCCCACTCTTGTACTTCTAAAACCTATTCTGTGATCATCATGTCCCACCCAAGTGACTGTAACTAGCTCTGGCATAACACCTACAAACCAAGCGTCTTTATTATCTTGAGTAGTTCCCGTTTTACCTCCTATGTCATTGTCAAGTCTATACTTATAGCGTAATCTACTTCCTGTACCGTAATTTGCAACTGATTTTAACATGTGAACCATCGCTTCACGAGTGTCTGCTCTCAAAGCCTTATCTTTTCCTTCTTTTGGCCCAAAACGTTGCATCATATAACCCTCAGCATTTTCAATACGTTCTAGATAATACGGTTCTACAGGCTTTCCCATATTTACAAATGCGGCATAAGCACCTGCCATCTCTGTGATGGTTAACTCTGCGGTCCCTAAAGCGATTGAAGGAACCTTAGGTAATTCACTATTTATATTAAGAGCTCGAGCTAATGATACAACCCTATCAATACCAGTACGTTCTAAAATTTTTACACTTATCGCGTTAAGTGAATTTGTAAGTGCTCCGGTCATGCTGTACTGCAAACTATCATGTTTAGATTGATTTCCATTAGAAGGGCTCCAGTTGTCTAAATTTTCATAAATAACCTCTTTGCCAGAAATATATTCGCAAGGATCGACGCCTCTTTCTAAGGCAGCAGCATATACTATAGGCTTAAAAGTAGAACCTACTTGACGCTTACCATCCATATGGTCATATTTAAAAGAGTCGTAGTTGAGCCCTCCTAACCACACGTTAATGGCACCGTTACTTGGATTAATTGCTAGTGTTCCTAGATTAAGTTGCTTAAGTTGGTGACGTAAGCTGTCTATGGTGCTGTAATTTACTTCTTGTTCTTTATCGTAGGTTGAAATAATCATAGTTCGCTTTCGCGAAAGCGTATCAAGTATATCTTTATGCCCAAGCCCTTTTTTACGTAAAGAGATATATTTAGGAAGAGCCGTAACATAAGATTTAAAAATTGGATCTTGATCCCTCCATGGAGCTCCCCATGCATACTCTTTCTCAAATTGTCCTTGTAAAACTTTCATATGCTCTTTTGCAGCCTCCTCTGCTAATTGTTGCATTTTAAGATCAATAGTGGTATAAACTTTTAATCCACTAGCGTATAAATCATAGTCACGACCATTTACACTATTTAATCTGCACCAATCTAATAGTCTACGTTCTAATTTACTTAAGAAGTGCGGTGCGACACCAACTTTATTGTCTTTTAGGCCAAACTGCAAATGAAACTTTTCTTCGACTGTGCATTCATATAATTCATCTTCTAAAAAACCATATTTTTTCATCTGGCTGAGCACAACATTCCTTCTTTTTTTACTGCGCTTAGGGTGAACCTCAGGATTGTAATAACTAGTGGCTTTTAACGTACCGATGAGTGTTGCTGCTTCTGCAATAGTGAGCTCTCCTGTGGATTTATTGAAAAACTTTTGGGATGCACTCTCTATACCGTATGTGTTGCCAGCAAATGGTACAATATTTAGGTATAGTTCTAAGAGTTCATCTTTTGTGTAAAGATCTTCAATACGTCTGGCTGTAAACATTTCTTTTGTTTTCGCTACTGGAATACTTAGCATACCATAGTCTTCTCTATTAAAAAGGTTTTTTGCAATCTGTTGAGATAAAGTGCTTCCTCCTCCAGCGCGATCATTACTTAGTAATATAGATTTAATTAAAACCCTGCCTAAACTCTTATAATCTACGCCACTATGCTTTAAGAACCTAACATCTTCTGTGGCAATAAGTGCATTTATGACATGGGGAGGAATATCTTTAAAAGAAATAGGTTTCCTGTTGTATTGTGTAAACGTGGTGATGAGCTTTCCATTTCTATCATAAACTTCAGAAGGAGTGAATTTTGCAAGTCTTTTAATTGCAAGATCATTAGGGATTTTACCCCAAGCACCAAGATAAACAGAGCTTGTAAATAACAACAAAACACCTATTAAAGCGCTGAATGTGAGAAGTGTATATTTTAATATTTTCTTTGTTTTTTCCGTCAAGATTTCTCTGTTTTTTTCAACCTACAAATTTCGCTTAATAACTGCTTTTAATAGTTTTCTTTAACCTTAGTTTAAAACTATATGTTATTTTGTCTTAATAAACGATCACTTTTTAAGAGGAATGGTGGCTTTGATAAAAATCTTTTATTTTAATGAGAAAACATTTTATTCTATAAAACTTTAATTCTATATTTGCACCCGCAATAAGGGAAATAGCTAATGGAACTTATTGTTACTTGATAATTATTCAGGGCGCTTAGCTCAGTTGGTTCAGAGCACTTGGTTTACACCCAAGGGGTCAGGGGTTCGAATCCCTTAGCGCCCACAAGCAAGAAATGATCACTTGTTTAAAAATGATCTAATCGGATGTTCGGATTTCGATTCACAAATGATTCGGGCGCTTAGCTCAGTTGGTTCAGAGCACTTGGTTTACACCCAAGGGGTCAGGGGTTCGAATCCCTTAGCGCCCACAAAAAAATCTCGTTAGAAACTTCTAACGAGATTTTTTTATTTGAGAGTGATTTTAAAAGAATTACTGTTTTAAATGACTAATATCTTTCGTAGTAATTATAATTCTTCCTCCCCAGTATTTTATATTTTCGATAAACTAATTACAATTTATGGATCAAAGAATAGGAGTAGTTTTGTCTGGAGGAGGCCACCGAGGAGCTGCACATGCTGGAATGCTTAAAGCTATGGAAGAATTTAACTTAGAACCAGATGTCATTTCTGGCTCAAGTGCAGGTGCCATTGTAGGAGCTATTTATGCAGCGGGTCATTCTCCTGAGACTATTTTAGATATTTTTAAAAATATCAAATTATTTTCCTTTTCATTTTATGCCAGACGAAAGGCTGGAATTATTGATTCTGAGCGTTTTGAGGATATTTTGAAACCATATTTCACATCAAACTCTTTTGAGAATCTCCAGAAAACATTATTAATAACTACAACAAATATTGTAAAAGGAGAGGTACGGGTTTTTGAAAAAGGTCCTCTGATACCATCCATTTTAGCAAGTGCAGCATTGCCTGGTATTTTTACGCCTATACCTATTGAGGACTCTTTATACTCAGACGGAGGAGTTTTAGATAATTTCCCAGTCAGTCCTTTATTAGGAAAGTCGTTAGATATTTATGGGAGCTACGTTTGTCCACTTAAAAAATTAAGTGTGAAAGATTTCAAACATTCATATAACGTTATTGATAGAGCAGTAAACTTAATGATGCATAATACCTCTGTACAAAAATTTGAGTTATGCAAGATGGTCTTTAGTCCAGACTCATTAGAGGAGTTTGGTCTTTTTAAAACAGGACAAGCAGATCGTATTTTTCAAATAGGGTATGATCATGCGAGTAAAAAACTAGCTGCACAGAAAATGTGAGTTACAATCCAGCGACATTGTAAAGTTTTGCAACCGCTTTTAAAGACTCAACAGTGAGTGAGTTTCCTTTGAGTCTAGCATCTATTAACTTTTGCTCGCGTGTATTAATTAAAAATAAAGAGCTTTCCCCAAGAAAGAACTTACGTTCTTCTGCGACCACCAATGTCTCGTAATCATTTATAATATTTGAAATATAGGTATTCTGGATACTGAGCGAATTGATCTCGGCTTCAGTCGCGGTTAATTTATTTTTTATTGCTAGGGTTGTTGCTGTGCGCTCAAAGTTTGCATCTTTTACTTTTAGTGCAGCTAGCTGTAGATCACCGCGTTCTTTTCTTAAAAAAAGAGGAAAGCTCACGTCGACAAATGCTTTATAATTAGACGTGTTTAAATTATCAAAGGTATCTACCTCTGGTGTTAGAAAATTATACTGAATATTTACTTTAGGTAATAATTTATTTTTTTTCAAGAAACGCTCTACTTCAAGGCTATTTATTTTTGCAGTTAAACTTTCAAGTTTAGGGTGCTCTATTAGGATTGCATTTGTATCTGTAAGTCCTGCAATAGATAAGGAGTTATTTAATGATGTGGGAGTTGGGATCTGAGGTTGCGTATTATCATTAATTTCTAGAGGCAGTCCATCTAGCCAGATGTAGTTACTTACTTCTAATCGAGATTTTGTTGCTTTTAAAGATGCCGCTTCTAATGCGAGCTTTCTATTTTCTAATACTATACGAGCTTCTGTGATGTCTATTCTTGCTTTGTCACCCTCATTAACACTCCTTGTGACGGCATTCAGTCTCGTTTGAGCATTAGACAAAAAGCTTGTATAAATAATTTTTTCATTTTCATTTTTGAGCCAATTAAAATAAGCTAGGCTAGCTTCATATAAAATTTTGTTTATAAGTAATCTGCGATCAGCTATAGATTGTTGTTGAAAGAATTTTGCTTTTTTTAAAGTAGCCATTCTCTCATTTATTAATAAACCTTGAGCTAGTGCAAATGATACACCAGCGCTATAGAGTCCATCTTCCGGAACAGTTAAGTTAGGGTTTAAAAATTGACCTGTATTCTCCTCAAATGTTCCTTTTAATTCTACTCCATACCAGGTTGGAATTTTGAAAGCTGTATAAAGTTGATCATAATAAGTAGTCCCTTTAAATTTTTTTCGATCATAATCTAGTTCTACTTTTGGGTCAAATCCACCACGAGCTTTTAAAAGGTTTGCTTCACCAGCAGTAAGTACCAACTCTGCTTGTTTGATGAGAGGATGGTGTTTTTTTACGAATCCTATATATTCTTCAAAAGAAATAACATTTTCAGGTACAATAGGATTCTCTTGTGCTATTATCGCTTTCGCGAAAGCGAAAAAAGTGGCTACACATAAAATCTTCAAGAATAATTTCATTTCTTAGCTATTTTTGAAGTTTTAGCATTTTCTGGAGTGTAATAATCTGCGGGAAATCCGTTGAGTCTTCGCCATAATTCATACCAAATAGGGACGTCATTGAGAAGAGCAATGGTACGCGCACCAGAACCTACTCTAACATTTTGTGGCCATTTTTCCCCTTCCTTATCAGGGGCCACCAAAACTCGAAATTTACCATTAGGGCTTATAAAAGTTTCAACCGCTACAACCTTACCGCCATAGGTGCCAAAAGAAGCGTCTGGCCATCCTGAAAAAACGATTGCTGGCCACCCATCAAACTGAACCCTAATTTTTTCACCTGTATGAATAAGAGGTAGGTCAATGGGAGCAACAAAGGTCTCTACAGCAAGGTCGTAATCTGAGGGCATAATACCCACAAGTTGTTCTCCTTCTTTAAAGGTTTCTCCTAATCCCGCTTTGATAGCTTTATTAATATACCCGTTTTGAGGCGCAGTAATGTATAGCAAAGCACTGCGTAATTCATAATTAGTGCTCGCATTTTCTAATTTGCTTACTTGGGCTTCTGTATCATATTGAGCTGCGGTCGCTGTAGATCTATCACTTTGGGCTTTACTTATTTTTTCTGCATAGCTTGCATTTGTACGATTTATTTCGAGAGAACTGTTAAGCACACTGTTTCTACTTGAAAGTAATTTATTTTCTTGTGATATTAACTTGGCCTCAGTCTCCTGTAATTTAAGGCGTTTATCTTCTACATCTGCGGTAGATTTTAAACCTTCTTGAGCTAGTGTGGCTGTTCGATTGTATTGTTTTTGAGCAATATCTCTATTTGTTGTTGCGGCTACCAGATCAATACTATCACTTTGTACTTTTAAAAGAGCTTGCTTAAGCTTATTCTCTGCTTGCTGTAATTTTAAATCACGCTCTTTTACTAATGCAGCGAGCTGGTTTCCTAGTGCCTGCACCTTAGATTTATAAGAACCTACTGCATTACTTTTTGCATCACGCTGTTGGCGGGTGCGTTCTGCAAGTAGCGGGTCTTGGTACTCATTTTTTATTTCAGAAATACGTAAGATGGTATCTCCTTTTGCTACATAATCTCCTTCTCTGACATACCATTGTTCTACTCTTCCTGGGATGGGTGATTGTATGGTTTGTGGACGTTGTTCTGGAGTAAGTGTAGTAACGTACCCTTGCCCATTAACATTTTGTGTCCAGGGAAGGAATAAAATAATAAACCCTATAACAGCAAATGCTATAAGAAATCTATTAAAGTATTTAAAATGTCTGGTTTTATGCGCTTTCGCGAAAGCGGAATACCCCCTTACATCTACCTTTTTATTAAGTTGGTTATTAGAAATATTAAGCATCCCTTATTTATTTGTTGAATTAATTTTGCCGCCCTTTAGATGAATATGTGTAGGGCACATATGATCCCAATCCTTGTTATTGCTTGCAACTACCAATGCCCAATTACGATCTGGATGAACTAAATATTCCATAATAGAATAAGCCTCGCTAGTTTCAAAATGTTCTAAAGCATCTTTAAGTAGTAGTAACTTAGGTTCATGTATTATTGCTCGCGCAAGTAAGATGCGTTTTGAAATCGTATGAGGGATTTGTTGCCCTTCTGGGAAAAGAATAGTTTCTAGTCCATTTACTTGACGCCTTACGAAGGATTGTAATCCTACAATACGGATGACTTCATTTATTCGCTCTTTAGTGATTTGCTCGTTGCCAAAGCTGATATTTTCCAAGATAGTGCCTTCAAATGGATTTTGTTCTGGGAGTACTTGTCCAATATTAGATCTATATGCATTGGGTTTCATTCCTTTGAAAGAATAGTCGTTTACATATAAAACGCCATTTGTAGGCTCAATTACTCCAGATAGAAGTTTAAGTAATGTAGTTTTTCCAGAACCTGAAGCACCATGTATCAATATGCGATCTTTAGAATTTATGTGGAGGTTAAAATTTTCTAGAATATTTCCTGCTTCTGGTCTAGCATAACTCACATCTTCCATTTCTATATGTAATCTCGAATGATTTTGAAAAGGATTTGTACCATCTTGGGGTTCTAGTTTTTTATCTACTACTTGGCCAATTTTTTCAAGAGATGTAAGAACATCATAGAAACTCTCTAATCCAGTAATGAGCTTTTCTACAGAGCTTATCACAAGAAGAATGATTATTTCTGCTGCAACAAATTGTCCAATGTTCATCTGTTGATTGAGAACTAACAGACCACCTATAATCAATAGCCCTGCAGTAACCAGAATTTTAAAACCAATCATTTGTATAAACTGTAGTACTAAAATTCTAAAGTGACTTTCACGAGCTTCAAGGTACTTCTCAGTTAGATAGTTGTTACGATCCATTGCTAGTTTTGTACGACCTGATAGTTTAAAGCTTATTAAAGATCGCGCAACCTCTTGTAGCCAGTGTGCAACCATGTACTTACTTTTTGATTCCGAAAGGCTTGTATCTAATCCTTTTCTTGCTGTAAACTTAAAAACTAAATAAACTAGTAATACTAATAGAAACCCATAAATAATAAAGAAGGGATGGTAAAAGGAAAGTAAGATTAGCCCAAAGAAAATCTGCAGGATGGCTGCTGGGAAATCTAAAAGGATTTTTGATAATCCTTTTTGTACGGTCAATGTATCAAAAAACCTATTGGCAAGTTCGGGAGGGTAGTAATTATGTAGTTCGCTCATTTTTAGCTTTGGAAACCTATAGGCAAACTCAAAAGAGGAGCGAGTAAAAATCTTTTGTTGAATGTTTTCTAAAATACGAACCTGCATTAATTGTAAAATACCTTGAAAAGCCACCCCTAGTGTAACTAATACCACAAGAACAATCCAAGATGTACTCACCTGAGCTCCCTGTATTAAATTTATAATAGCTTGTATACCTAGCGGAAGTGTTAGGGCTACTAAACCAGCAAAAATTGCATAAAGCAATATCTGTTTAAGGTCGCGCTTGTCGAGCTCTAACATATTTACAAAACGTTCCCAAGGAGTCATGTCTTTCATATCTTAATGCTTTCTTTAGTATTGATTAATAGCTTTAAAAACTAGATCACTGTAAAAATTTTCTATGGTTTTTTGTCCTTCTTTCACATTTGTAAGAGAGGGCAAATGCTCTGCAAAATAGCGTTGATGATGGGCACCTTCTATTACCGTAGATATGAGCATGTGAGGAAAATCATAATCAGGATTAAGCTCTAAAACAATGTCACTTATGCGTTGTACAACACGTTTGTAAGTTTTATAATAACCCTTTTGATTTTCTTTATCAATATCTTTAGTGTGGTACGCTTTTGAAGATTCTGCTATAATAATGCGATGTAGCTTGACTTCATTCACAAAAGATACATTAGTATCTTGTGTAATCTTTTTTGTAATGAGTTGTAGAGCATTGCGCAATTTTATTTTTGGATCGAAAACATTTGTAATAGAAAAGAGAAGCCTATATTCAACCCAACTCCAATACCAACTTATTAAATACACTAATAGTGAATGTTTACTTTCAAAGTATCGGTATATAGAACTTTCGTTTGAAGAAATTCGTACGCCTAATTTTTTGAAGGTAAAAGATTCAAAACCAAGTTCATCTATGAGCTCAATGCTCTCACTCACAATCTTACGCCCTAAATCTGTACTTTCAGGATTGCGGAGGTATAGAGCTGGATTAATGGTGATTTGTATTTGTAATTGATCCATAATGTAAATTTATAATAGTAATACTATTATAAATTATTGTTTAACTTTAATTTATGAGTTTTTTTGTTACGCTTTCGCGAAAGCGAAGTTCCCCTACATACTTTTTTAATTATGCAATCATTAACATGGGTCAGAATTACAAATCGCTACCTTACCTTACTGATTTAATAGCTATGAAAACAAATTTTAAAGTGGTACCAGATTTTGTCAAGACCATTAATGTTTTGCCAGATGCCTGGAGTAGTAATGATTATAAAGAGCTTCTCGATATAATGGATTATGGAAATACATCAGATCTTTCTGAGGATGAGTTAATGGAAATGACATTAATTTCACTTTCAGACAATGCACCAAATGTTGCTGCCGAAATCGTATTAAAACATGTTTTTAAGGATGCTTTAAATAAAGGTCAAGTACAGAACTTATCTCACGAAATACAAGAGGAAAACACTTGGGAAACCTATGCTGATTTATCAATGCATGAAAATTTTTTTAATACGGTACAGTTATTATATAAAGCATACAATGGCAAATTTCCTCATCCAGATGCCATGTATTTTAGAGTTAGCTTTGAGGTGAAAAGCAAAGTAATGCTAGATATTTTTAATGAAGAAACAGAAAAACATATTATAAGAATACTGGCTCAGGGCATGCCTCCTCATACTTTATTAAAGAGATTGTATAAAGAAGAACTAGAGGATGGAGCATTTAAAAATGCTTCAGATATTATTTGGCAATTAAAAAAAGTGAAAGAAACAGAAACTTCAATTACCTTTGACGTAGTAAGTTCTAATCGTTGGTTTGAAGATATTAAATATGTAGAGCCTTACGAAGCTCAACTAGTATATGAGGAAGATTGATCTTAAAAATTTTTCTTATTAGAATAGGGCCATTAACTCAGTTGGTTCAGAGTGTCACGTCGACAACGTGGAAGTCATTGGTTCGAATCCAATATGGCCCACAAATTATAATCCCCAATATTTTATTGGGGATTTTTATAGTTCTAGATCTGGGAAAAACACTATGATTGATCAGTTTTTTTGATACTCAGACTTTTTTTCTCAATTTCTGTTCCCATTTCCAAGCGCTTTTTATAGCTTCTTTGAGAGAGGATTCTGCTTTCCAGCCCAACACCTTATTTGCTTTTTTAGTATCAGCATACGCTGCTGTAACATCTCCTTTTCGTCTAGGTACAGTTTTGTAATTGAGTTTACTTTCTGATATTTTTTCAAATGTACGGATGACTTCTAATACAGAACTTCCAGTTCCTGTACCTATATTAAATACTTCATAATTTGTATCACTATTATTTTTAAGCATTCTTTCTAAAGCGACAACATGTGCTTTTGCGAGATCTACTACATGTATATAATCTCGTATAGCAGTTCCGTCATGTGTAGGGTAATCGTTTCCAAACACAGAAAGCTGTTTTCGTAAGCCTATTGCTGTTTGTGTTAAATAGGGTACTAAGTTTACAGGTATACCTGTTGGTTGCTCACCTATCTCTGTAGAGGGATGTGAACCTATAGGGTTGAAATATCTTAATGCTATGGCTTTTAACTGCGGCTGTACATTACAGGCATCTCTTATAATTTCTTCACCTATCTGTTTTGTATTTCCGTAAGGAGATTTCGCAGGTTTAATTGGGGCATTTTCCGTAATGGGTAGTTCATCTGCTTGACCGTATACAGTACATGAAGAGCTAAAAATGAAAGCAACGTTTTTTTTATATTGCAGCTCTTGTAATACGTATATTAATGGAGTGAGGTTGTTCTCATAATAGAGTAGTGGATTCTCTACACTTTCACCCACCGCCTTTGATGCGGCAAAGTGTATGACACCTTCTATATCAGGGTATTTTGAAAAGAACTCCTTTACAGTAGATTTTTCTCTTAAATCGATATTTTCAAATTCAGGTGTTTTGCCACTTATAGCGCTAATACCTTTTAAAACTTCTGGTGATGCATTAGAACAATTATCAATGATAATAACATCATAGCCTTTACTTTGAAGTTCTACTACAGTATGTGACCCTATAAAGCCTAAACCACCTGTTACTAGGATTTTCATAAATGCTATCAAATTTGATTAAAAAAAATAACTGCAAATGATACATCTGCAGTTATAAAAATAAAGTAATTATTTATGCTACGCTTTCGCGAAAGCGTATTCCTTAGAATATTAAATAAGTGCTCAATACTAATAATACTATAAGACCGCCAACAATCCATGCGTACTTCCATGGTGTGGTATCAATTGCTTGGGTTTGTTGAGGTATGTAAACGTCTCTTTTAGGTCTTAAGGCTCCTACAATAAGCATGATAATAATATTTATGACAAACAAAATTCCCATAATATGTAGAAAGTGTGGGAAAGCTTGAGCTTTTATAATAGCAAGCTCGCTAGTATTCGTAATCCCATTTGCAGCTGCTTCTGCCAGTGCTTTTTCTTGGAATGAAGGTCTCATGAATATAGTGCAGATGTACATAATCACTCCGCCAATCATTGCTATTTTTGCACCCAGTGCAGGTACTTTTTTAGTGACTATCCCTACGACAACTACAGCAAGAATTGGGACACTTAAACTACCCAATGCTTGTTGTATGTAGTCAAATAACCCAGCGGGCGCATTTGCAATAAAGGGAGCTATTATCATTGCTACTAAAGCTACTACTAGACCGAACACCTTGCCAGCTCTAACGGCTTTATGCTCAGAAGCATCTCTGTTAAAGAATTTTTTATAAAGGTCAAATCCAAAAAGCGTAGCACTACTATTTAGCAAACTATTGAAAGAACTCAATACAGCTCCAAATAATACAGCTGCAAAAAATCCAACCAAAGCAGGAGGAAGTACTTCTTTAACTAGAGTTGGATATGCTTTATCTGCAGAACTCAAATCATTTTGAAATAAATGCCATGCAATTATACCTGGAAGCACAACAATTACTGGGATAAGAAATTTTACAAAGGCAGCAAGCATCATTCCTTTTTGTCCCTCTTTTAAGCTCTTAGCTCCAAAGACACGTTGCAATATAGCTTGATTTGTTCCCCAGTAATACATTTGAGCAATCATCATTCCAGTAAATATAGTACCTACGGGTATAGAGGAAGTGATATCTCCGGTTACGTCAAATTTATCTTGATTTTCTGTCCACAACTCATTTAATCCAGCTCCTACACTTCCATCGCCTATTAATTTAAGACCAAAGTAGGGTATCAGTAAACCACCTATTAGTAACCCTATTGCGTTAACAAGATCAGACACTGCGACCGCTTTTAAACCTCCAAAAATGGCATAAATGATCCCAATAATACCAATTGTCCAGACACACAATGTTATAGTAGCTCCATCAGAAAAACCTAACAATGTAGGTAAGTCAAACATAGTACTAAAGGCTAAAGATCCAGAATATAAAATTGTAGGTAACAAGACTACCCCAAAAGCTATCAGAAATAAAATAGAAAGAATGGCTTTGGTGTTTTCGTCAAAACGCTCTTCAATAAACTCTGGTATTGTGGTGATACCCTTGTGCATATATTTAGGTAAAAAATATACGGCAGTTATGACCATTGCAATAGCGGCAAGTGTTTCCCAGGCCATTACAAGTATACCCTCAGAAAAAGCTTGACCATTAAGCCCTACAATTTGCTCTGCAGATAAGTTTGTGAGTAATAAAGATCCAGCAATAGTTAATGCACCAAGACTACGTCCTCCTAGATAATATCCGTCAGCACTTTTTTCATCCGTTTCTCGTGTTTTCCACCAAGCATATCCAGCTACTAGTAATGTAAATCCAAGAAAAGAAATGAGTCCCATAAGGTTTGTTTTTAATATTCTAAAGTCTAAAATATGACTTTTTCACATATAATTAAGAGTATTTTTTAGAATCCTCTTACTACAACGTTATCGTAATGAACGCTATAAAATGTTGACACAAAGAATTTTTTCCGCTTTCGCGAAAGCAAAATCTTAATTAAATTCAACTTCATAAAAAGTACTAGCATCTTTAATTAATGAGTCCAAATGCTCATTTTCTTTAATGACTCGGCTCTCATTCCAACCTAAGTACTTAATCATATCCTCTTGAACAAGAGATCTGTATTGACGTACAGAATCTATGTCAAAATAGAGTCTGCCGGTGCGTCTTACAAAAAAATCAGAAAGGCTATTACACATCTCATGATGGACACAATACCAAAGTTCTGATCGAATAAGTTTTTTTTGAGGATCCTCATTTATAAAAAAAATCATTTTATTAAGTATTGTATCACTCTGTTTACCGTAGGTGCTTGCAAGATACCAGCTTTGATAGCTATCAGTAATACCTAGTTCTATAAGATCTTTTAGGATCGATTTCTGATAAATTGCTACCTCCTTACTACTTTCTAAAGGTACTGATGTAAGAGGAATTTTATCAGTATATGAATCTACTAATTTTTCTTTTTTCTTTTGAGGCATCTCTTTGAGCACCCGATCTATGACACGTTGAGCCATTTTCCGGTATCCAGTAAGTTTACCACCCGCAATGGATATTAATCCTGTTTTTGAAACAAAAATCTCATCCTTTCTACTTAGTTCAGAAGGATCTTTACCATCTTCATGAATAAGCGGTCGGAGTCCGGCCCAATTTGATTCTATATCATCTATAGTTAGTTTTACTTCAGGAAACATATTATTTGTGGCATCGAGTAGATAGGTGGCATCTTTTTGGGTAGCTACTACGCGATTTAAATTGCTGCTGTAGTTAGTGTCTGTTGTACCTACATAGGTAGCTCTTCCTCTGGGTATAGCAAAAATCATTCTGCCATCTGGAACATCAAAATAGATTGATTGCGTAAGAGGAAAACGTTCTCTTGAGAAGACAATGTGTACACCTTTAGTAAGATGGAGGTGCTTAGTATTCATAGAATGATCTTTTTTACGAAGTAAATCAACCCAGGGTCCGGCAGCAGAAACGTAATTATTTGATTTTAGTTTGAAGGACTTTTCAGTGTTATAGTCATAACATTGTAGGTTTTTTATCTTACCATTTTCATCATATTTAAATGATTTCATCTCACAATAATTGATGATTGTAGCCCCAAATGTGGCAGCTTTTTTAAGAAGCTCTATAGTTAACCTTGCATCGTCTGTTCTATATTCTGCATAGTAGCCGCCACCTATTAAATGTTCCTTATGAAGCAGCGGTTCTCTAGAGGCTGTTTCTTCTGCACTGAGCATTTTACGTTTATCAATACCTTCTACATTGGCCAGAAAATCATATACTTTAAGTCCTATAGCCGTCATCATTTTTCCGTAAGTACCGCCTTCAATAAGTGGGAGTAGCATTTTTTCAGGAACTACAAGATGTGGGGCAAGTGTGTGGACTATAGCTCGTTCACTACCAGATTCTTTAACAAGTCCAATTTCCATTTGCTTTAAATACCTCAAACCACCGTGAATGAGCTTTGTTGATTTATTACTGGTACCCGAGGCAAAATCATTTTTTTCAATAAGACACACCTCCATCCCTCTAGATGAGGCATCTAATGCAATACCAGCTCCAGTAACACCACCACCTATGATAATGAGGTCAAAATTTTTAAGCTGTGCCCTTTTGAGTTGTAGCTCTCTATCTAATATAGAAAACGGCATAGGAGTGTCATCTTCTGCGGTAAGCATTAAGTTAGTGCTACTTTTTGTACGTGCAACTGCATTCTTCCAGCCAGTATATTGTTTGTTTCTTTGATATTCAGTGATTATAGGTTGAAAGCATTTTTCTCGTTTTCTAATTTTTGTAATATCTTTTTTATTCCAAACCCCTGCTTGAATACCGGCAATAAACGCTGCGCCAAGCGCTGTTACTTCTAACATTTCTGGGCGGTCTACTTCTATATTAAGAATATCTGACTGAAATTGCATTAAATAGTCATTTGCACTAGCACCCCCATCTACTTTTAATGATTTAATTTGTTTTCCAGAGTCTTCAATCATGGCCTCGACCACATCACGAGTTTGATACGCCAGTGCATCGACCGTAGCCTTTATGATATCGTTTTTATCTGAGTCTAATGTAAGTCCGTAAATAGCTCCTTTTGCATCCATATCCCAGTGGGGAGCTCCTAATCCTGCAAATGCGGGTACTACATAAAGGTGCTCGCTATGGTTTGTATTCTTACAAATTTGTTCAGTCTCTTTTGCGTTTTGTATGATCTCTAACTTATCACGTAACCATTTTATAGAAGCCCCTCCAGCAAAAATGGATCCTTCAAGCGCATACTTTATTTTTTGACCAGGGAGGGAAGCGCATAAGGTGGTGAGTAATCCATTTTTGGAATGATATGGCTTTTTTCCAGTGTTCATCATCATGAAACAACCAGTACCATAAGTGTTTTTTGCAATACCTGATTTATAACCCCCTTGCCCAAAAAGAGATGCTTGCTGGTCTCCAGCAACTCCGCAAATAGGAATTTTAATTCCTTGAATTTCAATTTCTCCAAAATCTGAAGCTGAAGATTGAACCGTAGGTAGCATGGATTTTGGAATGTTTAATGCGTCTAGCATTTTAACATCCCATTTGAGATCAATTATATTGTATAATAAAGTTCGGCTTGCATTGGAGTGGTCTGTTGCGTGTACTTTTCCGTTGGTAAACTTCCAGATAAGCCATGAGTCAATAGTGCCAAAGAGTAAGTCGCCTTGTTGCGCTTTCGCGAAAGCGTTATCTACATTATCTAATATCCATTTAACTTTTGTTCCAGAAAAGTAAGAATCAATAAAGAGTCCTGTTTGTTTATGTACATAATTATCAAGGCCCTGAGATTTAAGTTGTTCACAAATTTTGTTAGTGCGTTTGTCTAACCATACAATGGCGTTGTAAATGGGCTCGCTTGTATGTTTATCCCATACAACTGTAGTCTCCCGTTGATTTGTTATTCCTACAGCAGCTATCTCTTGGATATCAATCTCTGAGGTTTCAATTATTTCTTTTAAAGTTGCTTTTTGTGCTTCATAAATTTCTATGGGGTCATGTTCTACCCACCCTTTTTGAGGATGTTGTTGGGTAAGTTCTTTCTGAGCAATATTTCTAATGTTACCAGCGTCATCAAAAATAATTGAGCGGGTACTTGTGGTACCTTGATCAAAAGCAATTATATATTTCTTTTTCATAGAAGCGCTCTGTATGAGAGTTTCCTAAAATTAAGAAATATTATATGCCTAAGCCTTAGATTATGTGATTTCTATTTGATAAGCTCTAGTACTCGTTCCATTTTCATTCCTCTGGAGCCTTTTATAAGTATAGTACTATCTTTAGGTATTCTATAGGAAAATGACTGACTAAAGGCTTCATAGTTACAATGCACTTCTTGATTTTTGTGTTTTTTCGAAAAACCAAAATCTGGGCCTACCGCAAAAAGTTTATTGATAGTTAGTGTTGCTGCAAAGTCTAATATATTTTGATGTTCTTCTTTGGAAGTTTCACCTACTTCAAACATATCACCTATAAAGGCTATATGGTTTTTTGTAGGTTGCAAATCTAGATTCTCAAGAGCAGCAATCATACTAGTAGGATTTGCATTGTAAGCGTCTAAAATAATATGATAACCATCTCGTGAAATTATTTGAGATCGATTATTTTCTGGGATATATTTTTCAATACCATTCTTAATATTAATAGTTTCTAAATCAAAATATTTACCTATAGAAATCGCTGCTGCAATATTTGAAAAATTGTAACTTCCTATAAGGTTGCTTTCAATAAAGGTATCTTCAATTTTTATTTCAAGAGCCCCAGAACTATTGGTAAGCGAGATAGGACAGTCACTTTGACTATTTCCAAAGGTGATACGCTTTACCCCAGTTGATTTCTCGATTTGTATGCTGTCAGTATTGTTTACAAATGCAATGCCATCACTCTTTCTCATAAAGTCATATAATTCACTTTTTCCTTTAATTACTCCTTGAAAGCCGCCAAAACCTTCTAAGTGGGCTTTCCCAAAGTTTGTGATATATCCAAAATTAGGCTCAGCAATTTTAGAGAGCATATTTATTTCCCCTTGGTGATTAGCTCCCATTTCTACAATACCTATCTCTGTAGTTTCATCCATAGAAAGTAGAGTGAGTGGCACTCCGATATGGTTATTAAGATTTCCTTGAGTGGCAACAGTCCTGTATTTCTCAGATAGCACTGCGTTTATAAGTTCTTTAGTAGTAGTCTTCCCGTTACTGCCCGTAAGACCGATGATAGGTACATTAAGATAATTACGATGATAATGAGCTAATTTTTGTAATGTGATTAATACATCATCTACAAGTACAGATTTTTGTGCTAGATCTTTTTTTTCATCAACAATAGCAAGTATAGCTCCATTTTTGATAGCATTTGCTGCAAATTTGTTTCCATTAAAATTTTCTCCTTTTAGTGAAAAATAAATTTGTCCTTTTTTGAGTGTCCGTGTATCTGTGCATACTCCGGTACTATTTAAAAAGTGAAAGTGCAATTCAGCTATAGTCATAATTTCGAGGTTTTTATAATATAAAAAAGCCCTCAAAGAGGGCTTTTAAATATACTATAATAGATTAAGATTATCTTGGGCTTTTTGCTCTTTTAGATTTTGACCCTACTCTTGACATTGCATTACGGAAACCAATGTCGTCTGTAGCCATTCCTTGAGGAAGGAAGCGTCTTTGAGCTGGATCTAACCAATAAGCTCTATCTCTCCAAGACCCACCTTTATACACTCGTACTTCGTCATTTACTAAAGATGTTCTTTTATTTGAGTTATCGTAAGTACGATCTAATTCGCCATCTTCATTTTTATTAATACTGTGTGTAGGTGCATTGTACATGCGTCTCTCGGTATTATCTGCATCTTGATTAAAAGATTCAAAATATCTTGTAGATCGTCTGTCTCCATCTCTGTAGTTACGGTTGTCACTTGTTGAGAATTGAGTTCTTAAATATGTGTCTTCTTCTGTTACAGGAACTTGGAGTATTTCTCCAGGTAGGTCACGTGCGATGATAGTTCCATCAGCAATAGTGTCATATACAATAGAGTCTGTACTTACTACTTTTACCTTTCCATCTTCTCCTATAGCATTTTTTGTATAGACATTACCACGATAGTAGTTAAAATCGTTAAACTCATCATCAACTATTGGGCGATATACATCTGCTACCCATTCTGAAACATTACCAGCCATATCATATAACCCGAAATCATTAGGTTCATATGTTTTAACCTCTGCAGTAATATCTGCATTATCATCAGACCATCCAGCGATTCCTCCGTAATCTCCATCTGCTTGTTTAAAGTTTGCGAGATGATCTCCACGAGTACGGCGTTTTGAAGAACGTGTATAAGAACCATCCCAAGGATATTTCTTACGTCCACGGTATACATTGTAGCTCCTTAATTCTGTAAGGCCAAGTGCTGCATATTCCCACTCTGCTTCTGTTGGAAGTCTATATTTCGGTAAGAGAATACCGTCACTAAGTTGTACGAAAATGTCTGTACTGTCATTTGCTTTCATTCTGCGCTCACTCGATCTTCCTCCACGAGCAAGACTGTCGCTACCACCGTATGTAAGTGTAGGTGCATTCAAATAAGTATCGGTATCAAATGTGGAAGAAGCATCAACATCAAAACGGGCTCCACGAGCTGTATAGCCTTGCTCTTCTAAAATAAGTTCATTTACACGATTTGATCTCCAGTTTGAAAACTCGACTGCTTGTAACCAATTTACTCCAACTACTGGGTAGTTTGCATACGCAGGATGACGTAAGTAGTTTTCTGTCATCGTTTCGTTAAAACCTAAACGATTTCTCCACACTAAAGTGTCTGGAAGTGCCCCTTTATAAATATTTCTATAATTTGGATCAGAAGGAGGGAAGACCTTCTTTAACCAATCAAGGTATTCTAGGTACATACCATTTGTAACCTCAGTTTCATCTATGTAAAATGATTGAATGTGCTGTTGATTAGGAGCGTTATTCCAATCGTGCATTACATCATCCTGTACTTTACCCATGGTGAAAGTACCACCTTCTACGAATACTAAACCAGGCCCAGTAGCTTGTTCTTGATAATCCGTTTTTAGTTTAAAGCCGCCGTCTCTTCCGTCGACATTCCAACCTGTTCCTCGCGAGCTATCTTTGTAGTTGTTTGATTTACTACAACTTGCTAGCATAAAAGATAACGTTGCTAGCGCCAGCATTTTTAATGCAAAGTGTGATTTCATAGGTTTTTGTTCATTAGATTTAAGAGCGCAATATAGGAAAAACTCGTTAAAGTGCAAGTATTTTACGATGATATGCTCAAATTTATTTTCGGTGCTAATAATCTATATAATAACGCCGCTTTTATTTCTTTATTATTGTCTTGCAAAAATACTTTATTTGCACAAGTTTTTACTTATCATACTAAGAATAATACCCTTACGTTAGCTACATATGAAATTACTTTTTACCTGTCTTATTTTTTTTGCTACAAATTTGTACGCGCAAAAGGATTCTTTTTCTATTCAATGGGAATCAAGTAAAAATGATTCAGAAAAAAATGGGGAGCGTTTGTATTTGCATCTTACAGAAAGCGAAGAAGGTGTTTGGTCTTATCAAGAGCAATGGCTTTTACCGCAACCCATAAATGCTTCTTCAACAAAGCTGGTTAATATAAGTTATGAGCCAGTCCCTAGAAGCTGGCTTTCAAAATTGAACCCTAATAAAGTACCTAATGAACCCAGAGCGATTTTTGCAACTGCTACTTCAAGAAGTGATCATTATGCAGTTGTTAAATTTTCTCCATTTGTGAAGCAAAATGGGCAAATTTATAGAGTGGTCAGTGGTGAGGTTGATTACGCTTTCGCGAAAGCGCAACCTACTTCTTATAAATCGTCTTTACCAATTACTAATAGTATTCTTGCTAATGAAAACCTCTACAAATTTTATGTAGAAAATACTGGTGTCCATAGAATTGATAGAGAATTCTTAAGTAATTTAGGTGTCAATACTAATGCTATAAACCCTCAACGAATCAAGGTGTATGGTTTGGGTGGTTCTCCTTTACCCCTGCGTAATAGTGATAATAACACCTATGATTTAAGAGAAATCCCCGTACAAGTTACAGGTGAAGAAGATGGTTCTTTTGACTCAAATGATGATATTTTATTCTATGGTGAGAGTACTTATAAATATCACGAAGAGTTGAATACGCATATTAACCCTTATTCTAATAAGTCTTACTATTATATTACTGTAGAGGGAGCAAACGGTCTTAGAGTACAGCCATATACGGAGCCTGTAGGGACTCAAGTTGCGACTTTTTCAACATATGATCAGTATGCATTTCATGAAGAAGATAATACAAATATTGTGCGCATTGGCCGTCGTTGGTTTGGTGAGCGGTTTAATTTTGAAACAAATCAAAGTTTTGAGTTTAGTTTACCAAATGCTATTCCTGGAGAGATAGCTAGGCTCAAAGTAGTAGTCGCAGCTGTTTCAGAAAGTGCGACTTCTTTTGATATTTCCGTTAATGGAGTGGTAGTGGGTACAATACCCCTTGCTGCGATATCAACAATTTCCCTTGCACGTGGAAATCAGATAGAAATCGATGTTCCTATAAATAGCCAGTCTGCTATTGTAACACTTACATATAACAATAATGGTAATCCTTCAAGTACAGGGTATTTAGACTACATAAGTTTAGATGTTCCCTCCCAGTTAACGGGCACAGGTGATCAATTTATTTTTAAAAATAATTCAGCAGCAGCGCAGTCAGGAATTGGCGCTTATGAATTGAATGAAATGCAAGAATATACTCAAATATGGGAGGTGACAGATCAAACAGATATACGTGCGTTGCCTTTGGGAGGATCTCCGGATGTAGTTTTTAAGAGTATGCTCGGGAGTGAACGTAAGTTTGTAGCTGTTACTACTAGGGATTATTTCTTACCCTTGCGCGAAAGCGGAAATTCTCAAGTAACAAGACAAAATTTAAAAGGCACGGTTTTTCAAGGCCCTAACGGGACTTTTGAAGATGTAGATTATCTGATGGTGACAAGTAATTTATTGCGACCTCAGGCCGAAAGACTCGCGCAGCATAATAGATTATATCGTGGACTGAATGTCAAGACTGTTACTCTAGAAGAAATCTACGAAGAATTTGGTGGGGGACGACAAGATATAGGGGCAATACGTAATTTTATTAAGTATGTATATGATAATGCTTCAAGCGATGTTGAGAGGGTAAAATATGTTTGTCTTTTTGGAGATACTTCTGTAGATTATAAGGATCGCATACCTGCAAATAACAATGTGATGCCTACTTTTCAAACGTACGAAAGTTTTAGTCTTGTAAGCTCATTTATGAGTGACGACTTTTACGGATCTATGGATCCAGATGAAGGTACTATGCGTTCAACAGATAGATTAGATATAGCTGTAGGTCGAATTGTTGCAGATACTCCTCAACTTGCAGCAACCATAGTGGACAAAATTATAAATTATAATGACCGTTCATCTTATGGCCGATGGCGTAATAATTTTGTCCTTGTTTCTGATGATGTTGATGAGGTTTTTGAATTTACAGAGCTTCAAGGCACCTTAGATGATCTTGGTGATCAAATAAGTATGCAAAAACCTTTTGTAAACGTTTATAAAATACATAGTGATGCCTTTAGGCAGCAATCCTCTGCAGGGGGTAATAGGTACCCAAAAGTAAATGAGGCTATAGCAAATGCGATTGAGGTAGGCTCTCTAGTGGTTACCTATCTTGGTCATGGGGGCGAGGAATTACTTGCCTCAGAAGCTATTGTCACTCAAAATGATATCGATAGACTTGATAATGGGGAGAAACTCCCGCTTATTGTTACAGTTACTTGTGAATTTGGAAAATTTGACAATCCAGAACGACCTACTGGAGGAGAGCGTCTCTTGTGGAATCCCAATGGGGGTGCGGTTGGTATGGTTACAACAACCCGAGAGATAAGTGTTAGTTTAGGTGTGCAGTTTAATAATGTACTTGCGGGAGAAATATTCTCTTTTGGGAGTAATGTAGTTGAAAGTGTTGCCGAAAATCTGAGAGCATCAAAAAATACTATTCCTAACGGTTTGCGGCGAGTTATTTTTTTCTGCGGAGACCCAGCAATGAAGCTTGCGTTTCCAAAACCAGATATACAGCTTACTGCAATTAATGATATAGCTGTGGGCACCACATTGCCAGAATTAAAAGCCCTTGATCTTGTAAAAATGAGTGGAAGAGTGTTGAATGAATCTGGACAGATATTATCTGATTATAGCGGAACACTAGCGGTGACTCTTTTTGATAAGCGTATTGAAAGGCAAACGTTAGGAAACGACGGTACAACAAATGGTGCAGGTGAACTTCTCATAATGGATTTTACCACTCTAGGTGCGATTCTCTATAGGGGGCAAGCATCAGTGACTAATGGAAATTTTGAATTTACTTTTCGGATGCCTCGAGATACCTCAATTCCTTTAGGTAATGGGAGGCTTAATTTTTATGCCGAGCGCACGGGTGCCTTAGAGGATCAAACTGGTGTGAATATGAACATCATTGTAGGGGGGCTTAATGAAAATGCACCAGAAGATAACGAAGGTCCAAAAATAAGTCTCTTCATGAATGATGAAAACTTTGTGGATGGCGGTATCACAAATGACTCGCCTATTATATTAGCAAAGTTAGAAGATGAGAACGGAATTAATACAGCGAGTGGTATAGGTCATGATATGATTGCTATCATTGATGGTGACGAAACTAACCCTATTGTATTGAATGATTTTTATGAAACAGATGTTGATGATTTTATGAAAGGGACTGCTGCGAGGAAATTAAGGGATTTAGAATCTGGCTTACATACCCTTTCTTTTAAAGCTTGGGATGTTTATAATAACAGCTCAACAGCAGAATTGCAGTTTGTTGTGGCAGGTAATGAAGAGCTTGAAATTAATAACGTACTTAATTACCCAAACCCATTTGTTAATTATACAGAGTTTTGGTTTAATCATAATAGGCCTTTTGAGCCACTTGATGTTCAAGTTCAAATTTTTACTGTAACTGGCAAAGTGATCAAAACTATTAATCAGTCAATAGTTACAGATGGATTTTTATCTAGAGATATTACATGGAATGGGCTCGATGATTTTGGACAAGCTTTAGGAAAAGGTGTGTACGTGTATAAGATTACCGTAAAATCTACGTTAACTAACAAGCAAGTGGAAAAAATCGAGAAGCTCGTAATCCTCTAAACCTAAAAATATAAAAAGTCTATATTTGCCAAAATTCTATCTTTTATGAATAAGTTTTCTCTACTGCTTTTGGTAGTTTTTCTATTGTCTTCTACTATTGTGAGTGCTCAGCAAGATGACCGTAATGCAATAACAACAGCTGTTCCTTTTATTATAATCGCAGGTGATGCTAAAGCTGCTGGAATGGGGGAGCAGGGTGTTGCAACTAGCCCCGATGCTTACTCAGGGCAATGGAATCCAGCAAAAATGGCTTTTATAGAAAGTAAATACAGTGTAGGTTTCAATTATACGCCCTATTTAGGGAATCTTGTTAATGATATTGGTTTAATGCAATTGTCTTATGTAAATCGTCTTGACGAGCGTAGTGCATTTGGTGCTAGCTTACGATATTTTAGTTTAGGGACTATAAATACAAGAAGAGATGCTAGTGACGTGGGTCTTGATGTAAAGCCTAACGAGTTTGCTTTTGATGCTACGTACGCATTAAAACTTGATGATCAATTTTCAATGGCAGTGTCAGGACGCTTTTTACAGAGTAATTTGAGATTGAACGGTCTTGATGATTTACAAGATGCAAGTCCAGCGAGTTCTTTTGGGGTAGATATTGGGGCTTACTATCAATCTGAGCAAAAAACATATACAGATTTTGATGGTCGCTGGAGGGGAGGTCTTAATATCTCAAATATAGGTCCTAAGGTTAAATATAGTGATGCTGGAGAGGAAAATTTTATACCAACCAATCTAAAGATTGGGGGAGGTTTTGACTTCATACTAGATGATTATAATGAAGTGTTTGTGGGGTTAGAATTTAATAAATTACTGGTACCTACACCTCCAAGATTCGGGAGAGTAGATTCTAATGGTGATGGAGAAATTACAAATGATGACGATGTCGTGATTGTTGCGGGTCAAGATGATGATGTAAACTTTTTTACTGGAATTTTTCAATCATTTGGAGATGCTCCAGATGGGTTTAGTGAAGAACTCAAAGAGATAACATGGTCATTAGCGGCAGAGTATACCTATGATGATGTTTTTGCACTGAGATTGGGGTACTTTAACGAAAGTGATCTAAAAGGGGCTCGTAAGTTTGCAACCTTAGGAGCTGGCTTTGAATTTAACTCTATTGACTTAGACCTTTCTTATTTGTTCTCAACAGGTTCTGTGAGAAGTCCTTTAGAAAATACACTTCGATTTGGTCTTACATTTAGTTTTGGTGATAAATACGAAGAGTATTAATAGTATATGAAAAAAATAAAAATAGAATCGTTTTTGGAAGTTTTTGAATCAGTAGATGCACTTCCAGAAACGATTTCTGCATTAATGGAAACTGCATTTGAAGCTAGAGAGAAGGCATATGCACCTTATTCTAATTTCTACGTAGGTGCTGCACTATTGTTAAACAATGGAGAGACAATTTCTGGTAACAATCAAGAGAATGCAGCATATCCTTCTGGTCTTTGCGCAGAACGCACAGCAATCTACTATGCATCTGCAAAGTATCCGCACGCTAAGATGGTAGCTATGGCGATTACTGCTAGGGCAAAAGAAAAAGTCACTACAACGCCTATTCCGCCCTGCGGGTCATGTCGTCAGGCCATAGCAGAATATGAAATTAAACAAAAATCACCTATTCCATTATATTTTATGGGAGAGCGTGGTGAGGTGATGAAAAGTGATTCTTTGGAGAATTTACTACCATTCTTATTTACTGCAGATTACTTATAGGATAAATACGTTAATGATAATTATTAAATAAGTTGACTTCTTCTCTTTGCCTTATTTATTGCTATCCTTATAATTTTCGCGAAAGCGAAATCTTTTTGAATAAAGTCATTTTTTGACCAAAAGTTATTGTTAGATAAAGAATTTTCATTGTTTCAATTTACTCGTTTGCGTATTAATTTTTACAAGATACAGTTTCTCAAATCTCCTTAAAGTGTTATTTTTGATAGTAGTTCAAATTTGAGCTACTTTTATACGCGTATAGATGAAAAAAATTACCAAAAAGACGTATCTTAATTGGTACGAAGAAATGCTTTTCTGGCGTAAGTTTGAAGACAAACTTGCTCAAGTATATATTCAACAAAAAGTTCGAGGGTTCTTACACCTATACAACGGACAGGAGGCTATCCTGGCGGGATCTCTTCATGCAATGGATTTATCAAAGGATAAAATGATTACTGCTTATCGTAATCACGTACAACCTATAGGTATGGGGGTAGACCCTAAGCGCGTAATGGCAGAGCTTTTTGGGAAAGCAACAGGAACTTCTCAAGGGCTAGGTGGGTCTATGCATATTTTCTCTAAGGAAAAAGGATTCTATGGAGGTCACGGTATTGTGGGAGGTCAAATCCCATTAGGTGCGGGTATGGCTTTTGGAGATAAGTATAATGATACTGGAGCTGTCACGCTTTGCTTTTTTGGTGATGGTGCAGCACGTCAAGGCTCTCTACACGAAACATTCAACATGGCGATGCTTTGGAAACTACCTGTAGTATTTTGTGTTGAAAATAATGGTTATGCGATGGGTACCTCTGTGGCGCGTACTGCAAACCATGAAGATATTTGGAAGTTAGGTCTTGGCTATGAGATGCCTTGTGGTCCAGTAGACGCAATGGATCCAGTAGCTGTGGCTGAAGCAATAGATGAAGCAATGGAACGAGCACGTCGTGGTGATGGACCTACATTTTTGGAACTAAAAACCTATCGTTATAGAGGGCATTCCATGTCTGATGCGCAGCATTATAGAACTAAAGATGAGGTGGCAGAGTATCAAAAAATAGACCCTATAACTCAAGTAAAGCAAATTTTACTTGATAAGAAATATGCCACAGAAGAAGAAATCAAGGAGATGGATAAGAATGTAAAAAAACGTGTAGCAGCATGTGAAAAATTTGCAGATGAAAGCCCATTTCCAGATATTAATGTCATGTATGATGTCGTATATGAGCAAGAAGATTATCCATTTATATCTCATAAATTATAAGCTATGGCAGAAGTAATTAACATGCCGCGATTAAGCGACACTATGGAGGAAGGGACTGTTGCTACATGGCTTAAGAATGTAGGTGATGCAGTTTCAGAAGGTGATATTCTAGCAGAAATAGAGACCGATAAAGCAACCATGGAGTTTGAATCCTTCAATGAAGGAGTATTACTTCATATTGGTATTCAAGAAGGAGAAACTGCAAAGGTAGATACACTGCTAGCAATTATAGGAGAGGAAGGAGAGGATATTGCTGATTTAATATCAGGCGATAACGCTTCCGCGAAAGCAGATAAAAGCACAGACGATTCCGAAGAAAGAGATACATCTAATAAAGATGAAGGAGAATCAAGTGATGAAAATGAAAACTCTCCAGATGTAAATGATTCTAACGCTGGTTCAAAGGTGCCTGAAGGAGTTATTGTAGTTACAATGCCTAGGTTATCTGATACGATGGAAGAGGGAACTGTAGCCACTTGGCTCAAAGGAATTGGCGATGAAGTGGCAGAAGGAGATATTTTAGCCGAAATTGAAACAGATAAGGCTACTATGGAGTTCGAGTCATTTCAATCTGGGACTTTACTTCACATAGGTATTCAAGAAGGGGAAACAGCAAAAGTTGATGCATTGCTGGCTATAATAGGTCCAGCTGGTACAGACGTTTCTGAAATTGCCAAAGAACAAAAGACTGCGGCTTCAAAGAATACACCTAAAACAGAAAGCAAAAAAGAACCCACAAAAACAGAAAGCAAAGAAGGTAATTCTAAAATGCCCCCAAAAGCAAAGTCTAATGCAACACCAAGTTCAGGCAGTTCTTCTTCACCAACTGTAATAACCAGTGGCGGTAGAGTGATAGCTTCACCATTAGCTAAAAAAATAGCAGAAGAAAAAGGGATTAACCTAACTGAGGTGAAAGGATCTGGAGAGAATGGCCGTATAGTAAAAAGTGATGTTGAGAATTTCGTTCCTGGTAACAATACAGCTGGTTCAACCGTACAGCAATTTGTAGCAACGGGAGAAGAAAGCTATGAGGAAGTAGACAACTCACAAATGCGTAAAGCAATTGCAAAAAGTCTTGGTAAATCAAAATTTACAGCGCCTCATTACTACTTAAACGTAGAAATGAACATGGAAAATATGATGAACTTCCGAGGGCAGTTCAATCAACTTCCAGACACGAAGGTTTCTTATAATGATATAATCATTAAAGCAACGGCAATTGCGTTAAAGCAGCACCCACAGGTTAACTCTCAATGGTTTGATGATAAAATGCGTTTAAACCATCATGTCCATATTGGAGTAGCAGTAGCCGTTCCTGATGGATTAGTAGTTCCAGTAGTAGAATTTGCTAATGAGAAATCTTTACAACAAATAAATGCAGAAGTAAAGGTTCTTGCTGGAAAAGCTAGGGATAAAAAACTAAAGCCAGATGAGATGTCTGGATCAACGTTTACGATTTCAAATTTAGGGATGTTTGGAATAACAGATTTCACCTCTATAATTAATCAGCCTAACAGTGCAATTCTTTCAGTAGGTGCTATTGTTGAGAAGCCAGTTGTTAAAGAGGGACAGATTGTGGTAGGTCATACTATGAAGTTAACACTTGCTTGTGATCACAGAACGGTGGATGGAGCCACAGGGGCTCAATTTTTACAAACGTTACGTACTTATATTGAGAATCCAGTGCTAATGCTAGCGTAACCGTAATCTAAATTAAAAATGTATAACCCACGCAAACGCGTGGGTTTTTTTATCTTTACGATTATGAAAAACTTTGTTCTTATCACAGTAGCAGTACTTTTTATAGCTTGTGGATCTACTCCTCCACTAGTTCCAGTATCAACCACTAATATACCTGTTACTTCCACTATCTCTGATCCAGAGATGGATCAAGTGACAATGGTCTTGCCAGATATTTCAAAAATGACTTCTGTCCAAAAGACACTAGAATTTCTAGCAGCAGATGAGCTTCAGGGAAGAGATACAGGGAGTCCAGAAATTGAGATGGCAGCACAATTTATAGAAGCACGTTTTGAACATGCAGGTGTCAAGCCATATTATGAAACATATAGAGACGAGTTCATTGCAATGGGAAAGGAGGCTTTTAATATAGTAGGGGTATTGCACGGAAGCGATCCATTACTTAAAAAAGAAGTGGTTTTGATAGGAGCCCATTACGATCATATAGGAACTGGTAAAGCTATAGGAGGTGATACCATCGCAAATGGAGCAAATGATAACGCGGCGGGAACTACAGCAGTACTCGCTCTAGCAGATCACTTTGCCAAAACAAAATCAAATAAGAGAACACTCGTTTTTGCTTTATTTTCTGCCGAAGAAAAAGGGTTGTTAGGCTCAAAACATCTTGCAAAAAAAATGAAAGAGGCTGCTGTAGATCTTTATATGATGTACAATATTGAAATGATAGGAGTACCGATGGAAGGAAAAGACCATCTTGTCTATGCTTCTGGGTACGAGTTGTCTAACTTTCCAGAAAAATTCAATGAATATACAGGAAATAACTTAGTAGGTTTTTTACCAAAAGCAAAAGAGTTTAATCTTTTTATGCGTAGTGATAATTATCCCTTTTATCAAGAATTTACTGTTCCTGCACATACGGTCTCATCTTTTGACTTCACAAATTTCGAGCATTACCATAGTGTTAAAGATGAAGTTGAATTAATAGATATCCCTTTTATGGAAAAGCTTATTGCTCAGATGGCAACAGGCCTAGAGGGAATCTTAAGTAGTCCTACAAAGGAAATAATGATAAAATAGTAAAGCGGTCCTAACGTTACTCCTTCGATCACCCTTCAAATAATTGTATAGTATCTAAGAATGAAAAGAATCATAATAACTGGAACAAGTAGAGGAATAGGTTTTGAGCTGGCTAAAAAATTTGCTGCCGAGGGTCATCAGGTACTTGCGCTTTCGCGAAAGCATACTCAGTGTAGCGACTTGAATTTACAGAATCTTACAGCCTTTTCATTTGATATTACAAACGCAACACATTTTCAAAAAGTTATTGATTTTATCGAAAGCGATTGGGAAGGAGTAGATATCCTCATTAACAATGCTGGAGCTTTCCTTAATAAGCCATTTCAAGAAACGACAATTGCCGATTTTAAGGCAATTTATGATGTAAATGTTTTCGGAGTCGCAGAGCTCACCAAAATTGTCTTGCCTTATATGAATAAAGGTTCTCACGTAGTTACCGTTTCAAGTATGGGAGGTGTTCAAGGAAGCATGAAATTCCCAGGACTATCTGCATATAGCTCAAGTAAGGGAGCTGTAATTACTTGGAGCGAATTGCTTGCTGAGGAATACAAAGAACAAGGAATTTCCTTTAATGTATTAGCATTAGGAGCTGTACAAACAGAAATGCTAGAAGAAGCTTTTCCTGGATATGATGCGCCTCTTACAGCAAGTCAAATGGCAAATTACATTTTTGATTTTTCGCTCACGGGTCATCAATATTTTAACGGTAAGATGTTAGAGGTTTCTGCAACGACACCTTAATGAATGGTAGAGACACTTAAAAAATATATACCTGAGAGAGCAGCTGCTCCCATATTTGAGCTTATAAAAAGTCATGCAGTATATTTAAAGATCGTAAATGAACGCGTGAGTAGGCATGGGGATTATCGTGTGTTAAAAAATGGACAACATCAAATAACCGTAAATGTATCTCTCAATCAATATCGGTTTTTAATTACTCTAGTACATGAGATAGCCCATCTCGTTGCTTTTAAAAAATATGGTAGAGGTATTAAGCCCCATGGTCGCGAGTGGAAATATACTTTTCAAACCTTGATGCTCCCTTTTATACGGCCAGAGATTTTTCCTCAAGATGTATTGCCTTTCTTGGCTAGACATTTCAAAAGTCCCAAAGCAAGTAGTGATACAGATGCACATCTATCTGTTGCATTAAAAAAATATGATCCCCCCTCTGATAAAAATTTTATATTTGAAATACCCAGAGGGTCAATTTTTCAAATTTACAATGGAAAGATTTTTAAAAAAGGAGCTAAACGTGTGAAGCGATATGAATGTACAGAAATAAGCACAGGGAAAGTGTATTTGTTTCAACCCAATGCTGAGGTGGATAGACTTGAGTAATCTAAAGAAATATGAAAGATAATAGTAATTACTATGCCTTGTTAATGGCAGGTGGTGTAGGTTCCAGATTTTGGCCGGTTAGTACTCAATCGTTTCCTAAGCAGTTTCACGATATGCTTGGAACGGGAGAAACGTTATTACAAAAAACATTTAATAGACTAGCTGACCTTGTTCCAAGAGATCAAATCTTAGTACTTACAAATGTCGCTTATAACGATATTGTCAAAGAACAACTCCCAGAAATTGCTCAAAAAAACATTGTGCTTGAAAGTGCAATGCGTAATACGGCACCTTGTATTTTACTGTCTTCACTTAAGGTAGAAAAAGAGAACCCTGATGCGGTAATGATAGTTGCACCTAGCGATGCATGGATAGAGGATGAGAAAGCATTTTCAAAAGACCTAGAACTTGCTTTTGAGGCTGCACAACAACAAGAAACAATTGTTACTCTAGGGATTAAGCCTAGTTTTCCTAATACAGGCTATGGTTACATTAAGTACGACAAGGGTGATTCCGCTTTCGCGAAAGCGGTAGATCGTTTTACAGAGAAACCAGATTATAAGCAAGCAAAGAATTTTGTAGAAAGTGGCGCATACCTGTGGAATGCAGGCATGTTTATTTGGAGTGTAAAAACAGTGATTGCTAGCTTTAAAAAATTTTTGCCAGAGATGTATCATCTCTTAGCGGCCGGAAAAGATGTCTATAACCTCTCTCAAGAGCAAGAATTTATAGATAAAGAATACCCCAAGGCAGAAAACATATCTATTGACTTTGGGATCATGGAAAAGCATCAAAACGTAAAAGTGGTTCCAGCATCATTTGATTGGAATGATTTAGGTACTTGGGGCTCATTATATGATAAGAAAAAACGTTTTTCTGGCGCAGATGCAGTAATTAATTCAAAAGTTCTTTCTTCTAATTCCTCAGGAAACATCATCCGTACAGAGCACAATAAAGTAGTTGTTATAGATGGTTTAAAAGACTATATTGTTGTTGAAAATGATGATGTTTTAATGATCGTTCCAAAAAGTAAAGAGCAAGACATTAAACAAATTCGAGAAGAAGTGAAAAATAAATTTGGTAGTGATTTAGGCTAGTGGAGAACAAAAATAATATAGGATCAAATCCAGATGTTGAAAAGAAAGATTTAAACATCGGATTACCCCCAAAGGAGGGTATGCCTAAGGACGCCCAAGGTGTATGGCAAGTTATAAAGGCATTTTTACAAGACTTATTAGATATACGTACAGATACTGATCGAGATGCGACTATTTCTGCAGTTCGGAAAGATATTCCTTTTAAGGGACATAACGCTTGGATTCTAATCTTCTCTATTTTTGTAGCTAGTATTGGTCTTAATGTGAGCAGTACCGCTGTTGTTATAGGTGCCATGCTTATAAGTCCGCTTATGGGACCTATTGTAGGCGCTGGACTAGCAGTAGCTATTAATGACGGAGTCATGATGAAGCGGTCATTACTCAATCTTTTGGTGATGATGGTGCTTAGTGTTTTAACGGCTACGATTTACTTTAGTTTGTCTCCTATGAAAGAGGAGACGACTGAGTTACTAGCGCGCACTTACCCAACAATACTAGACGTGTTAGTTGCAATTTTTGGTGGTTTAGCATTGATAGTTGCAAAAACCAAGTCAGGAACCATTGCGAGTGTAATTTTTGGAGTTGCAATTGCCACTGCTTTAATGCCTCCATTATGTACTGTAGGGTATGGTATTGCTATTTCTAACTGGAACTACGCAAGCGGCGCATTGTATCTATTCTTTATAAATGCAGTATTTATTGCGCTATCTGCTTTTACTGTGGCTAAATTACTTAGGTTCCCATTGGTAAAGTATGCAAACCAAAAAAAGCGAAAACGTACTACAGCATATGCTACAATTATTGCATTACTAGTGCTCGTCCCAAGTATCTGGACATTTTATAAATTATTAAAAAAACAGGTATATATATCAAAAGCTGAGACATACATTACAGACACTGTACGGTATGATGGCGCAGAAATTTTAAAGAGAGTTGAGGACCCAGAAACAGAGACCATAGATATTTATTTTATAGGAGCTTTAATACCACAGTTTAAAATATCTGAATGGAAGGAGAAACTTAAAGGTATAAGTGGCTTAGAAACCTCAACATTAGTAATTCATCAAGGTGCAGATCAAAGTAATGAGCTGGCAGAGCGCTTAAGTACAGAGCTTCGTTCTGGTATTCTTGAAGATTTATATGTAAAAAATCAAGAGGCTTTGACTTCTAAAGACGCTAGGATTTCATTTTTAGAATCAAGATTGACAGATTTACAAGCTTCTAAAATTCCATTTGAAACTGTACGTAAAGAAGCAAAAATAAATTACGACGGCTTAGAAAGGTTCGGATATTCTACACTAATAACCTCAGATTTTGATAATGAGCCTGATACATTAACAGTAATTAAAGTTCAGTGGTCTAGAAAAATTAGGAGTAGAGATAGAATCAAGCAGCAGCAGAAGATGCAGTTATGGTTAAAAGAGCGTTTTAAACTAGATACGCTTGTTGTCGAAGGTAATACTCGTTAAAAGCATACTTAAATTAACATTCGTTTGCTTTCGCGAAAGCAGAAACTAACTTTCTATAAGTGGTATTGATTAAGCATTTTGCGCTTCTCTTACCATTTTGAATAGATTTGAAGAATATACAAAATTTGTAACATCTTTATTATCTGTTTTAAAGATCTCATTTTTAGTCCCCTCCCATGCGAGGTGACCTTTTTGTAAGTAAACAATATGATCGCCAATTTCCATCACAGAGTTCATATCATGCGTGTTAATAATGGTCGTCATATTATATTCAATCGTGATCTCGCGTATTAAGTTGTCTATGACTGTTGCGGTATTAGGATCGAGACCAGAATTAGGCTCATCACAAAATAAATATTTTGGATTATTTACGATTGCTCGTGCTATTGCCACCCTTTTTTGCATTCCACCAGAAATTTCTGAAGGTAGTTTATGATTTGCATTTTCTAGATTAACACGATCTATTACAATGTTTGCGCGTTCAATACGTTCACGTTTTTTCATTTTCGTAAACATCTTTAGCGGGAAGGCTATATTCTCTTCAACGGTCATAGAGTCAAAAAGTGCGCTTCCTTGAAAAACCATTCCTATTTGCTCACGAAGAACACGCTGCTCCTCGTCACTTATTTCGGAATAAGGATTACCATCATATATAATCTGGCCGCTATCAGGCTTAAAAAGACCTAGCATTGTTTTTAAAAAAACAGTCTTACCTGATCCAGAAGTACCAATGATCAAATTTGTT
This sequence comes from Dokdonia sp. Hel_I_53, assembly GCF_007827465.1. NCBI lineage: Bacteria > Pseudomonadati > Bacteroidota > Flavobacteriia > Flavobacteriales > Flavobacteriaceae > Dokdonia > Dokdonia sp. Hel_I_53. The sequence continues at coordinate 2,558,679 of NZ_VISL01000001.1, forward strand.
TGCCCAGGCTTGAAGATGGTAGAAAATCCTTTAAGAACTTCTACATCACCAAATCCCTTACGTATCTCTCTA